>SBGO01000094.1 GCA_006226565.1 Deltaproteobacteria bacterium | reverse complement strand
CGACGACGCCGAGCGCGGCGACGGTGGCGCCGGCGAAGCCCAGGCGGGGGCGCCGGGCGGCGTGGCGGGCGAGCGCGACGTCCCACGCGACCAGGGCGATCCCGACCACCGACACCGCCTCGAAGACGAACCACGGGCGCAGCACCCCGCGCGCCTGCGCGAGGAGCACGAAGAGCGTCACGAGGCGGCCGACGAGGTCGGCGAAGAGCAGCGCCCCGCCGGCGACCGCGAGCCGCGAGCCGCGGGTCACGCCCCAGCCGATCGCGGCCGCGCCGATGGCGATGAGGGCGGCGCTCCGGCTCTGGGTCGTGATGACCTGGAGGGCCGTGCTCGCCGCGTCCTGGGTCGCGAGCCCGACGCCGGCGACGACCACGAGGAGGAGCGCGCCGACGCCCAGCGGAGTCAGGGCGTCGCGCGAGGGGCGGGCATCAGGGGTCTCGGACATGCGCTCGCGCCGGGCGGTCGTGGGCTTCGGCGCGCCACGTGCCCGGAGCACGCGGCGCAATGCCTCACGATCCCACAGCGCGAGCGCCGTGTCAGCTCGCGGTCGCTACTCGACCGAGCACGAGGCGGTGATCGCTGTCTCGTCGCAGGTGCAGGCCGAGCACTGGGTGATGTTGCACTCGCCCTGGCCGCCGCAGGTCACGTCGCAGCCGCCGCCGCTGCAGGACAGGTTGAGGTCGCCCTGGGCCGACGTGTTGGCCGTGCAGTTGCCGCCCTTGCACGTGAACTGCACCGTGCCCGCGCCCGTGGCGGTGAGCGAGCATCCGCCCCCGTTGCAGCCCAACGACGCCGTCCCGGCACCGTCGGCGATGTAGTTGCAGCCGCCGTCGTCGCAGGACCAGGTGCAGGTCCCGGCGCCGCTGCAGTCGCACGTCTCACCCTTGGCGCAGACGCCGTCGGTGTCGCAGGCGGCGGGGAGGAGGAGGAAAGCGGCGAAGGCGAGGGCGAGGACATGGCGAAGCATGGGGGACTCCTGGGGCTGAGGCGTGCATCGCGGGACGCGCGGCACATGGCGAAGTGAGCAGCGCAGTGACGCGATGTCAATCTCCTATCACAGGTGAACCATTTTGTTCTGGTGCGGCGCGACATGCTCCCGCCGAGCGCGCGCGCGGCGTCGTGCTCAGCGCGTCTTCGACTCGAGCCAGGCCTTCGTGAAGATGTTGAGCGGCAGCGCGCTCAGATCGACCTCCTGGATCGCGACGACCGTGCGGTTGCCCTTCTCGACCTCGTCGAAGATGCGGATCTCCCTCGGGAAGTAGACGTCGGCCCCCTTCGACGGGCTCCAGAGCTTGTCCCACTTCGGGTAGTAGGTCGTCCGCATGAGCTTGCCGGACGCCGCGCGCTCCTGCTGCTTGAGCAGGTTGCCCGTCGCCTGGTCCACCCAGATGTCCATCACCGGGTAGGCCACGTCGGCGTCCGACTTCGCCTTCATGGTGATGTGGTGGACGGCGTACTTGCCGAGCTTCTCCTCGCCGACGTAGGTCGGGACGAACTCCTCGGCCAGCCGCGACTCGTCGTAGTCGGCGCGGTTCGAGTCGGTCCCGGCGATGCGCTCGCGCTCGGTGCGGCGGTCCCACTTGCCGGTGGTGGGGTCGTACATGAAGAGGTTCTTGTCGATGCGGAGGTAGCCCTTTCCCGCCTCGGTCTTGGGCTTGAGGAAGAGCATCATCAGCTTGTCGTCGGCGTCCCGGCGGTAGGCGACGAGCTGATAGACGAGGTCCTCTTTGTCCTTCTGCTTGCTCTCGAGGTAGATGAGCGCCTTGTAGTCGCCGCCGTTGCGCTGCATGTCGTCGAGGTGCACGAGCACCTGCTGCGTCTCTTCGGGCGACAGCGGCGCGGCGGAGGCCGCAGGGGCGAGCAGCGTGGCGAGGAGGAGGGTCGCGAGGGCGGCACGCATGGGGCAGCGCTCCGGTCAGCTGGTGTGGTGGATGGCGGTGACGGGCTCGAGGCGCGCGGCGCGGATGGCCGGGGAGACGGCCGCGAGCCCCGTCACGAGCGTGAACACGACGACCGCCCGAACGATTTGCCCGCCGTCGACGCTGAGGTGCAGCGTGTCGCTCATCAAGAGCGCCGAGACCATCGGCGGCGGCTGGATCTGCGCCGCGTCGATGCCGTTGGCGAGGAGCGCCCCGAGGGCCGCGCCGAGGAGCGACGCGAAGAGGCCGAGCAGGAGCGCCTCGGTCACGAACATCGCCAGGACCCCGCTCCGGGTCATGCCGATGGCGCGCGCCGTGCCGATCTCGGCCGTGCGTCGCCGGACGCTCATCAGCATCGCGTTCATGATGCCGATGGCGATGATGCCCATCAGGATGACGATGAGGATGGCCGTGACCGAGTCGAGGGCCGTCGACATGAAGTCGATGTAGGAGACCTCGTCGCTCCAGATGGTCAGGTCGAGCTTCTGCCCGGTCCAGTCCTCCCCCGCGACGGTCTCGAACTTGAAGAAGAAGGCCTGGGGCTGGTGGTCCATCACCGTGTAGCCCCGGGCGGCGAAGACCTCGCGCAGGTGCCCCATCACCGCCTCGGCCTCGGTCGGGTCGTCGAGGTAGATCATCACCGCGCTCGAGGTGTCGTCGGCCGTCTGATAGAGCTCGTGGATGTCCGCGCTGGGGACGAACATGTTCCAGTTGCTCATCATCCCCATGTCGCGCGCGACCGCCACGACCGTCACGTCGATGCTGTTGGTTCGCCCCGACCCGGTCGGCGACGTCAGCGTCACGTAGTCGCCGACGCCGACCCCGAGGCGCTTGGCCTGCGAGGCGAAGAGGATGGCGGTGTGGGGCTCGACGAGGCGGTCGAAGGAGCCGACCGGCGCGTCCTGGCCGCCGTCCTTGTAGGCGCTCTCGGGCGCGAGCTTCAGGATGCTCTTCAGCCGCCGCTCGGCCGTGATGTCGATCCCCGAGGGGCTGACGAAGAAGCTGTGGTCCCGGCTGATGAGCTTGGCCCAGGAGCGGTCCCGCCGGACGACGTAGTCGAGGCCCGGGGTGTTCTCCTTGGCGATGCGCTCGATCTCTCCGACGTCGTTGATGAGCGGCCAGGCGTCGGTCGCCTTGCTCTTGTACCAGCCGGCGACGTTGACGTGCCCCGACGAGAGCGCCGTCGCGTTGGTCCTCAGCGTGTCGGTGAAGCCCTGCGACAGCGCCCCCATCACCACGAGGAGCGCGGTCACGCCGGCCAGGACCAGGGTGAGGATGGTCGTCCGCAGGCGCGCCTGGAGCAGGTTGTGGAAGGCGATCTTGAGGATGGCTCGCATCGCGCTACTCCTTCGCCTGCATGGCGACGATCGGCTGGATGCGGGTGGCCACCCAGGCCGGGAAGAGCGTCGCCACCACGCTGATGACGACGATGAGCGCGAGCGCCACGAGGACCTGCCCCGAGTCGACGGTCGGGAAGAGGCGCGGGCCGGAGAAGAGGAAGATGAGCTCGTCGCTGGGCGCGGGGATGCCGACGTTGCCGAGGTGCGCCATGAAGCCGTAGCCGGCGAGCCCACCGACGACCCCGGCGACCGCGCCGAGGATGACCGTCTCGCAGAAGAAGAGGCCGAGGATGAAGAGGCGGCGGCTCCCGATGGCGCGCATCGTGCCGATCTCCGTCGCCCGCTCGATGGTCGCCATCACCATGGTGTTGTTCATGATGAAGATGGCGACGATGAAGATGATGATGAGGGCCACGTAGAGGACCACGCCGGCGAGGGAGACGAACTGCCCCACCATCCCGGTCGCGATCCGCCAGTCCACCACCTGGAGCCCGAGCTTCGCCCGCCCGATCGCCCCGTAGAGCGCGCCCCACGTCTCTTCGAGGCGGCTCGGGTCCTTCAGGAGCACCGCCACGTTGAGCGCCAGGCCGTGGTCGATGTCGTCCTGGGTGAAGCGCTCCACCGCGGCGGCGTCGCCCTGCTTGGCGGCCTTCTTCAGCTCCGCCAGCTCGTCGAAGGTCGAGGTCGTCGCGACCGGCGTCGCCGCCACGTCCGACGCCTCCCCGAAGAGCGCGTCCTCGGCGTTCTCGGCCTTGACGTCGGCCAGCCCCACCTCGGCCTTGATCTCGGCGAGCTCCGCGCGCTTCTCGTCGGTCATGACCCCGTAGAGGTCGCGGAAGGTCATGATGTCCATGAGGTTGTGCGCGCCGGCGAGGACCGACTCCTCGAGGCCGTGGAAGGTGAAGGTGCCGTAGACCTTGAGGTTGACCGACTTCGGGTAGCCCGAGCGGGTGTACGAGCGGATCGTGATGACGTCGCCGATGTCGAAGAGGTAGAGCTCGATGTGCGGGACGATCTTCTCCTGGAAGAAGGCGTAGCGCGCGTCGAAGTTGGCGTCGTTCACGTCGAGGAAGGCCTGGACGAGGGCGTCGAGGTTGCCCTTCACCTCGGGCAGGAGCGCCTTCAGGTCGCGCTCGAGGGTCTCGGCCTCCTCGGGCTCGAGCTGGAAGGTGATGCGGCGATACTGGCGCACCATCCGCTTGACCGTGTTCTGGAGCAGCGGGTCGCCCGCCAGCGTCTTGCCCTTCTCGTGGAGCTGCTTTCGCAGCCGGTCGAACATGCGGGCGACCCGGTTGCGGAGGGAGTTGTCGTAGAAGTGCTGGTTGACGAGCATCCCCCGCTGCCCCGACGGGACGAGCGTGCCCTGGACGAGCTCGAAGCGGTCGAAGCTCTTCACGAAGGCGTCGAGATCGGTCCCGATGTACTGCATCCCGTAGCCCTCGTTCTCGTCGACGAGGGGCGCGAGCTTGGTGTCGAGGAAGGTCACGCCGGCGACCGGGTCCCGGCGGAGCTCCTGCCAGAAGGCGTCCTCCGTGGCGCGGCGGATGCCGGCCAGCTGCTCGTCGATCTCGGCCTTGGTCCGCATGATCTTGCGGCGGTTTCCGAACTCCTCCGCCATGAGCGTCGCCATCGACCGGATCTTGTGCTCCATCCGGGCGACCCTGGCGTCGTCCTCGGCGTCGAGGGCCTTGCGCAGCGACTCGATGGCGTGGTCGAGCTCGGTCTGGGTGTAGAACTCGGCGACGTCGATGCCCATCGGGACGACGGCCTTCACGTTGTCGACGGCGAGCAGCGTCGTCTTGACCTGGCTGAAGTCGGGGAGGGTGCCGACGTCGGAGGCGCCCATGAAGCCGCCCCCGAAGAGCGCGAGCTGGTCGCGGGCCTGGTCGCTGTACACCTGGAGGTGGCCGGCGACGCTGCCGGTCACGCTCCGGGTCATGGCGCTCTCGATGCTGGCGAGGGTCGAGGTGCCGACCACGACGAGGAACGCGCCGAACGCCATCAGGAGCCCGACGACGGTGTTCTTCGCCTTGTGGTTGAAGAGGTTGCGCCAGGCCATCCGGAACAGGATGCGGAGCCGCGCGAGCCCTCTCATGGCGTCGCTCCCGGCTCGGGCGCCTCGGCCGTCGCGGCGGGCGGCGCGAGGGCGCGGTCCTCGGCGAGCTTGCCGTCCGCGATGTGCACCATGCGGCGCGCGTGGGCCATCACGTGCTCGTCGTGGGTCGAGAAGATGAAGGTGGTGTTCCGGCGCGCGTTCATCTCCTTCATCAGGTCGATGATGGCGAGCCCGGTCACCGAGTCGAGGTTGGCGGTCGGCTCGTCGGCGAGGACGATGGCCGGCTCGGTCACGAGCGCGCGCGCGATGGCGACGCGCTGACGCTGCCCGCCCGAGAGCTCGTTGGGCCGCTGCCGCGCCTGCTCGGCGAGCCCCACCGCCTCGAGCAGCTCGGCCACCCGGCGCTGGCGCTCGCGCGTCCCGAGGCGCCCGTGGAGGAGCAGCGGGAACTCCACGTTCTGCGCCGCCGAGAGCACCGGGATGAGGTTGAAGGTCTGGAAGATGAAGCCGAGCTTCTCGAGCCGCAGCTTCGCCCGCGCGCGGTCCTTGAGCTTGCCCGTCTCGCGCCCCGCGATGGTCACGCTCCCCGTGGTCGGCACGTCGACGCAGCCGATCATGTTGAGGAGCGTGGTCTTGCCGCTCCCCGACGGTCCCGCGATGACGGTGAACTCACCCGGCGCGATGGTCAGGTCGACCCCGCGCAGCGCCTGTACGGTGAGCTTCCCCAAGGGATAGTCCTTCACCACCTTGTTCAAGGCGACGATCGCTTCCATGGCCCTCGCTCCGCACGTCGTACGAGGACCGGGCAGGTCCCCGAGTCGAGCTTCGCGATACCATATCCCCGCCCGCGCGGGGCCATTTCGCCGTCATTTCATCTTTTTTCGGTCCGCCCTCGGCGTCCGCGGCGCGCGGGCTCAGGGCGCCTGGCAGGACGCGTCGAAGAGGAGCCAGCCGATGGGCACGACGCCGTCGTCGGGCGCGTCGCGCGGGTCCGTGAGGGCGAAGTTCCACGCCAGGCCCTCGGTGGTGAGGCGGATGTCCGGCGCGGGCACGTCGCCGCCGTCGTTGCAGCACCAGCAGCCGACGGCGAGCGGGCTGACCGCGTGCATCGCGTCGACCCCGCCCTGCGCGTCGAGCTCGGCCAGCCGCAGGGTCGCGTCCCCCGGGCCGGGATGGCACGAGACGCCCGGGACGTACTCGATCGGCGGGTACTCGCCCCAGACGACGCGGCCCCCGGCCACGCGGAGCCCGGCCAGCGCGATGCCCGTCGGCGCAGGGCCGGTGACGTCCGCCTCGCCGCCTACCGGCAGGACGGTCCGGTGGGTGCCGTCGAGGACGACCGGCCGCGCCCCCGCGATGAGCCCGAAGTCCGCGCGTCGCACCATGTCGTGCTCCGCGCACACCGTGACGACGCGCGTCTCCCCGCCCGCGAGCAGCAGGCACGGGCCGGGATCCACCTCGCTGATCGTGTCGCTCGCCAGGTCGAGGCGCAGGACGCGACCGCCCCCGTAGCCGCCCGAGATCCACCACACCGCGTCGTCGGTCAGCGCGTAGTCCTGGATGCCCTCGTCGCTGAGCATTCGTGGCGTGGGGACCTCGTCGTCGAGGTCGGCGAGCCAGAGCTGCACCGGCCCCTCGAACTGGTGCGCCCAGAGGGCCCGCCCGTTGCGTAGCGAGAGCCCACCGCGCGCGCCGGCCTCGCCCTCCCACACGGTGAAGACGCTGCCCGAGCGCACGGCGCGGACCCGGAGATAGCGCGCCCACGGCTCGTCGGCGGGCGTCTCCGTCTCCCACCAGACGGCCAACCCGCGCTCGACCCAGCGGACGGGGCGCGTCCAGGTGAACGGGACCGGCTCGAGCTGGGGCCCGTCCCCGAGCATGCCCTGCCGCTCGAGGAGCGCCACGGGCTCGGGCTGATCCGGACCGACGTAGCCCACCGCGAGGCGCTGCGACTCGCCCTCGAAGGTGACGTACATCGCCGCCCCGTCACGGCCGTCGACGAGCATCATGAGGTCGTCGATCGGGCCGACGACGCGTTCCGTCCCGGCCAGGAGGTCGTGGGTGACGAAGTCGACGCCCTCCGCCCCGGCACGCGCGCGCTCACCTCGAAGCGCGCGGCCGTCCAGGACGACCGGCGTGACGTGGGCCCAGTTCTCGTAGAACGACACGACGCCCGTAGCGCCCAAGGCCGTCTGGCGGCACGGGACGCCCGTCACGGCGTCGTCCGCCGTGGTGTCCGGCGGTGTAGCGTCCTCCGCGTCGAGCGCGTCGGCGGCGCTTCCCGAGCCCAGCGTGTCCGCGACCCCGCCGTGCCTGGGAGACAGACAGCCCGGTCCAAACGTCACGACCAGAGCGAGTAGGGCGATCCCGCGCATGAGCCCTCCGGAGGCGGCCAATCCCACCCACAGTAGACGAGCGGGTCTACCGAGGCCAGGTTGCAGACCTCCAGGGGGCGCGTCACCTCGTCGCGGTCGGGCACGCCGGGCCGAGCGCGACCCCGGGGCAGGCGGCGGCGTCGAGCGCGGGCCCGGTGGGGCAGCCCGCGGCCCACGGCCCCTCGGGCGGCCCGGCGACGTTGCCGGCGACGCCGACCCAGGCCGGGTCGCCGACGACCGAGCAGCTCACCATGACGGCGTCGGGCTTGGGCCCGCCGAGGCCGCGCGCGAAGTTGCGGACGTCGACGTCGTTGCCGTAGACGACGCAGCCGGTGGCGTCGAGGGTGCCCTCGTCGTCCCAGTCGTAGCTGTCGCCGAAGCGCAGGCCCGCGCCGTTGCCGGTCACGATCGAGCCATCGACGCGCACCTCGGGGGCGCCATAGCCGGCCTCGATACCTTGCTCGCAGCCGCGGACCACGCTGTCGACGACGGTGATCCGGCGGCCGTTCGAGGCGGCCACGCCCTCGTGGTAGAAGCCCTCGATCCAGGTGCGCTCGACGCGGACGAGGGCCTCGTTGTGGTCGATGCCGTCGTCCTCGCCGACGGCGAAGACGCAGTCGCGCAGCACCGACTCGACCGCCTCGCCGGCGACCAGCTTGGCGTCGCGGAGGTAGATCCCGTCGTTGTCGTCGTCCTCCACCACGCCGTCGGCGTCGGGGATCTCCGAGACGTGGAGGCGGTCGGCGACCAGGTGCGTCCGCTCGAGCTCGCCGCCGGTGTCGCAGCGAGCGACCCGCACGTCTTCGAGGGTGAGGTCGGCGTCCTGGGCGCCGAAGGCCTTGCCGGGGCTGTCGAGGACGCCGCCGCCGCGCATCGTCAGCTGCGCCGCCGCGACCCACACCACCGGCTGCGAGCCGGAGTGACCGAAGCTCAGCGCGGGGTCGCCGCCGCCCGCGACGAGCCAGGTCTCGTCGAGCTCGCCGACCGCTCCCGGGAGCAGGCGGAGCCCGCCCCAGGCCTCCCCCGAGGCGGTGAAGAGGATCGGGGCGTCCGCGTCGCCGTGGGCCTTCACGGTGCCGGAGACCTCGACGCTCACGCGGTCGGCGGCCAGGACGCGGGTCCCGGCGGCGATGTCGAGCGTGTCGCCGGCGGCCACGACGACCGTGCCCGTGAGGATGACGTCGGCCTCGGGGCCCCAGGCGAGGGCGTCGCCGGCGAGGGCGCCGGAG
>SBGO01000655.1 GCA_006226565.1 Deltaproteobacteria bacterium | reverse complement strand
GGCCCCGTCCACGCCGCCGGCCCCGACGCCGGCCCCGGCTCCGGCGCCCGAGCCCGGGTCGCCTGGCACGACGTTGTGAGCGACGGGACGAGCTACGTCCAGGTCGCGGTGCCGCTGCCGGTCGACGGCCTCTTCACCTATCGGCTGCCGGCCGGCGCGCAGGTCGCGCCAGGGTGTCGCGTGCAGGTGCCCTTCGGCCCGCGGCGGCTCGTCGGCCTGGTCGTCCTCGGGCCGACGACCGCGGCCCCGGCGGAGCTCGGCGGGCGCAGCGCCAAGGCGGTCCTCCAGGTCCTCGACCGCGAGCCGGTGGTCGACCCGCTGGCGCTGAAGCTGGCGGGCTGGATCAGCGACTACTACCTGGCGCCGCCGGGGGAGTGCTACGCGCTGCTCCTGCCGCCCCGGCTCGCGGGCACGGCGCCCGACGAGATCGGTGAGCCGAAGCGGCGCTTCGAGGAGCGGGTGAAGCGCCTCCCGATCCCGGGGCCGGCGGCGGTCGACCGCCTCGGCGCGCGCATGGAGGCGGCCCTGGCGTGGCTCGAGGAGGCCGGCGAGGCGCCCACCGTCGACGCCCTGCGCGCGGCGACCGGCGTCGGGCGCGACGTGGTGCGGCGGCTCGAGGAGCGGGGGCTGGTCGCCGTCGAGCGGCGGGCCGTCCACCGGGATCCCTTCGAGGCCCTCGAGGTCTCGCCCGACACCGCGCCCGCCCTGACCGACGCCCAGGCGGCCGCGGTCGCGCGCGTCTCCGAGGCGCTCGGCGGCTACCGCGGCTTCCTGCTCCACGGCGTCACCGGGAGCGGCAAGACCGAGGTCTACCTGGCGGCCATCGGCGCCGCGCTCGCGCGCGGGCAGGGCGCGCTGGTGCTGGTCCCCGAGATCGCGCTGACGCCGCAGCTGGTGGCGCGCTTCCGGGCACGGCTCGGCGACCGCGTCGCGGTGCAGCACTCCGGCCTCGACCCCGAGGCGCGCCACGAGCAGTGGCGGCGCGTGGCGGCCGGCGAGCTGCCGGTGGTCATCGGGGCGCGCTCGGCGCTCTTCGCGCCCATCCGGGACCTCGGGCTCATCATCGTCGACGAGGAGCACGAGCCCTCGTTCAAGCAGGACACGTCGCCGCGCTACCACGCGCGCGACCTCGCGCTCGTCCGCGGGCACCTCGCCGGGGCGCCGGTCGTGCTCGGCTCGGCGACCCCCTCGGCGGAGTCGTGGGCCAACGTCGAGCGCGGCAAGCTCGACCTCGTGCGCCTCGCCGACCGGGTGCTCGACCGGCCGATGCCGCGGGTCGAGGTCGTCGACCTGCGCACGGCGCCCTACGCCGACCCGGAGCGCCTCTTCTCGGTCCCGCTGCTCGACGCCATCCGGGAGACGGTCGCCGAGCGCCAGCAGGTCATCCTCTTCCTGAACCGGCGCGGCTTCGCGAGCTTTCTTCTGTGCCAGGAGTGCGGCGCGAAGCTCGACTGCGCCGCCTGCAGCGTGACCTACACCTGGCACCGCCACCGGAACCGCCTGGTGTGTCACCTCTGCGACGAGAGTCGCCCGCGCCCCGCGGTCTGCCCGACCTGCGGCAAGAACGGCCTCAAGGAGGTCGGCTTCGGCACCGAGCAGGTCGAGGCGCGGCTCGCGGAGCTGCTGCCCGACGCGCGGCTCGCGCGGATGGACCGCGACACGACCCGCGGGCGCGCCCTCGAGCGCCTGCTCACGCGCTTTCGGCGCGGCGACGTCGACGTCCTCATCGGCACCCAGATGGTCGCCAAGGGGCACGACTTCCCCAACGTGACCCTGGTCGGGGTCCTCCTGGCCGAGCTGGGCCTCGGGTTCCCGGACTTCCGGGCGTCGGAGCGCACCTTCCAGCTGATGACCCAGATCGCCGGGCGCGCGGGCCGCGCGGACAAGCCCGGGCGCGTGCTCATCCAGACCTACCTCCCCGAGCAGTACGCCATCCGGCACGCGGTCGACCACGACACGCGCGCGTTCCTCGCCGAGGAGCTGCCGCTGCGCGCCGCGCGCCGCTTCCCGCCGGCCACGCACCTGGCGCTCTTCCGCCTCTCGGGCAAGGACCCCGAGCACGTCGGCCGCGGCGCCGTGGCCCTGGAGCGGGCGCTGGCCGCCGCCGCCGCCCCGTTCATGGGCCGCGTCCGGGTGCTCCCGGCCCAGCCCGCGCCCATCGAGAAGGTCAAGCACCGCTGGCGCTTCCAGGTGCTCGTCAACGCCGAGCAGCGCGGCGCGCTCCACCACGTCCTGACCACGACGCGCCCCACCTGGAGCGAGGGCCGCCTCGCCCCCGGCGTCCAGGTCGGCCTCGACATCGACCCTCTGAGCTTCCTGTAGCGAGGTCTGGCCCGTCGGCGAAGCCGACACGCCTTCCCCCCACGGAGTGGGGGACCGCCGGAGGCGGATAGGGGGCAAGCGCGGGAGGTGGGCGCCTACAACCTCCCCCGCACGAGGGTTCCCACTCCGACGGAGCGGAGCCTGCTCCGCTCCGTCGGAGTGGGATGCGAGGGAGGTTGTATTCAGCGCCCGCCGAGCGAGCGCATGAAAAAAGGCCGGCACGCTGGGTCGTGCCGGCCTCTCGTGGGCGTCGGGGCGCGGTCGGGAGAGCCGCGCCGTCGGATGCTACTTGCCCTTCGTGAAGTGGTCGATGGCGAGCTCGAGCTCCTCGACGAGGGTCGCGCCGCCCTTGCCGTCGATGCGGAGGCCCGACCACTTGCACGGCCACGCCTGGAAGAAGTCGTAGCTGACGTCCGGCTTCGTCTTGTCGCCGGTGTCGTTGAGGATGCGGATGCTGCCGTTGCGGCGGTCGATGTTGCCGGCCATGATCCGCTGGCACCACTCCCAGAGGGTCGCGTTCTCGATCACGCCCTTGGTGAGCTTGATGTTGCCGAAGCGGTAGATGCCCGGGCGCTTGCGCGGGTGCGGGTCGACCGAGTCCTTGTACTCGATCATGTCGATGTCGACGTTCAGGCCGTCGACCTTCTGGAACGCGCCCACGGCCACGCCCTGGATCTCCACGACGAAGTTGAAGTCGCCGTAGGGATCGAACTTGCGCCGCCCGGCGATCGCGCCCTTGGCCGGCTGCCCGGGGGCGTTGGGGCCGAAGTTCGAGACCTGGAGGTCCTTCTTGACCACGCGGCGCGGCGCGAGCAGGCCGATGAGGCCGATGATCGGCGCCATGCCCACGGTGGCGACGAGCGCGATGGTCGTGACCTTGCGCTGCGCGATCTGGGTCATCTGACCCGGGGTCGTGATCGGCGCGCCCTTGCTCCACGCCTGCAGCTGTCCCGGCGTGGCTTGGGCCTGCTCGCGGGAGAGCGTCTTGAGCTGTCCCGGGTTCGGCGGGTTCAGGGTCGTGGTCTGGAGCTTGGTGACGTGCACTTCGCGAACCACCCCGACGTTCTTCTTCCAGACATCCCAGTACGACATGGAGGTCTCCCGACGCTAGTTGCGCCCTCGTCGGACGCGATTGAACCGGCCCACCGGCACGGTAGCACGCGCCTGGGCCAACGGGCAATCGGTCCGCCGGAGGCTGCCTGGACCGTTGCCGACCGCCGCGCTCTCCGAGTCGAGTCGCGCCTGTTCGCGATACGTCGCCGCCCGTCTCCGAGCAAACGCCACCGCGCGCAGGACCCCCCGTTCAGCCCTCAAGTTGAACTACCCGACGTGCCGAAGCAAGCCCCGAGCGCGAAATGGTGATGAAAAGTCGCCCGGCGAGCAACCGTACGGAAAGTCGAACGGGGGATCCGGCGCCCGGCCCTTGATCCGACCGCCTGGCCCCGAGATTGTGGTGGCGGCGCCCAGGTGGTAGTCGTTCGCGACCCGTCATGCGCATACGAGTGATACAGGTGGTGATGATGCGGACTTGGCATCGAGGTCGGCAGGCTGTGAGCGCCGCGAGGCTGGCCCTGGGACTCGGGCTGCTGCTCGGCGTGGCGGGCTGCCCGACCGATCCGAACAACACCGAGTGCCAGCCGGGCGACCAGTTCTGCATCCAGGACGCCCCGCAGCTCGGCCGCGACCCGGGCGACGAGACCCTCGAGATCGCCGACTCGGCCCTCGCGCCCGGCGAGCCGGCGCTCAAGAGCGTCCGCCTCCTCAACCGCGGCACCGGCACCCTCGAGGTCACCGACATCCGGCTCGAGTACGAGGTGCCGGAGGGCGCGACCGACGACTTCGGCGACGCCTTCGAGCTCATGCCGCTGCCGGTGACGCTGCCGACCGACATCATGCCGATCGATGGCGAGGCGCTGCCCAAGGGCGTCAACGTGCAGGTCCGCTACACCAAGCAGACCGACGGGCTGCCGCGCGAGGCCACCCTCGTCTTCGAGTCCAACGACATCGTGGCGCCGGTCCAGAAGGTGGTCGTGACCACCGACGTGGGCGTGCCGCGCCTCATCGTCCAGCCGTCCCCCATCGACTTCGAGCTCGTCCCGCGCAACGTCGAGAAGACGAAGACCGTGACGCTCCTCAACACCGGCTCGCGGGTCCTCAACGTCAGCGGCTTCAAGATCGTCGGCGACGGGCGCTTCGGCGTCCGCGGCGACGGCTTCGAGATCACCGGGCCCGACGCCATCCTCGGCGTCGACCTGACCGACGCGATCACCGTCGAGGCGGGCGAGACGCGGACCGTGGAGGCGTTCTTCTCCTCCGACTCCCCGGCCCCGGCCGAGGCGACGCTGCTCGTCTACTCGGACGACCCGACGACCGGCGCCAACGGCCTCGCCGTCCCGATGGTCGCCAACAAGAGCGGCCCGTGCATCCTCGTGACCCCGCGCAAGGTCGACTTCGGCGGCAAGCTCGTCGGCAACATCGCGCGCATCGCGCTGACGCTGGAGAGCTGCGGCACCGAGCCCCTCGAGGTGACCGGGCTGACGTTCGCGCCGGGCTCGTCGCCGGACTTCGACCTCGACTACGTGTCGCTCGGTGAGGGCTACGAGACCGGGCCGTCCGCCGGTCACCCCATCGTGGTCCCCATCAACGAGTCGGTGACCCTCGACGTCACCTTCACCCCGGACGCCGTGAACCCGCGCGACGCCGACAACGTGCCGATCCCCGACCAGGGGACGATCCTCGTCGGCTCGAACGCCTTCGAGTCGGAGATCGAGGTCGCGGTCAGCGGCGCCGGCTCCGACGTCGAGTGCCCGACGCCGGTCATCCGCATCGAGGAGGGGGAGGAGGTCATCCCGCAGACCGTGCTCCACCTCGACGCCTCGGAGAGCTACGCCCCCTTCGGCGCGGTCAAGGACTACCTCTGGCAGCGCCCGCGCCCCGACAACGGCACCGCGCCGGCCGGGACGACCTCGGTGCTCGTGCCGTCCGCCACCGACCCGCAGCCGGTCTTCGCCGTGGACATCGTCGGCACCTACGTCTTCCGCCTCGACGTCGTCGACCAGAACGGCAACGCCTCGGGGAGCGAGCAGTGCCCGACCGCCGAGTACACGGTCATCGTCCAGCCCGACCAGGCGATCCACGTCGAGCTGACGTGGCACACGCCGGGCGACGTCGACGAGTCCGACAGCGGCGAGGGCAACGGCACCGACCTCGACCTGCACTTCGCCCACCAGAACGCCAACGGGCCCGACCTCGACGGCGACGGCTTCCCGGACCCGTGGTTCGACGAGCAGTGGGACGTCTTCTGGTACAACACCAACCCGAACTGGGGCAGCTTCGACCCGAACGCCAAGGACGACCCCAGCCTCGACCGTGACGACACCGACGGCGCCGGGCCCGAGAACCTCAACCTCTCGGTCCCCGAGGACGGCGTCACCTACACGATCGGCGTGCACTACTGGAAGGACTACGGCTTCGGCCCGTCCGACGCGACCGTGAAGGTCTTCCACTACGCCGACCTCGTGTACGACGTGACCTACCCCGCGATGGAGTGGCTCGACATGTGGTGCGTCGGGCAGATCCACTGGCCCGCGCCGGTGGTCGAGCGCTGCGCCGAGGAGGCGCAGCCGGAGTACGTCACGCCCAACTACGTCAACAACTTCTTCCGCCCGCCCGGCTCCTGACGGCTCATCCGTGGTAGAACGGCGGCCTTCACGGGCCGTCGTCGCCGGGTCCTCCGGCACAGGAAGTCAGGATGAGAAGAACCGCGACGCGCGTGGCGCTGTGGGGCGCCGTGGCGCTGCTCTGGTCGGCGTGCGCGACCGCGCCGGCGGCCGAACGCGAGGGTGATCCCGGGGCGCCGACCGCCCTCGAGCAGCTCGAGGCGCGCGCCCACGCGCCGGTCGAAGACCCGGACCCGGCCGTCGGCGGGCCCTTCACGCTCCAGGGCGCGACGGTGATGACGGCCACCGGCGAGCGCTACGCGCCGGGCTACGTCGTGGTCGTCGACGGCCGCGTCGAGGCGGTGGGGGCCGGCACGGCGCCGACGCCGAAGGGCCCGGTGCTCGACGTCTCGGGGCAGTTCGTGACCCCCGGCCTCATCGACGCCCACTCGCACCTCGGCGTGCTGGCCGAGCCGCACGTGAAGGCCACCGACGAGGTCAACGAGGCGGTCGCCCCGAACACCGCCGGCGTGTGGGCCGAGCACGGCTTCTGGCCCCAGGACCCCGGGCTCGAGCGGGCGGCGCGCGGCGGCGTGACGACGCTCCTGGTGCTGCCCGGGTCGGCCAACCTGATCGGCGGGCGGGGCGTGACGATCCACCTGCGGCCGGCGCGCGGGGCGCGGGCGATGCGCTTCCCGGGGGCGCCCGACGGCGTGAAGATGGCCTGCGGCGAGAACCCCAAGCGCGTCTACGGCCAGAAGGGCGGCCCGCAGACCCGGATGGGCAACGTCGCCGGGCACCGCGCGGCGTTCGCGGCCGCGCAGCGGTGGCTCGCCGACAACCGGGGCAAGAAGCCCGAGGAGGTCGCCCGCGACGTGAAGATGGAGACCCTCGCGGCGGCGCTCGAGGGGCGGGCGCTCGTCCAGGTCCACTGCTACCGGGCCGACGACATGCTGGCGTTCCTGGCGGCGGCCGACGAGTTCGGCGTCACCGTCGCGGCCTTCCACCACGCGCTCGAGGCGTACAAGATCCGGGACATCCTGGCGGCGCGCCACATCGGCGTCGCCACCTGGGCCGACTGGTGGGGCTTCAAGATGGAGCTCTACGACGGGATCCCCGAGAACCTCGCCTTCGTCGCCGAGGCCGGCGGGGACGCCATCGTCCACTCGGACTCCGGCGAGGGCATCCAGCGCCTCAACCAGGAGGCGGCCAAGGGGCTCGCCAGCGGGCGGGCGGCCGGCGCGCAGCTGAGCGACGACGACGCGCTCCGCTGGATCACCGTGAACCCGGCGAGGGCGCTCGGCATCTCCGACCAGGTCGGGACCCTGGAGGTGGGCAAGCGCGCCGACCTCGTCGTCTGGGACCGCGATCCCTTCAGCGTCTACGCCCGCGCGCGCTGGGTCTACGTCGACGGCGTGCGGATCATCGACCGCGACGCCGCGCGCGTGCCGTGGAGCGACTTCGAGCTGGGGCAGGAGGTCGAGCGATGAAGGCGCTCCGCTTCATGCTGCTCCTGGGGCTCGCGCTCGGCGCGGGCGACGCCCTGGCCGCCGGCCCGCCGTGCACGCTCATCCGCGGCGCGTCGCTCCCCGGGGAGGACGGCGAGCGCGTCGTGGACGTCGTCGTGAGCGGCGACCGCGTCGCCGAGGTGGCCCCCGCCGGCGCGGCGACCGCGACCGGCTGTGAGGAGGTCGACGCGAGCGGTCGGATCCTCACCCCGGGGCTCGTCGATCCCTACACCCAGCTCGGGCTGGTCGAGGTCTCGCTCGAGGCGCCGACCGTCGACACCGACCTCAAGGCGCCGTTCCAGGACGGCTCGGGGCAGATCCGCGCCTCGGTGCGGGCGGACTATGCCTACAACCCGCGCTCGTCCCTCATCCCGGTGACGCGCCTCGAGGGCGTGACGTCGGCCATCAGCGTGCCCGCCGGCGGGACCGTCTCCGGCAGCTCCTTCTGGGTGGACCTGGCCGGGCCGCGCCAGGCCGACGCGATTCAGCGGGCGCCGCTCGCCATGCACGCGAGCCTCGGTGCGCGCGCCGAGTCGCGGGCGACCGCCTTCCAGACCCTCGACGTGGCGCTCCGCGAGGCCCTCGACTTCGCCGCGCGCCAGGCGGCGTGGGAGCAGAACCGCACGCCGGGCTTCCTCCTGCCGCGGCTCGACCTCGCGGCGCTGCTCCCGGTCGCCCGGGGCGAGATCCCGCTCGTGGTCGCGGTCGGCCGCGCCTCGGACATCGAGGGGCTCCTGCGCATGACCGAGGGGACGCGGCTGCGCCTCGTCGTGGCGGGGGGCGCCGAGGCGTGGATGGTCCGCGACGCGCTGGCCCGGCGCCGGGTCCCGGTCATCCTCGACCCGCTCGTCTACGGCCCGCGCGGCTTCGACGCGGTGGCGGCGCGCCCGGACAACGCGGTGCTCCTCCACGCGGCGGGCGTCCCCGTGATGTTCAGCACCTTCTCCAGCCATCACGCGCGGAAGCTCCGCCAGCTCGCCGGCAACGCCGTCCGCGAGGGCCTGCCGCACCAGGCCGCCCTGGACGCGATGACGCGCGTCCCGGCGGAGGTCTTCGGCCTCGCCGACCACGGCCACGTCGCGCCCGGCGCGGTCGCCAACCTGGTGCTCTGGAGCGGCGACCCTCTCGAGCTGAGCACCCGGGTCGAGGGCCTCTGGATCCACGGCCAGCGGCTGCCGCTCACGAGCCGGCAGACCGCGCTCCGCGACCGCTATCGACGTCTCCCGGTGGACCGGACGCGCTGAGCGCGGTCACGGCCCCCAGGTCAGGAGGACGAGGCCGGGGCCGCCGGCCTGGCCGGTGTCGCTGACGTTGGCCGTGCCGCCGACGCCGACCCCGGCGACGTAGCCGGCGTCGCCGGTGTGGGGCGGGGTCGTGCCGCTGCCCTGGACGCTCACCACGCCGGTCGCGCCCGCCGCGAAATAGCTGCTCCCGCCGCCGCCGCCGCCGCCGAAGCC
>SBGO01000576.1 GCA_006226565.1 Deltaproteobacteria bacterium | reverse complement strand
GGCTCGGGCCACCTCGACGCCCTGGTCACCGGCGGCTCGCTGGTCGCCGGCGCGGCGCAGACCCCCGCGATGACCGCCGACCCCGACTATCAGGCCGGCGTCGGCGCGGGCGGCGCGAACCAGACCGACGGCAGCCCCGGCCTGATCGTGCTCTTGTACTGAGCGGCGGCGCGCGCAGGGGCCGCGCCGGCCGCGCGTCAGCGCCGCTTCAGCAGCCGCTTGGCGGCGTCGAGGGCGTGCTCGACCTCGATCATGCGCGCGTCGAGCCGCTCGCCCAGCTCCTCGAGCTTCGGGTGGAGCGGGTCCTGCAGCGGCAGCGCGTGCATCAGGTCGCGCACCGCGTGGAGGGTCGTCCCGAGGGCGTCCGGGTAGTCGTCGACCACCTCGAACCAGAACGCCGTCTCGCCGTTCGACACCAGCGTCAGCCAGCCGGGGTTGCGCCCGCGGTGGGGGAGCCCCGGCTCCAGCACGCGGTCGACGAAGCGCCCGAGGGTGTGGAGGTTGCGGTCCGACTCGAGGAGAGCCCCGAGGGGCACGTCGGGGATGGGCGCCGGCGCGCCCTCCGGGAGCGGCAGGTGCGGCAGGAGGCAGAGGAGCTCGGCCAGCGATGAGCCGCGCCCCCATTTGAAGTAGCCGTGCTCGAGCAGCGCGCGCCAGCGGAGCGCCTGCTCCGGCACCGACGACAGGCTGACGGTGTGGAGCCGCGGCGCCTCCTCGGCCGGGACGCGCACCAGCGGGCGCCCCTTGCGGACGACCACGGGCACCACGACGTCGCCGAGGATGAGCGTCTGCGGCGCCCCCTTCGGCTGCGGCAGCTCCTCCTCCCGCTTCTTCCGCTTGCGCGTGTCGAGCCCCCACTTGCTCGCGAGCTCGGGGTTGGCCTGCACCACCCACTCGGTGCGCATCATCGACACGAAGCGCGCGTAGGCCCGGTTCGACACCACGATGTCGGCGGCGACCACGTAGCGCGCGCTGCTCCCGAAGAGCGAGCTCGACGGGTGGATGGCGATGGTCATGTCGCCCGGCCCGTCGTAGACGCGCCCGCGCTGCCGCAGGATGCCGTTGGCGAAGCCGACCGCGACCGCCCGCACCACGTCGTTCGGGTCGCCCCCGCCGCGCACCTCGATGCCGCCGGCGCGCGCGATGTCGCAGAGCTGGCCGTGCGCCTTCTGGATGAAGGCCATGATGCTGGGGTCGAGGTAGTGCGCCTCGCAGAACCCCTCGGGGTTCTTGGAGCGCGCGTAGAGCTTGAAGGTCTGGACCGCCGTGAGCGCGTCGCCGAGCGGGTGCGCGAGCCGCTCCTGCGCCGCCCGCGCCTGCGCCTCCTCGCCCTGCGGGTAGAGGTAGGGCGGCCGCGCCGACAGGAACGCGCCGACGGTGATGACCTCGTCCACCACGTCGGGGTAGCGGTCCCCCGCCTCGACGACCATGCGCGCGAGCGCCGGCGTCAGCGGGAAGGGCATCATGCGCTCGCCCACCGGGGTGAGGTTGCGCTGCCGGTCGATGGCGCCCATGTCGTGGAGCGCCCCGAGGGCCGCCTTGAGCGCCTGCCGCGGGGGCGGCGTCGGCAGCGGGAAGTCCTCGATGTCGCGGATGCCGAGGTTGATGAGCCGCAGCACCACGTCGCTCAGCTCGAGGCGCAGGATCTCCTCGTCGGTGTACTCGGGGCGCGCGAGATAGGCGCGCTTGCCGTAGAGGCGCACCGCCCGCCCGGGCGCCGTCCGCCCCGCGCGCCCGGCGCGCTGCTCGGCCGAGGCGCGGCTGATGCCCTCCTCGCGGAGCGTCGTGATGCCGGTCTTCTGGTTGACGCGCGGGACCTTGGCGAGCCCGCTGTCGATGACGAAGCGCACGTCGGGCACGGTGATCGAGGTCTCGGCGATGTTCGTCGCGAGGACGATCTTGCGCTTGTCCTTCGGCTCCTCGAAGACGAGCTCCTGCTCCTCGCGGGTCAGCTTGCCGTAGAGGGGCAGCACCTCCATGTCGCGCGACAGCCGCGACATCTCGATGAGCTCGCGCGTCCCCTTGATCATCGCCTCGCCGCTCAGGAAGACCAGCACGGAGCCGGGCTCGCGCGCCTTCTCGATGGCGAAGACCTCGCGCGCGACGGCGTCCATCATCGCCTCGGGCCCGTCGCTCGGCGGCGGCTGGTAGCGGATCTCGACGGGGAAGGGGCGGGCGTCGATGTGCACCACCGGCACCTCGCCGCCGGCCACGGCGGAGAAGTAGCGCTTGAAGATCTCCGGCTGGAGCGTCGCCGAGCTGACGACCACCTTGAGGTCGCTGCGCCGGCTCAGGGCGCGGTGGAGGAGCCCGAGGGTGAAGTCGATGTTGAGCGTCCGCTCGTGGGCCTCGTCGACGATGATGACGCCGTAGCGGCTGAAGTCCGGGTCGGTCCGGGCCTCCATCAGGAGGATCCCGTCGGTCATCACCTTGATCTCGGTCGCGCGGCTGGTCTTGTCGTCGAAGCGAATCGCGTAGCCCACCTCGGCGCCGAGGGGGACCTCGAGCTCGGCGGCGATGCGCCAGGCGACGCTGACCGCGGCGATGCGCCGGGGCTGCGTGACCCCGATGATGCCGTTCGACAGGCCGTTCGCGAGAAGGATCTTGGGGAGCTGCGTGGTCTTCCCCGAGCCGGTCGGGCCCTCGATGACGATGACCCGGTGGCGCTCGAGGGCGCGCAGGATCTCCTCCTCGTGGTTGTAGATGGGGAGGGACTTCGGATCCATCGGCGCCTCGCGGTTGTCGTCCGTGCCGTGACTCGACCGCTTCCCGGAGCTGCCGTCAAGGCGTGCCGTGCGCGCGCCTCACGCCAGCCCGGCCAGCCCCTCGGGGATGAGCGGCGAGGGGACCCCGGTCGAGACCAGCCACAGCTGGTGCGCGGCGCGCGTCGCCCCGACGTGGAGCATGTGCCGCGCGGCGGGCTGCCTCGGGTAGTGCGGCGCGTCGACGCTGAGCAGGACCACGTAGTCGAACTCGAGGCCCTTCGACGAGCGGATGTCGGTCACCTCGACGCCGGGCGCGAAGGAGAAGTCCTGGTCGTCGACGAGGGCGAGGTGCGGCACCTCGGCGCGGTCGAAGACGCCGTACCACTCGCGCGCCGTCCCGAGGTCGGGGGCGAGGAGCGCGACGTTGGCGGTCGGCTCGCGCGCCATCAGGTCGGTGAGCGCCGGCGCGAGCCACGTCACCGCCGAGCCCATGTCGTCGAACGCGAGGTGCGCGACCGGGACCCCGGCGCGCGGGGCGACGACCGGCTCGTCGGGGGCGAGCGGGCCGAGGATGTCGCGCGCGACCTGCATGATCTGCCGGGTCGAGCGGTAGCTGACCTGGAGCGGCGACACCTCGATGTGGCCGAGCTCGAGGGCGTGCAGCACGTCGCGCCAGCCGGTGAACTCGCGGTGGTCCATGACCTGCTGGGCGACGTCCCCGGCGATGGTCACCGAGCGGCGCTTGCCGGTGGTGTCGATGAGGACCGCCATCTCGATGGGCGCGAGGTCCTGCGCCTCGTCGATCATCAGGTGGTCGTAGCGGAGCGCCACCTTGGGCGCGATCTCGAGGGGCCCGCGCAGCACCTGGTGGAGCCGCAGGAGGATGGTGTCGTCCTCGACGTCGAGGCTCGGCACCTCGTGCTCGTTGGGGCCGCCGCCGTCGACGCGCATGTAGTGCTGCTTGGTGCACCACCGGAAGATCTTCTCGACCTCGCTCTCGCTGAAGGCCTCGGGCGCGTAGCGCGCGAGCCCCTCGGCGATCCAGCCGTGGTCGGTGAACTGCTCCTCGAAGACGCGGACCGGGTCCTGGCCGTGGCGCGTCTTGCGGAGGTCGTCGATCATCTGAAGGAGCGCGGTGTGCGTCTTGAACCGGCTGACGAGGGCCGGGGTCTCGTCGGAGTAGACGTCGGGGACGCGCTTCTTGAAGTGCATCCGCCGGAGCGCCTGCGCCCAGCGCGGGTACTCCTCGACGCGCACGCCCTCGACGCCGAGGGCCGGCAGCACCTTCGAGATGTACGCCGAGAGCGCCCGCGAGAACGCCATCACCATCATCCGCTGGGGGCGGAAGCGGCGCGGGTCGTGGAAGTTGAGGTAGGCGATGCGGTGCAGGCCGACGGTGGTCTTGCCGCTGCCGGCGCTGCCCTGGATGACCACGACGCCGGAGTTGGGGCGGGTGATGAGGCCGAACTGCTCGGGGTCGAGGAGCGAGGCGATCTCGGGCAGGTGCTTGTCGCGCCGGTGGTTGCCGTGGGTCGTGCCGAGGCTGTCGGGGCGCACCGCCGTGCCGGCGCCGCCGCCGAGGCTCGCCTCCTGCTCGCGGACGTCGATCCAGCCGCGCTCGCCGTCGCGGACCCAGGTGTTGTCGTCGGTGGAGACCCGCCGCAGCTCGCCGCCGTTGATGGTCATCGTGCGCCGCGTCAGCACCTCGCCGCTGACGGGCCGGCCGTTGACCTCCTCGTCGTAGTCGTCGCCCTCGCCGTACTGGTAGAAGATGCGGCTGATGGGGGCGTTGCGCCAGTCGACGATGCGCACGCGGTCCGAGAGGAAGGTCGTGCGCCCGATGAGGATCGAGCGCTTGCCGAAGTCGTCCTCGAGCACCATGTGGCCGAAGTAGGGGTTGTCGAGGTCGACCGCCCCGTCCGCGCTCGCCTGCTGCTGCCGCATCAGCGCCGCCGTGCGATCCATCGCCTCGACGATGCTGGCGATGTCGTCGACCAGCTTCTCGCCCTCGAGGCTGTCGCGGAGCGAAATCAGCGTCGCCTGGTGGTCGGCGCGCGGACCCGCGTCGCGAAGCCGGAGGACGTTGTCACGCACCGTCTTGAGGAGGCGCTCTTCTTCTTCGATGACCGGCGGGATTCGAGACATGGCGCGGGACTATCCTTGGACGGCCTTTGGGGCGCAAGCAGAATGCGGTCCAGGGGATCGGCGGCGACGCCCGGGCGGGGGGCGGGGGCCGCCAGACGGGAAAAATCCTGCACGATCATACCCTCGTGCGGGGAGTTTGGTGTATGAAGCGCCACCGTTCCCCACAGCCGTCGCCCCTGGGAGGCGCCCATGAATCGCTTCAGCCCGCGTCCCTCGACGCTCCTCGCGCTCGTCGCCGTCCTGCCCGCGCTCGCCGCCGGCTGCGGCGGGGCCAAGCTCGACGGCACGCTCGTCGACGGCGTCCTGACGTTCGTCGAGCCGACGCAGATCACCGCCGGCGGCTCGGCCACCGTGACGTGCGAGCTCCTCGGCGCGGACGAGTACACCCAGCTGACGACCACGTTCACGGTCACCCCGGACGGCGCGGTCCTCATCAACGGCGGCAGCGTCACGACCAACGTCGCCGGCACCTACCACATCGCCTGCGCGGTGCCGGAGGCCGGCGTGGTCGACCCGGTCGGCGTCGACCTCGTGGTCGGCCCCGGCAAGCCCGTCGCCGTCAAGCCCGTCCTCGACGACAACCCCATCGCCGCCGGCACCGTCACCGGCGTGCGCTGCGCGGCCGTCGACCAGTTCGGCAACCCCGTCTCCGAGACCGGCACCCCCTACGGCGACCCGCCGCTCATCTTCGCCAGCGGCACCGTCGGCTCCCAGGTCGCGGGCAGCTTCGAGATTCAGTGCGACAGCGCCGACTTCCCGAGCCTGCCGCGCGAGTCGACCTTCCTCGAGGTGGTCCCGGGCGACGTCGTCGGCGTCGAGCTGAAGGTGGACCCCGACCGCACGGCCTTCCCGGTCGGCGCCGCCGCGCGCTTCTACTGGGTGACCGTCGACCAGTACGGCAACGCCGTCGCCGACGCCCCGGGCGTCTTCGTCGCCCCCGAGGACCCGGCGCTCCAGGTCATGGACGAGGCCCAGCACCGCTACCGCTTCCTCCAGGAGGGGCGCTTCACCTTCCGCGTGACGCTGAGCGCGCCGTACCCCGCGCTCACCGACGACCTCACCATCGCGGTCGACTCGACCCCGCCCGTCCTCGACATCACCTTCCCCGAGCGCGGCGCCACCCTCGCCGGCGCCGGGCAGGCGGTCGTCGTCAAGGGCACCATCACCGACACCTGGGCCGGGGTCGACGAGTTCACCATCAACGGCGACGACGTCACGGTCGCCGCCGACGGCTCCTTCGCCTTCCCGCTGCCGCCCCACTGGGGCGTCAACATGATCGACGCGCGCGCCGAGGACGCGGCCGGCAACGCCGTGAAGCTCACGCCGACCTTCCAGTACTCCGAGGGCTACCGGCCCTTCGTCGACGCCGACGCCGAGGGGCTCAAGTTCGACGACGGCATGGTGATGCTGCTCGGCCAGGAGTTCCTCGACGACGGCGACCACGCCATCAACCCGATCGACGACATCGCGACCCTGCTCGAGGTGCTGCTCGGCAACGCCATCGACCTCTCCACGCTCATCGACGACGCGCTCTCGCAGTTCGAGCAGACCATCCCCATCGTCGACAGCACGCAGACCATCGGCATCGACAACTTCAGCTGGCTGGAGGTCCACCTCCACGGGCAGATCGACATCACCCTCGACTCGACCGCGGTGACGGGCATCGACACGCCGCAGATCGGGATCGACAGCCGCACCGGCGGCCTCGACCTCGACATCGTCTTCGGCGACGCGCTCCAGAAGGCGATCGCCGTCGGCCTGAAGATCTCCGCCCACGCGAGCTTCACCGTGACCGTCGACGCCTGCAGCTTCATCGGCTGCGCGCAGGTGCTGCCGTTCGGCGGTGGCTCGTCGCCCGAGCTCTACGGCGACGCGACGCTCCTGAGCGGGCTGTCGGTCGACGCCATCAACCTCATCGCGCACACCAACATCGCCAAGACCCCCGGGTCGCCGCTCGTCATCGACTTCGCGGACTTCGACTTCAGCCTCGAGGGCCTCGACATCAACCCGGTCGAGGACGTCGTCCTCTCGCTGGGCGTCCTCAACGTGCCGGGCTTCGGCAACCAGACGCTGAGCTTCGCGCTCTCCGACGTCATCGACCTCAACGGCCTCATCGGCGGCGTCATCGACCCGGTCGCCGACCTCCTCACCACCGTCGCGCCGATGGTGCTCAACCCGATCGTCGAGGCGGTCGCGGGGCCGCTCCTCGCCGGGCTCTTCGACATCGTCAACATCGACACGAGCTTCGAGATCCCGCCCATCCTCGGCGAGAAGCCCGACAGCTACTACCTCGACTTCTACACCGACCTCTCCAGCGTCGCGTTCACCGATCCGGGCGGCAAGCTCGGCATCTCGGCCGGTTTCTACAGCGAGAAGGGCGTCGAGCGTGACCCGCTCGGGGCCATCCTGCGCGCGGGCTGCCTCGAGGGCGCGAGCGACGCGCTGGTGTGGAATTGGGACCCGTCGGTCGGCATCGGCCTCCGCAGCGACATGCTCAACGCCGCCTTCTTCGGCGCCTGGTGGACCGGCTACCTCGACGGCCCGCTCGACGTCTCCGCGCTCGCCCAGGGCTCGCTGCCCATCCCGATCAGCGGCCTCCAGCTCAACCTGCGGTGGCTCCTCCCGCCGACCCTCGACACCTGCACCACCGACCCGAGCGCGCTCGGCGTGCAGATCGGCGACCTCTTCGTCGAGCTCACCGGCACCGCCCTCGGGAGCCCCATTCGCGTCACGCTCTACGCGGACCTCGGCTTCGACGCCGGCTTCGTCACGAGCACCGACGGGCTCAGCCTGATGATCGGCGACCTCAACTTCAGCGACTTCGAGGTCATCGAGGAGGACGCCGGCGCCCTCGGCGAGGCCTTCGACCTCCGCAACCTCGTCGAGGAGGCGCTCCCGGGCATCCTCGCCGGCTTCCTGGTCGGCCAGGAGTTCGGGCCCTTCGAGCTGCCGGCGACGGACCTGTCGGCGGCCTTCCCGAGCCTCCCGCCGGGGACCTCCATCGGCCTGACCAACCTCGGCGTCCTCAACCAGGACGGCTACGTCATCGTCGGCGGCGACCTGGGCCAGTAGGCGCGAGCCCGCGCACGACACGAAGAAGGCGGGGCTCGACCCCGCCTTTTTCGTCTCTGCGACCCGCCGCGAGGGGCAGGTCGGTGGCACATCGCGCGGCGCGCGGTCACTCTCGCGGGCACTCGCGCGCCGTCCGCAGGGCGGGTGCGTGTGCTGGGGCGGGAGCGGAAGCGGAGCCGGGGGCGGAAGCGGAGGCGGGGGCGGGACCTGCCTCATCTGTCCGACTGGGCCTGACAAGCGAAGCGGAGGGGGCGCCTGAAACGCCTCGCGCAGTGGGATGCGCGAGGCGTTTCACGCCGGGCGCCCCCGCAGCGAAGCGCCATGTGATCGTCATCGCATAGCCCGCAGCACCGCAGGCCCTGTACAGGGCAGACGCGGAAGCGGAGGTGAAAGGAGGGGGGCTGACCCCCTCTTTTCACCTCTTCGGGGGACGTCGGCTCAGTCGGTCGGGGCGATCTCGTTGAGGAAGAGCCCGGAGCCGAGCTTCGGCTCGAACCACGTCGACTTCGGCGGCATGATGAGGTCGGCGTCCGCGACGGCGAAGAGCTCGTCGAGCGACGTCGGGAACATCGCGAAGGCGACGCCCTGGCGGTGGGCGTCGACGCGCCGGGCGAGCTCGGCCGTGCCGCGGCTGCCGCCGACGAAGTCGATGCGCTCGTCGGTCCGGGGGTCGGCGATGCCGAGGATCGGGCCGAGGAGCTGCTCCTGGAGGATCGCCACGTCGAGGCGGCCGATGGGGTCCGCCTCGGGCACGATGTGCGGCTTCGCCGTCAGCTGCCGCCACGCCCCGTCGAGGTACATCCCGAAGCTGTGGCGCGCCTCGGGGGCCGGCGCCGCGCCCGGCGGGCCGATCTCGAAGCGCTCGCCCACCGCCGCGAGGAAGGCCTCGCTGTCGTGGCCGTTCAGGTCGGCGACGACGCGGTTGTAGTCGAGGATCCGGAGCTGGTCGTCGGGGAAGACGACCGCCAGGAACCGCTGCCACGGGCCGGCGCCGCGGCCCTGGGCGACGAGCTGGTCGCGCGCCCGGGCGGCGCTCGCCGCGCGGT
>SBGO01000501.1 GCA_006226565.1 Deltaproteobacteria bacterium | reverse complement strand
CGTCGGGCCGAAGGACCTGCCGCGGGTGCGTGCGGCGGCCCTCGAGGCGGTGGGGCGCGCGGCCGCCTCCGAGCCCGACCTGACGGAGGAGGCGCGACGCGCGATCGCTCCGGGGCTCGAGGACCGCGCGGCGAGCGTCCGGTTCGGGGCGATCGCCGGGCTCGAGCAGCTCGGCGATCCCGAGGCGCTGGATCTTCTCCGCGCGCGGCTGACGCGCGAGGGAGACGACGACGTCAAGGCGCGCGCCGAGGCGGCCATCGCGGAGATCCGCGGACGCGGAGACGACGCGCAGCGCGCGGGTCGCGTCGAGGAGCGCCTCGACGCCCTCGAGCGCGAGCGGCTCGGTGACCGAGAGGCGCTCGAGCGCTTGCAGCGCCGTCTGGAGGCGCTCGAATCGCGTCCATAACGTCTTGCGACGACCGATACCCGCCACTATAGTCCGCCAGCCATGACCAGCAGCGGGAGTCTCTTGCGGAGGGCGTCCTCACAACCGTCCGCGGAAGGGGGTCTTCCCCAGGGGATTTTCGCAACTCGACCTACCCAGGAGCGAATCAGATGCGTAAGTACGGGATGACCTCGGGCGTTCTCGCCGCGGTCTTTGCCTTCGGGCTCGTCGCCTGCGACAGCAGCAGCGGCACGACGGAGAACGACACCGTGGAGACGACCGACACCGTCGGCGGCGACACGGCGACCGAGTCGGACACCTCGACGGAGACCGACACCACGACGGCGGATCCCTGCGATCCCAACCCGTGCACGACCCCGCCGGCCGCGGCCTGCAACGAGGGCGGCACGGCCGTCGTCGCCTACGCCGCCACGGGCACCTGCACGGACAACGCCGGCGCGGCCTCCTGCGAGTACACCTCGACCGAGACCGCCTGCGAGGGTGGCCAGATCTGCTCCGGCGCCGCCTGCGCCGACCCGGGCGATCCCTGCGACTACGCCTTCGACTCCAAGGTGAGCTACATCACGCACCTCGCGCTCGGCTCGCAGGCTGCGGCGTCGGCCGGCGCGAAGCCCGCTGACGACTGCTGCTTCGACTACACCGGTGACGGCGTCGTCGACAACAAGCTCGGCAACATCCTCGCGCTCGCCGGCACCCTCATCGGCGACCTCAACGCGACCATCCAGGAGCAGGTCGAGAGCGGCAGCCTCGTCGTCCTCCTCGAGACCAAGAACGTCACCGACGCCGCGAACTCGAGCGACGTGACGATCAACGGCTTCCTCGGTGAGGACGCCGACGCCGACCTGACCAACAACGCGTCGGGCACCGCCTCGTTCACGGTCAACAACTCGAGCTTCAAGGAAGGCACCAAGGAGCCCCTCATCTCCTTCTCCGGCGCCGAGATCTCGAGCAGCGTCCTGACCGCTGGCCCCTCGCTCTTCCAGCTCTCGATCCCGATCCTCGAGGGCGCGGTCCTGAGCCTCGCCATCACCCAGACCCGCATCGAGGCGACGGTCGCGACCGGCCCGAACGGTGAGGGCCTCACGATGGACGGCGACGTGACCGACCCCGACACGGGCGACGCCTACGGCGCCAAGCTCGGCGGCGTCATCACCCAGGACGACCTCTTCGCCGGCATCAACGGCTTCATGGACGCCAGCTGCGTCACCATCAACGACGACGACGGCAAGCTCGTCTCCTTCGATTCCAGCACCGGCAAGTGGTCCTGCGCCAAGACGGCCGACCAGGACACCTCGGCCTGCGAGGACGGCGACCCGGCGACCCAGCTCGGCAGCTACTGCGGCGCGCTCCTCGCCTTCATCGTGCCGGACGTCGACACCAACGACGACGGCAAGAAGGACGCGATCTCGATCGGCATCTGGGTCAAGGCCACCAGCGCCACGGCCCTCAAGGACCCCGCCTGCAACCAGTAGCAGGGTCCTGAGCGGACATCCGGTTCGCCGCCCCGCGGCGGGCCACTGTCCCTGAAGGGGCGGGTCACACCGAGCGTGTGGCCCGCCCCTTCGCTTTTTGTGTACAGTGCGGCGACTTCGACGGAGATGCTCATGCGCCTTTCGCACCTGTTCCGGATCGGTACCCTCGCCACCCTCGGCGTGCTCACGGCTTGCTCGCAGCGGACCGCCGGCGCGCCGACGACCGCCGACGCGGCCACCGTGCCCGCCGCGCCGAAGGTCGCCGAGCGGGTCGCGGCCGATGTCGTCGCCCAGGTGCCCGTCGGCGAGCCGGCCCGTGACGAGGCCTTCGTCGGCCGCGTGCTCGACGCCGCGAAGACGCTCGGGATCGCCTTCACGTCGAACGTGATGGGCGAGCTCGAGCCCTGTGGTTGACACAGCAACCCTTCTGGCGGTCTGGCCAGAAAAGCAACGGTGATTCGCGAGCGCGCCGCCTCCGAGAAGTGGGACGGGCTGCTCATCGTCGACACGGGGGACGCGTTCTCCCCGACCCCGAGCATCATCCCCTCGCGGCGTGACGCGTGGGGCGCGACGTCGGAGTTCATCGTCGACCAGTACAGCGCCGGCGAGGTCGCGGCGATGACCCTCGGCGACCGCGACCTGTCGCTCGGGCTCGACGCCGTGCGCGCGCTGGCAAAGCGCGCCAGGTTCCCGTTCATCTCGGCGAACCTCGTCAGCGAGGACACCAAGACGCCGATCTTCCCGACCCACGTCATCGTGGAGCGGGCGGGGCTGAAGATTGGCCTGCTCGGCCTGATGTCGCCGAGCGGGGCGCGCGGCACCGTCGCGGCCATGCGCGGGGAGGATGGCAAGCTGGGTTGGGAGGCGACGGACCCGGTGCCGGCCGCGAAGGCGGCCGTCGCGGCCCTCATCGCCGAGGGCGCCGACGTGATCGTCGCGCTGAGCCACCTGACCGAGCAGGAGCAGGCGGCGGTCTCGAGCCAGGTCCCGTCGATCCGCGTGTTCGTCGGCAGCCAGTCGATGGGCGGGATGCGCTCGCCCGGCGGCACGGTGAGCCCTGGCGTGGTCGCGGCCCAGGGGGGCATGAAGGGCAAGCAGGTCGCGTTCCTGACGCTCCGCCTCGGGGCCGGAACCGGGACCAACGCCCCCATCGTGGACAAGGACCGGCGGAAGGGCCTCGAAGACCGCCTGGCGCGCGCACGCGTGCGGGTGGAGTCGCTCGACAAGCGCATCACCCTGGCGAAGAGCCGAGCCGACGAGCCGGAGACGCCGCCGGCGCCCGGGGCGAAGCTCCCGAGTCGGCGAATCAAGCCGCCGATCTCGATGTGGGAGCAGCAGCTCGCGGGGGCGCGGGCCGAGGTGCAGCTCATCGAGGCCGACCTGAAGGCCCTCGACGACGCGCCCGAGACGCCGGGGAACTCGACGCACTTCGAGCTCGTCAATCTCGGCAACAACGTCACCGACGATCCCACGGTGAAGGCCGCCGTCGACGCGTTCCGCGTGAAGGTCCCGGACCCGACGAAGCAGCCGCCGCGGACGGCTCCGGAGATCCGTCACCCCGGGAAGGGGATCGAGATCAAGCCGCCGACGCCGATGAAGGCGGGGCCGACGCTGAAGCCCGTGCAGCCGGTGCGCCGTCCCCTGCCGGTCAAGAAGGCGCCGAGCCCGACCACGCCCTAGCGGCGTCGCCGCCCACGGCTGGAGATGGAGCGACCGCGTGGGCCTGGCCCATGCGGTCGCTTCGTTTTCGCCCTCCCGTGGAGGGTCGGGCGGGCGGAGCCGACGCGCGCCCCCCGAAAACGAAGAGACCGCGCGGGGCAGGCCCGAGCGGTCTCTTCGAGAGCGGGGAAGGGGGGCGCCTAGTCGTCGAAGATCGAGCGAATGTCGTCGATCGTCAGCGAGCCGCCTCCGATGCCGTCGGCCTCGACGACCGAGTCGAAGAGCTCCTTCTTCTTCTGCTGGAGCTCGATGATCTTCTCCTCGACGGTGTTCTCGGCGACGACCTTGTAGACCACCACCGGCCGGGTCTGGCCGATACGGTGCGCTCGGTCGGTCGCCTGGGCCTCGACCGCCGGGTTCCACCACGGATCCATGTGGATGACGTAGTCGGCGCTCGTGAGGTTGAGGCCCGTGCCGCCCGCCTTCAGCGAGATGAGGAAGAGCGGCGGTCCGTCGGGGTCGTTGAAGCTGTCGACGAGGTCCTGACGGTTCCGCGTGCGGCCGTCGAGGTAGTAGTAGCCGATGCCCTGCTCGTCGAGCCACTTGCGCAGGATCTTCAGGTGCGAGGTGAACTGGCTGAACACCAGCGCGCGGTGATCCTCGGCGATCAGCTCCTCGATCAGCTCGTGGATGATCTCGTGCTTGCCCGACTCGTGGACGTCCGCCGCGATGTCGAGCTTGGCGAGGTCGGGGTGGCAGGCGACCTGACGCAGCTTCAGCAGCGCGTCGAGGATGGTCACCGTGCTGCCCTGCATCCCGCGCTCCTTGATGGTCGCGTAGACCTTGGCCTTGGTGAGCGCGCGGACCTGATCGTAGAGCTTCTGCTGCTCCGCCATGAGCGGAACCTTGATGATCTGCTCGGTCTTGGGCGGCAGCTCCTTCGCCACCTCGTCCTTGATGCGGCGCAGCATGAAGGGCGCGACCTTGATGCGCAGCCCCTCGATGTCCTCCGGCGTCTCGGCGCCCGAGCGCACGTAGCGCGCCTTGAAGTTCTTCTTCTCGTCGAGGAAGCCTTCCATCAGGAAGTCGAACACCGACCACAGCTCGAGCAGGTTGTTCTCGAGCGGGGTACCGGTCAGCGCGAGGCGGTGCCGCGCCTTGAGCTTCTTGGCGGCCAGCGCCGTCTGGCTCTCCGGGTTCTTGATGTTCTGGGCCTCGTCGAGGATGACCGCGTGCCAGTTGCGCCGCTGGAGCCGCGTGAGGTCCATCCGGAGCAGCGCGTAGGTCGTGACGACGATGTGCGCGTCCTTGACCTTGGCGTAGAGCTTGTCGCGGTTCGGCCCGGTGAGCTTGAGGGTGACGAGGTCCGGCGTGAAGCGCTCGGCCTCCATCATCCAGTTCGTCGCCACCGAGGTCGGGCACACGACCAGCGTCGGGTGCTCCGCGTGCTCGCCCTCGTACTCGCGGGCGAGCCAGCTCAGCGCCTGGACCGTCTTGCCGAGGCCCATGTCGTCGGCGAGGATGCCGTGGAAGCCCGCCTCGCCCAGGAAGGTCAGCCAGTCGAAGCCGTGCTTCTGGTAGACGCGGAGGTCGGCGCGGAGCCCGTTCGGCAGCGGCGTGTCGGCGAGCCCGGCGAAGTTCCGGAGCCGCGTCGAGAGGCGGATCCAGTCGTCGTCGGCCTGAATCGGCGCTTCGCCGACCAGGGCGTCGAGCACCGGCGCGTGGTAGCGCGGGACACGGCCGATGCCGCCGGAGACGAGGATCTGCGGCAGCTCCATCGCGATCTGCAGGTGATGGGTCACCCACTCGTCGGGCAGGAGCGCCAGCGTGCCGTCGGCCAGCGCCAGGTAGCGGCGCTTGCTCTGGTACAGCTGGAGCAGCGCGTCCAGGCCGTAGCGCGAGGTGTCGACGACCAGCTCGAGGTTGACGTCGAAGTAGTCGATGCCGCTCCGGATCGTCCCCTCGAGGTGGGGCGTGAGGTGCTTGGTCCGGAAGCGCTGGAGGCGCTCACGGCCGAGCACCATCCAGTCCCCCTCGAGCGAGTCGAGGTGGTCCTCGATGAAGGTGAGGGCGGACGGCGTGTCGAGGAGGAAGGTCCCGGGCGAGTCGTTGACCGGCAGGCCGGCGGCGCGCGCGGCGTCGAGGGCGCGGCGCTCGTGCTCGAGGTCGCGCATGACGAAGAGCGGATCGTGCCCGTCGGGGGCGCGCAGCACCTCGGGCGCGGCGTCGCTCATGACCTGGAGCTCGACCGGATCGCCGTAGCGGAAGGACAGCTGGACCTTCAGGTTCTCGCCGTCCTCGCCGAGGATCAGCAGCGGCTCGGGCGAGTGGACGTCCGGGAGGACGCCCGGATCGGCCTCGACCCGGATGATGTCGCGCATCCGACGGAGGCCGCGCTCGAGGAAGGTCGGGACCTCCCGGAGCGGCATCCGCGCCTGCTTGCGGCTCAGGCCGAAGACGATGGTGCCGATGCCGGGGCTCCCGGCCATCGGGAGCAGCGTCTGCTCGCCGTCGAAGAGCCAGTAGGCGACGGGCTCACCGGCCACGCGGGCGCGCTTGTCGAGCGTCCGGCGCTTGCCGTTGATGATGATCTGGATCTTGAGCGACAGGCCCTGGTTCTTCAGCGAGTCCACGCGGACGCGCGGACGCACCGGGTCGAGCCGGATCTGGAGCTTCCGGTCGGTGTCGCCGAGGTAGACCTCCTGCACCCGCGAGAGCGCGCGCAGGAAGATGTCGAGGTTGCCGTTGGTCGCGATGAGCCGCGACTCGTCCTCGTCGTCTTCCTCGAGGAGCCCCGCCACGCGCGCGGCGACGACCTCGTCCATGCGCTTGATGCCCAGGACGTCGGCGTCACGGGTCAGCGCGTCCCGCAGCAGCGGGCCGGGCAGCACGCGCTCGGATCCGCGACCCCGCTTCGTGAAGCGCGTCCGGAACAGCCGCGCCGTCATCACGTCATCAGGGTTCAGCGGGAGGTCGAGCCTGACCACCAGCCTGTCTTCCGCTTCCTCGACACCCGCGTACTCAGCCGCGACCTCTTCGGCCTCGTCGAGGATTCGTCCCCATCCGGCACTCTCGGCCTGCCTGAGCGTCGGGTCGGCGTGCGCTGCCAGCGCCATCGCCACCCTGTGCTTGCAGATGCCGTGCTTGTAGGGACAGGAACACTCGGAGCGCACGATGGTCCCGTCTTTCGACGAGAGCTGGATGCGAACGGTGTAGTCCTCCCGTCCGCTCCCAGTGACGACACCCAAGATGTCGTCACTGTCTCGACGAGCCTCAGCGACTCGCCCGCTCGCGAAGTATTGGCATCCTCGCGTGAAGGTCTTCTGACCGACCTGCTTTCGCAGCTTGCGGGTGCGGAGCGACTCAATGTCGACCGCAAGCACCATACATGGATCCCGTTATCAAACCGACGACCCCGTCGCAAGCAATCGCGACCGACGGGACGTCGTGCTGGGCACCACGTGCGACACGCAGCGACGATCCACCGTGAGGGGGATGAGCGCTCGCGCCGCTCGAACGACCACGGTCAGACCGTGGTGGGGAACGAATGTTCCCGTTCAGGAGTGAGGGGGAGGCAGAGATTGCCTCCCCCTCACGAATCCGATCCTGGTCGGGGCGACAGGACTTGAACCTGCGACCCCTTGACCCCCAGTCAAGTGCGCTACCAGACTGCGCCACGCCCCGCCCGGTGGATCGGATGTGTGAGCCCCTACCCAGGGTAGGGGATCGTCACACGTTCAACACGTTCTTCAAGACCTGAGAGGGCTTGAAAGTCAACACCCGGCGCGCGGAGATCGTGATCTCCTCGCCGGTCTGAGGGTTGCGGCCGATACGGGCCTTCTTGTCCCGGACGACGAAGTTGCCGAACCCGGAGATCTTGATCTTGTCACCGCGGCCGAGCGTCTCCTTCATCGTCTCGAATACGCTCTCGACGAGCTCGGCGGACTCCTTCTTGGAGAAGCCGTCGAGCTTGGAGTAGACCGCTTCGACGAGGTCGGCCTTGGTCATCGCTATGCGGCCTTCTTCGCGAAGTCCACGATGCGCTCGAAGCCGCTCGGATCGTAGACCGCGATGTCCGCGAGGACCTTGCGGTCGAGCGCGACGCCAGCCTTGGCGAGCATCGCGATCACCTCGCTGTACTTCGTGCCGAGGGCGCGCGCCGCGGCGTTGACGCGGGCGATCCACAGGCGACGGAAGAGGCGCTTCTTCTGCTTGCGATCGCGGTACGCGTACGCCCAGCTGCGGAAGACCTGGTTCTTCGCCGTGCGGAAGAGCTTGCTGCGCCCGCCGCGGTAGCCCTTGGCGGCCTTCAGAATCTTGTTGCGGCGGCGACGTGCCTTGAAGCCGCGCTTGACGCGAGACATAGCGTCATCCTCTCGTACTGGGGCCCGATTGTGCGCGTCGCGTTCTGCGACCAGCAGGGCCGGTGAGGCTCAGAAGAACTAGCTCAGGCGTAGGGCATCAGCCGGCGCACGTTCGGCGCATCGGCGTCAGACACGTAGCCACCGGCACGGAGCTGACGCTTACGCTTGCGCGTCTTCTTCGTCAGGATGTGGCGCCGGTTCATCTTGTTGAGCTTGATCTTCCCGCTGGCGGTGAAGCGGAAACGCTTCGCGGCACCACGGTGGGTCTTAAGCTTCGGCATCGAACTCCTCCAGCCGATTGGGGCCAGAGCCACTGAAAACGGCCCCCGTCCTGTGGGGGGAACGGGAGCCGTCCTGGATAGGAGGACCCCACCCTTTTGGGGGGTGGGGTCCTGGTAGGCACGGACGGGATTGAACCGTCGACCCCTACCGCGTCAAGGTAGTGCTCTCCCACTGAGCTACGTGCCTTCAAGGGGTGCCCGTGTTGGGCGCCGGGAACTAAGCCGCAGTTGTCGATGGGTGTCAAGCCATTTTCTCGGCTTGCGACAGCTGCGCTGCGAGCCCGTCAGCGAGTGTTATCTCCTGACGGGGCGCGGAAGCTAGCTTGCACTTGGGCACTGCGTCAAGCACGCAGTGACGCTATGCTGCGCAGAGTTGTTTTTCGTGGAGCGAGACGCCCGATGACGGAACCGAGACGGCGCTGGCGGGGCCTGGAACGAGCAGGGGGGATGCTGCCGGGCGACGTGTCGCGGGCGCTCGGGAGCTGGGAGCGGCTGGTCGGCCCGACCCTGGCCGCGGAGACCGCGATGGTCGGCGTCGACGCGACCGGCGTCCTACGGGTGGCGGCGCGCAACGAGGCGGCGCGGCGCGAGCTGCTGGCCCGATCCACGGATCTGCTGGCCGCATTCAATGTACAGGCGCAGGCGATGCGGCGGCGGCCGGCGACCGGGCTCGTGTGCTGGGTGGCGGAGTCCTTCACCCCGGCCACGGTGCGCACGGTGCGTCCGCGGCGGCCGGCGCCGGAGGCGCTCGATCCGGAGCTGCTGGCCCAGGCGCGCGCCGAGGTGGCGCGGACGGC
>SBGO01000695.1 GCA_006226565.1 Deltaproteobacteria bacterium | reverse complement strand
GCCAGGCGAGCCCCGCGAGGCCGAGCGCGCCGAGCCCCAGGGCGGCGAACTTCGCCGTCGCGGCCGTCCGCGTGAGGGCGGCGAGCGCGTCCGAGGGGGCGTCGCCCGCGGCGACGTCGCCGACGGCGCTCAGGATCCCGATGTTCTCGACGACATCCAGGACGGCGCCGACGACGAAGAGCGCGACCACGCCCCAGCGCGCGCGTCCCGGGCCGTTCGAGAGGCGCGCCGCCAGCGCGGCTGCACCGAGGGACAGGAGCGTCGCGTAGGCGACCAGGAACGGCATGTCGAGCCACACCGACGTGCGCCAGGCGTCGAGCGGGTTGAACGCCGGCGCAAGGGCGGCCGCGAACCAGGGCCCGTCGGGCGGCAGCTCGGCGCAGAGGATGGCTTTGACGAACGGGCACGGCGGTGTGGTCTCGGGGAGCGTGAGTCCGATCGCGCCGATCGCGAAGGTCAACGCCAGCAGCGGCAGGCCGACCAGGAGCGTCGCGAGCGCCAGACGCCGGGTGTCGGGGAGGGCGATCATCACCCCGCATCGTGCGGCGTGGGCCACGCGCTGGCAAGGCGCCCCCCAGGGCGCTGTTACGACGCGGTGCACAGGGCCGCAGTAGCCGCGGCTCGGGAACGGGAGGGGACGACTCGTCGCCCGGGCGACATTGTATTTATCTCAGGCGGTTACATGGCCTGAGCTTGCGCACGACGGGGGGGCGGCATACGGTCGGAGGCGTGCACGCGCGCCCGCGCCTCTCGCACTCGCACCCCAACACATCGGGACCCGCATGAGGCATCGCACCCCATTTCTCGCGGCGCTCCTCGTCGTCGCAGGCTGCGCCTCCGAGGCACCGTCGACGCCGGGCGCACGCGTGGCGTTGAGCGTGGCCCCGCTCGAGCTCCCGGGCGTGACCAACGCCTGCTACACGGTCGTCGTGGCGAACGGCGACGGCGAGACCGTCTGGTCCCGAACGGATCTCTGCGCCGACAGCTACGGCGACGGCGCGGGCGGCGTGTCCTACGTCGGCACCTGCGACGCCGCGGTCGGGGTCGAGCTCAACACCGTCACCCTCACCCTCGACGGGCTCTATGACGCGAGCGGGCTCATCGCCGAGGCCGACTACGCCAACCCAGGGCCGCTCACGCGCGCCGTCACCTGCCTCGCCGACTCCGACGTCGCGGTCACCTTCGACCTGACGGTCTCCCGCCGCGCGACCCAGGGCTTCTTCGACATCGCCGTGTCCTTCGAGGACGTGTTCTGCTCGGCCAAGCTCGACTGCAAGGGCGACGACGGCCAGCCCATCGACCTCCTCTTCGACGAGAGCGGCCAGCGCTCCACCACCCTCGTCGTGGGCTTCTCCTGCACCGACGGCAGCACCACCGGCCCGGTCTGGCTCTACCACGACGCCGTCGTCCTCGACTGCGGCGCCCTCGGCACGGCGAGCGTCGCCCCCGAGGGGATCGGCAACCTCGCCGATGGCGACGGCATCACCGACCCCGACGACCTCCTCTTCGGCGCGGCCGTCCACCGCGGCCTCGAGCAGCTCGGCTACGCCAAGGCGTACTGGAACGTCCTGCTCGGCCTGCGCGACGTCACCGGCGCCTGCCGCCTGACGACCCGCGGCACCGCGACCGGCGGTGACCCGTGGACCGACCAGACCTCGCCCGCGGGCACGACCTATCCCTACGTCGACTGGGACGTGCCGGTCACGGACGCCAGCGGCGCGCTCATCTGCGACCGCCACCCGGTCGGAGGGACCGGCGCGGCGGCCGGCGTCTCGGTCGTCTACAGCGACGCCGCCACCGGGGTCTACTTCGCGGCCGGCTGGAACGGAGCGACCATGCTCGGCGGCGCCGGGCTCCCGAGCTGCTTCGACGGGGGCAAGAACGGCGACGAGACCGCGACCGACTGCGGCGGCTCCTGCGTCGCGCTGTGCGCCGACGGGCAGGGCTGCCTGGTCGACGGGGACTGCCAGTCCGGCCTCTGCCTGGCCGGGGTGTGCGCCACGGCGACCCTGGGGTTGGCCTCGGCGCCCGCCATCGACTGCGCGCAGATCCACGGCGACGACCCCGGCCTCCCGAGCGACATCTACTGGCTCGACCCGAACGGCGGCGACCACGCCGACGCGTTCCAGGCCTACTGCGACATGACGACCGACACCGGCGGCTGGACGCTGGTGCTCCAGGCCTCGAGCAGCTCCGCCTACACCTACGGGCACAGCGTCTGGACCGCGGCGTCGGCCCCGCTGACCAACGTCACCGACGCGAGCCTCGACCAGGACATGGTGTCTCAGGGCTTCTACGCGGTGGCGGGCGTCCGGAGCATGCTCTGCATGACCGACGCGACCCACTGCAACGCCTGGACCCACGCCGACGCCACCGCGCGCACGCTCGTCACGGGCAGCGTGCCCGCCGGCGCCCAGGCGGCAGCCAGCGCCTGCAACACCTTCGAGTGCGCCGTCAACACCCGCCCCGAGGCCCTCAACGGCGCGACCAGCGGGACCTGGGCCGGCGCCTGGCACCGCTTCGGCTACCTCAACTTCGTCAACGGCTGGGGCACGAGCATCCGCGTCGGCTTCTCGGGCGACAACGACACCTCCGACTCGTCCGACACCATCATCGGGCTCGGGCTCGCCTGCACGAGCAACTGCGTGACCTACGCGACCACCAGCGGCGCCCACGGGACGGGGTCGGGCTACTACCTCTACACGACCTGGAGCAACACCCCGCACGACGACCCGCTCGCCGGCTACCTCTACGTCACCCGGCCGGTGCCGACCCTCGCGCTCGGCGCCGCGTGCGTGAGCGACAGTCAGTGCGTGAGCGGCAGCTGCGCCGACGGCGTCTGCTGCGACCAGCCCTGCGGCGGGATGTGCGAGACCTGCGCCGCCAGCGGGTCCGAGGGGACCTGCGTCGGCTACGCGCCCGGCACCGACCCGGAGAACGAGTGCGCCGGCGGGACCTGCTCCGCGGTCGCCGGCTGCGACACGCCGTGCCCCGACACCCCGACGGTCCTCGGCTGCGCCGTCGCCGTCCCCGGCGTGAGCTGCAACGACATCCACACGACCACCGGGGCCGACGTGGACGGCTTCTACTGGATCGACCCCACCGGGTCGGGCGAGCCGTACCAGGCCTTCTGCGACATGACCACCGACGGCGGCGGCTGGACCCTGGTGCTCCAGGCCTCGAGCACGTCGACCTACACCTACGACGCGACCGTCTGGACCGCGACCGGCACGACCTCCAACGAGGTCCCGACGCCGGTCGCCGACGCCGACCGGGTGTCGCGCGCCTTCTACGAGCTGTCCGGCGGCCAGTCGCTGCTCTGCATGGGCGACCTGGCGCACTGCGCCGGCTGGAGCCACGTCGCCGACACGGCCCGGAACCTCGCCAACGGGCCGCGGCCCGGCGCGACCCAGGCGACCGGCGGCTCGTGCGCGACCCTCCTCTGCGCCTCGAACACCTTCCCGGCGGTCATGAGCCAGCTGATGGGCGGCTCGAGCTCGGACACGTACTACCGCTGGGGCTACGTCAACGACGTCAACCCCTGGGGCACGCGGACCCGCGTCGGCTTCACCGGCGACGGCGACAGCAGCGACTCGTCCGACACCATCATCGGGCTCGGCGTCGAGTGCGCCGGCGCCAACTGCCCGGTCCACGACTGCACCAGCGGCTGCCACAACCAGGGCGCGGGCTACTACGGCTACGACGGCTGGAACGTCGCCCCCTACGACAACCCGCTCCAGGGCTTCCTCTTCGTCCGCTGAGGGTCAGTAGCGCAGCGTGATGGGCCCGGCGGACGACCGCGTCGCCGTGAGCGGGATGATGTGCGTGTCGCTCGTGATGCGGCCGGTGCGCGTCCGCGTCACCGCGAGCGCCATCAGGCTGGCGTTCGAGCCGGTGATGAGCGCGGTCAGCGCCTGCGAGCTCAGGGTGATCTGGCCCGGGTCCCCCGTCAGGAGGCAGAGGGCCCCCTTGCCGGCGATCGGCTGTCCCGAGTTGTCGATGGGGGTGAGCGAGACGAGCACGGTCTCGCCGGTGCCGGCGTTCCAGAGGACCGTGAGCGACTTCGACGGATCGGCCTCGGCGGTCACGCCGGTCACGGGGAAGGCGATGGTGACCGGCTCGGGCATCTGGAAGGCGCCGGAGAAGGGGCCGATGTCGGCGCCGCCCGCGCCCGCGACGAGCACGATGGCGCCGCCGCCGGGGAGCAGGTTCTCCTGGTCGTCGGGGATCGACGCGGTGTAGCCGGTGCCGAAGGCGCCCTCGTCGACCGGGCTCAGGGTGACGCTCGGGGTCGTGTTGGTGACGGTGACCGCGCCGGCGTCGAGCCCGTAGCTGTACGAGGTCTGGTCCGGGTCGACCTGGGTGACGCGGCAGTCGCCGTAGACCGTGCCGCTCGTGTCCGCCGGCGGGATCGTGCGCGTGAAGCGCGCCGCGGCGAAGGCGACGTTGACGTACTGCGAGTCGATCTCGCCGATCAGGACGCCGCCGCCCACGGGGACCGGCCCGGTGACCACGTCGGCCGGGGAGGTGTCGGCGGTCGCGGTGTCCACGGCGGTCGAATCCGTGGGGGCCACGGTGTCGGCGGGGGTCGAGCCGTCGGCGTCGTGCTGCCCGAAGACCGCGTCGCCGCCGAGCGTGTCCGTGCCCCCGGGGCCGCCGCCGTCGTCTCCGCACCCGGCGAGCGCCGCGAGCAGAGCCCAGAGCCCGAACCCCACGACGCGCATCGCCCTCTCCATCGACACCTCCGAGCGGCTGGTCCCCGGAGTGGCCGGGGCCGGGGGCCGCCTTCAGTGGTGCCTCGCCTGGGCGCTCGGGTCAATACCCGGCCACGGCTCGGCAGGATTGCCACACATGTGTGCAAATAGTGCACACGCCCATTGCGGAAGGATTCGCAACTCGCTGAATCAGGGTCTCTTTTCAGCTGGCACCATCCATGCAATGTCATCCGGTGCACACTCCACGGAGGTCCCCATGAACCGCAACCTGATGCTCCAAGCCCTCGTGGCGCTGTCGCTGGGCGCCCTCGTCGGGCTCGCCACCGGCTGCGACGGCAAGAGCACCGGCGGCACGATCACCCCGAGCGATCGCCTCGACTGGACGGCGACCGCGCAGCTCGCGCTCGCCGACTCCTGTGGCGAGGCCGAGACGTTCTTCCGTGAGGCGGCGATCACCGCCATGGAGCTCGAGCTCGACCAGAACAAGAAGTGCTTCCACGGCGACGGCTGCTACCGCTGGCTCGCCGCGGACGCCACCGAGGGCGGCGCCGAGCAGAGCAACACGCCGAGCGACGACGCGGTGCCGGACGACTACTCGGAGACCAACGTGCAGGTCGAGGGCGTCGACGAGGCCGACATCGTCAAGACCGACGGCCTCCACGTGGTGACGCTCTTCGGCGACGATCTGGTCGTCCTGAAGTCCTGGCCGGCGGCCGAGACCGGCGAGCTGGGGCGGGTGAAGATCAAGGGCCACCCGACCAGCTTCTTCATGCGCGACGGGCTCGTCGTCGTCCTGTCCTACGCCAACTACTACGACTTCCTGCCCGAGGGGGCGCCGACGACCACCGACGGCGAGACCGGCTACGCTGAGCAGTGGCGCTGGCGGAGCGCGACGCTCGTGACCCTCGTCGACATCTCGACCCCCGAGGCCCCCGCCATCCGCGCGCAGCACCTGGTCGACGGCTACTCGCTCGCGACCCGGCGCATCGAGGGCAAGGTCTACCTCGTCCAGACCAGCTACAGCTGGGTCGACGGCGTCAGCACCTGGCCGAACGACCTCGACTGGGACGCGCCGGCGGACGAGGTGGACGCGCGCTTCGAGGCGCTGCGTCAGGCGAACATCGCCGCCATCGAGGCCACGCCGCTCTCGCACTGGCTCGCCAAGCGCTACGTCGTCGGCGCCGACGGCCTCATCGACCCGGCCGAGGGCCAGTCGGTCACCGCCTGCAACGCCGTCTACAACCCGAGCGTCTACAGCGGCCAGAACGTCCTGAGCGTGCTGACCCTCGACCTCGACGTGGCGGACCCGAGCCAGGCCATCGCCGGCTCCTCCATCATCGGCGACTGGGGCAACGTCTACGCCTCGACCGACAACCTCTACATCGGCTCGACCAACTGGAGCTACTACTGGTGGTGGGAGGACGCCGACACCGTCCAGCCGCTGACGACCCACATCCACCAGTTCCACATCGGCGACGACGGCATCGCGCGCTACGCCGCCTCCGGGTCGGTCCTGGGCTACGCCATCAACCAGTACGCCTTCGACGAGTACGACGGGCACCTCCGGGTCGCGACCACCGACGGCTTCGGCTGGTGGAACAGCGACAGCACCACCGAGAGCCGGGTCACGGTCCTCGGCAAGCAGGGCGCGCAGCTCGTGCAGACCGGGCTCGTCACCGGCCTCGGCGAGGGCGAGAGCATCTACGCGGTGCGCTTCATCGGCCCCGAGGGCTACGTCGTGACCTTCCGCCAGGTCGACCCGCTCTACAGCCTCGACCTGTCCGACCCGACCGCCCCGCGCGTGGTCGGCGAGCTCAAGGTCCCCGGCTACTCGAGCTACATCCACCCCCTCGGCGATGACCACCTGCTGACCATCGGCCGCGACGCGGACGAGGAGGGGCGCGTCCAGGGGCTCTCGTTCCAGATCTTCGACGTCTCCGACGCGAGCGCGCCGACGCAGGCCCACAAGACCACCCTCGGCGCCGACTGGAGCACCTGGAGCGAGGCCGAGTGGGATCCGCACGCGTTCGTCTACTACGCGAGCCGGAGCCTGCTGGCGATCCCGGTGAGCGGCTGGGAGCCCGACGACGCCATGGGCTACTGGCACTACCGCTCCGAGGTCTTCCTCTTCCGCGTGAGCCTCGACGAGGGCGTGAGCTTCGTCGGCAGCGTCAGCCACATGCCGTTCCTCGAGCAGCTCGACGTGAACACGAGCTGCCGCTCCTGGTACGGCTGGTGGGAGGCGCGGGTCCGCCGCGGCATCTTCATCGAGGACTACCTCGTGACGCTGTCGAACGTCGGCTTCATGGTCCACGACACGCGTGACTTCGCCGCGGGCGCGGTCGCCGACGACCTGTGCATCGACCCGAGCGACTTCAACGACGGGCAGCCGTACTACGACCCGTGCTACGGCGAGTCGTACTGACGGCCCGCTCGACGCGATAAACGAAGGGGGCGCCTCGCCGAGCGGGGCGCCCCCTTCTCTTTCAGGGCGACGCGGTGCGCGTCGTCGGCTCAGAACGCCACGTGCACGTGGTCGTTGTGGCCCCCGATGGCGCCGATGTCCTGGCCGTGCTTCACGCCGCCGCAGGGGTCGTAGAAGAGCTCGGTCGGGCGCATCGCGTGCATGTCCCAGTAGAACTGCCGCATCTTCGACGCGCTCCCGGCGACGTCCACGGCGCGCCCGCTGTAGTGGTACGAGTTCGGCGCGTGCTTGCCGCCGGTCGTCGAGGTGATTCGGAGGCCGATGGCGACCGCATGCTGCTTGGCGTAGGAGAGCTTCTGCGAGCGGCTCCCGTTCACCGGGGCGCCGCCGCCGGCCTTCACGCCCAGCTTGCCGGCGGTCGCGGGGCCGACCTTGCCGTCGGCGGACAGCCCGTGGTTGGCCTGCCAGGCGGCGATGGCGCGGACCGTGTTGGGGCCGATGACGCCGTCGGCGCCGCTGCCGACCGCCTTCTGGATGGTCTTGACGGTGGTGCTCGAGAAGCCGCGGCCCTGGTTGTAGCGGACGGCCGCGCTGACCTGCGACGCCGTGAGCTTGGCGCCGCCGCCGCCGCCGCCCGTGGACCCGCCCGCCCCGGCGTTGAGCTTGCCGAGGGTCTGGGGCCCGACCATCCCGTCGGCGCCGAGGTGGTGGCTCGCCTGCCAGCGGGCGACGGCGCGGACGGTGTTCGGCCCGACGACGCCGTCGGCGGCGCTGCCGACGGTCTTCTGGATGCTCCGCCACTGGGCGGCGGACAGGCCGCGGCCGCGGTTGTAGCGGACGGCGCTCGCGACCTGGGCGCTCGACAGCGTCCCCGCGGCCTGCGCTCCCTTGAGCTGGACCGGCGCGAGGCTCGCGCTCGCCGCGGCGAAGCTCATCCCGCGCAGATCGGAGCGAGAGGACTCGGGCGAGGCCTGTGGGGCCTGCGCGGAGCTCGCGGGAGCGGTCGTCGACTCGACGGCGTGCTGCATGAACCACCCGTAGCTTGACGGGCCCGCCCCCTCTCGACCGAAGGGTCCGACATCGGCCTGCGTTTCGCAAGCGCGAGACGAGGGGACGGTGGTTTTCGGTCGCCGCCGGTTCCCTTTGACGGGGATCGCGGCATCGCCCACCATGCGACGCCATGCCGACCGAGACCCGCATCGTCAGCCCCGGGCCGCGTGACATGACGGTCCGCACCGAGGACGGAAAGATCCTGCCGATCCCGCCGGGCTGGGATCTGCTCCCCCCGGGCGACGCCGGCTTGACGCGCCGCGTCAAGGCGAGCGGCCCGACCTGGACCGTCGAGGTCGTGCGCGGGCGCAAGCGGTTCTCGCGCGGGGTGTGGGCCCCGGCGGACCAGATCGCGCGCTGCCGGCGCGCGATCGAGCGGACCCGGGCGACGCCGGAGCACCACCGGCGCCTCGAGGCGGACCGGGCGCGCCGGGCGCGGGCCCAGGACGACTACGTCGTGGAGTTCACGCGCCACGTGCTGGCGTTCCTCGACTTCCACGCGGACCACGCCGCGCTCGCGCAGGACCTCGCCGAGCGGGTCGCCGCCCACGCCACCCCGGTCGGGAGCGGCACCGTGGCGCGGACCGAGCGGATCCCCGTGGCCGAGCGCGCCGAGGCGGCGGTCATCGCCTGGCTCCGCCACCAGACGACCGCCTACGACCACATGCAGATCCCGCGGGTCAAGGGGATGCGCCGCGAAGTGCGGCGGAAGCTCGCGCAGCGCTCGCGGGAGATCCTCCAGCGCTACCGACGCGGCGAGCCGACGAGCCCCGACTGCCCGCTCGCGGCCGCCCTCGCGACGCCCCCCGCCAAGCCGCGCGAGCGGCTCCCCG
>SBGO01000692.1 GCA_006226565.1 Deltaproteobacteria bacterium | reverse complement strand
CAGCGGACACCGCCCCCGGCGACACCGCGGGCGCCGCCGACACGCGGACCGACGCGACGCCGGACGGGGCCGACGACACGGCCGCGCCCGCCGACACGACCTCGGCGACGTCCCTCCGCGCGGACTATCCGCTCGCGAGCGACCAGGCCTACCCCGAGTCGGTGACCTGGGACCCCATCGGCCGCGCCTTCTTCACCGGCAGCATGGCCCTCGGGAACGTGACGCGCATCGCGGCCGACGGCACCGAGAGCGAGCTCTTCCCCGGCAACGCCGAGGGCGAGTGGCTCGTCCTCGGGCTCGAGGCGGACCCCGCCCGCCGCCGCCTCTGGGTCTGCGCCGGCAAGACCCGCGCCCTCACCGGCAGCGAGCTGTGGCTCCTCGACCTCGACACCGGCGAGCGCCTCTGGCGGGTCGACCTCGACACGGTCCAGCCCGGCGGCGTCTGCATCGACGTGGTCGTGACCTCCGACGGCGCCGCCTACATCGCCGACCGCGCCTTCCCCAACGTCTACCGCGTCGACCCCCAGGCGCAGTCCCTCACGACCTTCGCCACGAACCCGGCGCTCACCCCGGGCGCGGTCGGCGCCAACGGCATCGCCGTCGACGCCCAGGAGCGCTTCCTCGTCGTGGCCAAGTTCCTGCCGCCGGAGCTCGTCCGCATCAAGCTCTCCGCCCCGCTCGACGTCGCGGCCGTCGATCTCCTGAACGACACCGACGACAGCTTCACCGGCGGCGTCGACGGCGTCACCATCCTCGACGGCGCGGCCTACCTGGCGCTCGACCACCAGATCGTCCGGGCCGTGCCCGACCCGAGCTGGACCTACGCCACCCTCGCCTTCCGCGACCTGAGCCTGCCCAACGGCGACCCGGTCACCGGCGTCTCCGGCATCACCACCGCCGAGGGCACGCTCTACCTCTCGCAGAGCGACGTCACGCGCTTCGCCATCGGCACCCCGCCGAACCTGCCCTTCCACGTCTTCCGCGTCGACCCGGCGGTCTTCGACGCCCCGTGAGCGTCACCCGCGGAGGGACCGCCGCCGCCGGGCAGCGAGCCACGCCACCGCCGCGAGGGCGAGGAGCGTCGGGGGCGCCGTCGGCCCCCCGCCGGTGCAGCCGCCGCCGCCCTCGACCTTGGGCTCCGCCCCGAGGGGATCGGTGATGCGCTCCGGGTCGTAGAGCGCCATCGCGGTCAGGTAGACCAGCGTGCCGGCCCACAGGTGCGGGTTCGAGACGCGGGCCGAGAAGGTGTCGTTCACCCCGTCGCCGTCGCTGTCGACGCCGACGAAGGTCTCGCCGAAGACGCCCATGTCGGGGGTCGCCGCGTGGTTCACCATGGCGCGGAGCCCCGCGGCGACGCGCGCCCGGGCGTCGGCGTCCTCGAGGGTCAGCGCCGCCGCCACGAGGATCTTGGTGACGTAGGCGGCGCCGCCGTTCTTGGGGTCGAGCCGGGCGTCGGCGAGGTCGAGGTTGACCCGCATCTGCCGCTGCACGCGCTCGTCGTCGTAGGGCAGGAGTCGCGCCGGCCACACCATCCACGAGCTCGCGCCGCCGGCGGCGTTGCCGGGGTTCTGGAGCTCGGACAGCCCCTCGTCGAAGAGGCCGCTCTCGGGGTCGTAGAGGCCGTCGAGGATGGCGCTCTTCAGCTCGTCGGCCCGGGCGCCCCAGCGCGCCGCCTCGTCGGCGTGCGACAGCGCCTCGGCCGCGGCGACTGCCCGGTCGATCGCCAGCCAGGTCGTGGCCGCGCCGTGGAGCGTCTGGGTGAAGATGACGTTGTCGTCCTCGTTGGCGGGGGCGTGGAGCCCGGTCTCGGGGTCGCGCCAGCGGACGAGGAGCTCCGTCGCCCCGCGGACCACCGGCCAGACCTCGGCGAGCCAGGCGTTCCGCGCGGCCTCGTCCGCGAGGTAGCGGGCGTGGTCGACGAGGCCCCAGACCGTCAGCGCGGTGTTGTCGATCTCGAAGCGGATGTTCCCGCCGACCAGCCCGTCGGCGTAGTAGTTCATCTCCCACGCCCAGGCCGGGAAGGTGGCGGCGTCGGGGTCGTCGGGGTCGACCGGGGTCTCGGGGTTGAGGAGCGGGTCGGGCTCGGCGGGCTCGCGGCGCACCGTGTCGAGGTAGAAGCGGGCGTGCTTCTCGACCATCTCGGGGAAGCCGGCGGCGTCGAGGGCGGCGTCGAAGAAGGCCCCGTCGCGCGGCCAGTCGAGGCCGTAGGGCGCCTGGCGCGAGACCGAGGCGACGATGGCCCCGGTGTCGCGATCGGTCCCGACGCGGATGTTCATCAGCGCCCGCCGGCAGACCTCCAGGACCCGCGCGTCGTCGGTGGACGGCAGGTGGGCGCGGCCGATCCAGGCCGACCAGTCGGCGATCGTCGCCTCGCGGAGCGCCGCGAAGCCGTCCTCGCGGGCGCCTTCGAGGAGCGCGCGCGCGCCGGCCGCGGTGGCCGCGACGCCGGTGTAGAAGGTGACGGCGGGCTCGGCCGCGTCGAGGTCCACGGCCACGGCGAGCGCCTCGTTGGCGCGCCCGGCGGCCCCGTTGTCGCCGGAGAGCACGCCGTCGGCGGCGTCGGCGAAGGCGTCGGCGGCGTCCGCGGTCCAGCCCTGGGCGGCGCGGATGTCCGCGATGCTGCGGTCGCAGCGGAAGACGTTCGCCAGCGCGGGGTCGATGGGCAGCGTCAGCCCCGGGAAGCGGTCGGGCAGCGACTGGAGGTTGTCGACGAGGGCGTCGGCGGCGTCGCACAGCGGCGTCGCGTCGAAGCCGACCTGGTGGCCGACGAGCGGGGCGTCCGCGCCGACCGCGAGGTAGGCGCCCGGCCCGTAGTCGTCGTCGAGGCGGGCGACGAGCGCGGCCGCGGCGGCCTCGTCGAGGGCGCCCGTCTCGAGCGCCGCGCCGACCGCGCCGTAGTCGATGGCGGGCGGGGCGAGCACCTCCATCAGGTCGTGGACGTCGCCGTGGCCGGCGGGGCGGAAGTGGACGACCGCCTCGGTGTCGGCGTCGTAGAGCGCGGCGAAGTCGTTGTAGGCGTCGAGCGCCCAGTCGCCGAAGGGGAGCTGCGGGACGCGCGAGCGGGTGGGCGCCGGGTTGGCGTAGAAGATGACGCGCGCGGCGGTGACGGGGCTGCTCTCGCCGCGGTGGACGGTGACGCGCCGGACCCAGACGTCGCGGTCGGGCGGGACGAGGTCGACGACCGTCACCTCGAGGTCGAGGGTCGCGTTGCGGAAGGTCGTCGCCACGACCGGCGCGTCGGGCTCGCCCCAGGCCTGGGTCGCCTCCCACGGGGCGTCGCGGAGCCAGCCGAAGCCGAAGCCGGCGGGGGCGTCCCAGGCGAGGCCGATGGCCGCGCCCATGCCCGGATCGCCCAGCATCGAGGGCTGGTCGCGCACCTCGGGCGCGTTCGACGAGACCAGCGCCAGGTGGTCGGTGTAGCTCGGCGACGGCCACGCCAGGACCGTCAGGTCGCCGCGCCGACCGACGCCGATGGTCAGGCCGCCGTTGCCGGAGACGCCGTTGACGTCGCTCGCGCCGAACACGTGCTCGATCAAGTCGACCGTGCTCTCGGCGTGCGCGCCGGGCGCGAGACAGGTGAGGAGCCCCAGAGCCGCGATGCGTGTCGTCCACATGGGACGCACCATAATACGAAGCGCCCGGAATGGGGGGTCTGATCCGAGGGATCGCGGCGGCGCCCCCCATCTTTTGGTCGCCGAGAGAATTGTTTCGCAACCCCTCGATTCTCTGGGATCCGCCGCACACGCCCATTAGCAACTCACCTCTGAGTTACGCTTTCGCCCTTCCCGCGGCGAGGTGGGCGAGAACTCGTTGATCTCCGTGGCCCACGGGTCCACCATCGGCGCGGACCGCGCCCCGGCGCGCTGGACGGAGACTCTCATGCCGCCTCGCCCCACGACCATCGGCTCCAAGAGCACTTTCGACCTGGGTTTTCCTGCGCGGGACGTCGCCCGCGAGGTCTGGGGCATGCCGGACATCGCCGCGCTGACCGCCGAGCGCGGTCGGCCCTACGCGCTGCGCGAGCTCGCGCGCCGCGCCGCCGCCGCCCCGCTGACCGGGCAGGAGGCGCGCTGGCGTCCGGGTGAGCTGGTCGCCCTGACGCTGATCGCCGAGGTGCAGCGCGCCCTCATCGGGCACTACTGCGACGAGGAGCAGCAGGGCGCCCTCGACGACGCCATCGCCTGGATCGAGGAGGGCCGCCCCGGCGCGCCCCTCGACCTCACGCTGACCGGCTTCGCCGAGCGCTACCCCGAGACCGCCGAGCTCGCGCGCGAGCCGCGCGTCGCCGAGCTCCTGAGCGTGCGCCTGCTCGTCGAGAACCCGGCGGCGAGCAGCTACCGGGCCCTCTTCGACGACGCGCCGCTGGCCGAGCGGCCCCAGTACCCGGTCCTCGTGGAGAGCCTCGAGGCCTACTTCGCGACCCTGCCGACCTCGGCGCAGCTGGGGCTGTCCCTCTTCGCCGCCCTGCGCGCCCCGATGCTGGCCCACCCCGACTCGCTGCGCGCCCAGCTGGCCTTCATCCGCGAGCGCTACGCGCGCTTCCTGCCGAGCTGGCTCGTCGCCGAGCTCGTCGTCGCCGGCGACGTCCTCGCCGAGGAGGAGGCCGCCCGCGGGCTCGGCCACGGCCCCGTCGAGCCGCTCAGCTTCAGCGGCCCGGCCGAGTACGAGAACTTCACCCCCGACCGCGACTGGATGGCCAACGTCGTCCTCCTCGCCAAGTCGACCTACGTCTGGCTCGACCAGCTCTCGCGCAGCTACGACCAGCCCATCACGCGCCTCGACCAGATCCCCGACGCCGAGCTCGACCGCCTCGCCCGCTACGGCCTCACCAGCCTCTGGCTCATCGGCGTCTGGGAGCGCTCGACCGCCTCGCGCACCATCAAGCAGTGGCGCGGCAACCCCGAGGCGCTCGCGAGCGCCTACTCGCTCTACGACTACACGGTCGCCCACGACCTCGGCGGCGACGACGCCTGGTGGGACCTCGACCGCCGCTGCCGCGCCCGCGGCATCCGCCTCGCGACCGACATGGTGCCCAACCACACCGGCCTCGACTCGCGCTGGATGGTCGACCACCCCGACTACTTCCTGCAGGTCGACCACGCGCCCTACCCGAACTACCGCTTCACCGGCGCCGACCTCTGCCCCGACCCCGCCGTGAGCGTGCACATCGAGGACGGCTACTGGAACCACACCGACGCGGCCGTGGTCTTCAAGTCCTACGACCACCGCGACGGGCGCGTGCGCTACATCTACCACGGCAACGACGGCACCAGCATGCCGTGGAACGACACCGCGCAGATCGACTACCTCAACCCGGAGGCGCGCGAGGCCGTCATCCAGAAGATCCTGCACGTCGCGCGCATGTCGTCGGTCATCCGCTTCGACGCCGCGATGACCCTGGCGCGCCAGCACGTGCAGCGCCTCTGGTACCCGCAGCCCGGCCACGGCGGCGCCATCCCGTCGCGCTCCGAGTACGCGCTGACCCAGGCGGACTTCGACCGCGCGATGCCGGTGGAGTTCTGGCGCGAGGTGGTCGACCGGGTCCAGGCCGAGGTCCCCGACACGCTGCTGCTCGCCGAGGCCTTCTGGCTGATGGAGGGCTACTTCGTCCGCACCCTCGGGATGCACCGCGTCTACAACAGCGCGTTCATGCACATGCTGCGCGACGAGGACAACGCCAAGTACCGCCAGACCATCAAGAACGTCCTCGAGTTCTCGGCCGAGGTGCTCAAGCGCTTCGTGAACTTCATGAACAACCCCGACGAGGAGACGGCGGTCGAGCAGTTCGGCAAGGGCGACAAGTACTTCGGCGTGGCGCTGCTGCTCGTGACGCTGCCGGGGCTGCCGATGGTCGGCCACGGCCAGGTCGAGGGCTTCAGCGAGAAGTACGGCATGGAGTACCGCCGCGCCTACCGCGACGAGCGCGTCGACGCCGACCTCGTCGCCCGCCACGAGCGCGAGATCTTCCCGCTCATGCGGATGCGCCACGTCTTCAGCGACGCCAACGAGTTCGCCCTCTACGACTTCCGGGCGGCCGACGGCCACGTCAACGAGGACGTCTTCGCCTACTCGAACCGCGCCGGCGAGGAGCGCGCGGTCATCTGCTACCAGAACGCCTTCAAGGACGCGTCGGGCTGGATCAAGCACGCCGTGCCGACGCGCCGCGGCGGCTCCGAGGCGGAGCTCACCCACCTCACCCTGCTCGAGGCGCTCGGCATCTCCGCCCACGCCGGGCTGGTCGCCTTCCGCGAGCAGCGCAGCGGCCTCTGGTACCTGCGCTACAGCGACGAGCTGGCCGAGCACGGCCTCTACGTGACCCTCCACGCCTACCAGTCCCTCGTCTTCCTCGACTGGCACGTGGTCCCGGCCGAGGGCCGCTGGCTGGCGCTCTACGACACGCTCGGCGGCGCCGGCACCCCGGACCTCGGGCGCGCCGTCCGCAACCTCGAGCTCACCGCCGAGCGCGAGGCCTTCAGCCGGCTCGCCAGCGACGACCCGGCCGATCCCGACGACGTCGCGCGCCTCATGGGCCTCGTGGCCGCGGGCGAGCGCGCCGAGGGCGACGACGCGGCCCTCGTCGACAGCCTGGCGGCGCTCTCCCGGCGGACGCTGGCGAGCGGCACCCGGGACCTGACGCGGGCGCTCACCGTGCTGCGCGCGCTACCGCAGGCGGTCGCGGACGACGCCGACCTCTACACCCTGACCGCCGAGCTCGACGACCGCCCGGACGCCGCCGGCCTCATCCGGCACGTCGCGACGACCTCCGAGGACGGCTTCGGGCCGCTCGTCGCGGGGGCCGAGGCCCTGCTCGGCGTGAACGCGCACGACGGGGTCCGGTGGTTCAAGGGCGAGGCGATGGCCGAGCTGACCCGCGTCTGGGTCGCGTGGCAAACCGCCGGCGGCGCCTGGGACGCGGAGGACGCCGAGGCCCTCGACGCCGCGCTCGCCACCGCGGAGTACCGCTACGACGCCCTGCTCGAGGCGCTCGGCGTGGTCACCGCGGAGGCGGAGACCGAGGCGGACGAGGAGCCCGAGGCCGACGACGCCGTCGCGGCCGACGACGCGGACGAGGAGGGGCCGACGGGCTGAGGGACGCGATCGTCGCCGATCCGACCGAGAGGCCCGATGGATTCGGCCGAGGGCACTGTTGCGGGATATCGTGGCACCTTTCGTATACACGATCGCAACATACCGTCGCCCGAGTTCACCACAGCACCGGCCAACCTGAACACCACGAGGCCGATATCCGTATTCTCTGAACGATATTCGTTCAAATTGCCATCTTCGTCTACCCGTGCACACGCGTGACGAGCGCGCTATCGTCGTCGCGCCGAGCACGCGGCGGAGTGCCGCGTGCCCGTTCCCTGAACCGACACGCGGGACGAAGACGATGAACCGGATCACGCGCAGCGCCCTCCTCGGCCTCGCCTGCCTCGCCTGGGTCACCACCGGGTGTGGCGACGACAACAAGACCACCGACGACACCACCACCGCCGACACGGTGTCCACCGACACGTCGACCGACGACGTGGCGGAGGATGTCTCCGAGGACACCACCGAAGACACCACCGCAGACACCACCGAGACCGACACCGTCGACCCGCAGGTCGCCGCCTGCAGCGCCGCCATCGCCGCGCGCGAGACGGAGGTGGCCGACGAGCTCTCCGGCTGGTCCATCGCCGACCCGACCGAGATGATCGCGGCCGTCGGCGGCGACCAGGCCAAGGAGGCGGACTACGCGGGCAAGTACCGCGACGACCTGGCCAACCACCCCGGCTGCACGCCGCGCACCGAGTACGGCAAGAACGTCGAGCCGTTCGTCAGCGACAACGAGGCCGACGTCCCGGCCGGCTCCCCGGCCGACAGCACGTCGCTCCCGGGCTACGACTGCGCCGCCAAGGTCTACGACCAGCCGAACGCCGACACGACCAAGCCGGTCGTCGTGCTCATCCACGGCAACTCCTCGGCCAACACCAGCTGGGAGGAGTACTTCGTCGCCGCGCTGGCTGGCTCGACCCAGACCACCTCGGCCGCCTTCGACGTCGTCGTCGAGAGCGCCGTCCGCAAGCAGCTCGCCACCAAGCTCATCGAGGCCGGCTACGAGGTCATCGCCTTCGACGCCCGCGTCGACATGGTCGCCACCCTGAGCGACTGGGACAGCGCCAGCGCCACCGGCAACCCCTTCCTGAACATCGACCACGGCTGGGCCGTGCCGATGGTCGAGTCGCTGCTCAAGGCCGTCTTCGCCAAGTACCCCGACCGCAAGGTCTCGCTCGTCGGCCACTCGCTCGGCGTGACGGTCATCCGCGACTCGCTCCGCCGCCTCTACAACGAGTACAAGTCGAGCGCCGCCAACAGCGTCAACCCGTTCCCGCACCTGCAGGACGTCATCCTGCTGTCGGGCGCCAACCACGGCGTCAGCACCGGCGCGCTGTGCACGTACTTCACGCACATGCGCGGCACCGTGACGTGCGAGATGGGCGACCGCGCGGCCTTCGTCCCGACGTACTTCAGCAAGGTGAACAACGGCCCGAGCGACCTCTTCGCCGCCCCGTGCGCCGACGGCAGCTACGCCTTCGGCGAGCGTGACCAGTGCGAGGGCAACGTGGTCCAGTACACGACCATCACCATGGCCGACATCGCGGACGGGTCCTACCAGGACGAGTTCGTGTCCGAGGCGTCGGCGGCGCTCGACCTCGAGCCCTGCGTGGCCAACGAGCTGGTCACCCTCGACGACTACGACACCAGCGGCTACTTCATCACCAACCTGTGGGCGCTGCTCGCCAGCCACTTCGGCTCCGCGCGTTCGGACGCCGGCATGGCGCTCGTCCTCGACAAGCTCGCCGACTGAGGCCCGTTGCTCTCGCGGGCGGGGCTCGTCACCCCGCCCGCCGTCTCTCCCACGCGCCGCGACCCGCGCCCCTCATCCGGTGGGCGCGGGCCGCGTGATGCGCCCATGCGCCCCAAGGAGGGCCCGCCATGACGCTGCTCCGGCTCGGTTCCCTGTCCCTCGCGCTCACCCTCGCCGCGCCGCTGGCCGTCG
>SBGO01000039.1 GCA_006226565.1 Deltaproteobacteria bacterium | reverse complement strand
GGACGTCGCGCCAGGGCGACGGCCGCTGCGGACCGTGCACGCAGGCGGAGCCGCGATCCCGGCCCGCGGTCGAGGGCGAGCGGGCCTCGCAGAGGGCCCTCGCGTCGGTGACCGCGTTCGCGTCCTCGGGGCGCCTCTCCAGTCCCCAGTTGCGCGGGCGTCGCGGATTGGATAGCTCTGGCGGGCACGACGCGAACCCGGAGCGCACCCATGTCCACGCCCACGCCCCCGCCGACCCCTGCGAAGAAGGACGAGTCCCGCCAGGCGACCCACTTCATCCGGCAGATCATCGACCGGGACCTGGCCGAGCAGCGCTACGACGTCGTCGCCACGCGCTTCCCGCCCGAGCCGAACGGCTACCTCCACATCGGGCACGCCAAGTCCATCTGCCTGAACTTCGGCCTCGCCGAGTCCTACGGCGGCCGCTGCCACCTCCGCTTCGACGACACCAACCCGACGAAGGAGGAGCAGGAGTACGTCGACTCGATCCAGAGCGACGTGCGCTGGCTCGGCTTCGACTGGGGCGAGCACCTCTACTTCGCCTCGGACTACTTCCAGCAGATGTACGACTTCGCCGTGAAGCTCATCAAGGACGGCAAGGCGTACGTCGACAGCCTCTCGAAGGAGGAGCTGCGCGAGCACCGCGGCTCGCTCACCGAGCCCGGCCGCGAGAGCCCCTACCGGAGCCGCAGCGTCGAGGAGAACCTCGACCTCTTCGAGCGCATGAGGAAGGGCGAGTTCGCCGACGGCGAGCACGTCCTGCGCGCCAAGATCGACATGGCGTCGCCGAACATGCTGATGCGCGACCCGCTGCTCTACCGCATCGTCAACGCGTCGCATCACCGCACCGGCGACGCGTGGTGCATCTACCCGATGTACGACTACGCGCACTGCCTCGAGGACGCCATCGAGCACATCTCGCACTCGATCTGCACCCTCGAGTTCGAGAACAACCGCGAGCTCTACGACTGGGTCCTCGAGAACGTCGGCTACACCGAGCCGCGCCCGCACCAGCACGAGTTCGCCCGCCTCAACCTCGACTACACCGTCATGAGCAAGCGCAAGCTCCTGACGCTCGTCAAGGAGGGCCACGTCAGCGGCTGGGACGACCCGCGCATGCCGACCATCGCCGGGCTCCGCCGCCGCGGCTACACCCCCGAGGCGATCCGCGCCTTCGCCGACATGATCGGCGTCGCCAAGACCAACAGCGTCGTCGACATCGGCAAGCTCGAGTACTGCGTCCGCGACGACCTCAACCACCGCGCCCCGCGCGTGATGGCGGTCCTCAACCCGCTCAAGGTGACGCTGACGAACTACCCCCTCGACCTGTCGGAGAAGCTCGACGCCAGCTACTGGCCCCACGACGTGCCGAAGGAGGGCTCGCGCCCGGTGCCCTTCGCCCGCACGATCTACATCGAGCGCGACGACTTCGCCGAGGTCCCGCCGAAGGGCTGGCACCGCCTCACCGTCGGCGGCGAGGTGCGCCTGCGCTACGGCTACGTCATCCGCTGCTACGACGTCGTGAAGGACGCCGCGGGCGAGATCGTGGAGCTGCGCTGCAGCTACGACCCGGCGACCCGCGGCGGCGCGAGCCCCGACGGGCGCAAGGTCAAGGGCACGATCCACTGGGTGGCGGCGCCCCAGGCCGTGCGGGCCGAGGTGCGCCTGTACGACCGCCTCTTCACCGTGCCGGCCCCCGACGCCGCCGAGGGCGACTTCAAGGACAACCTCAACCCCGAGTCGCTCGTCGTCGTCGAGGCGCTGGTCGAGCCCTCGCTGGGGTCGGCGCAGGCCGGCGCGCACTACCAGTTCGAGCGCCAGGGCTACTTCGTGGCGGACATCGTCGACCACACGCCCGAGCGCCCGGTCTTCAACCGCGTCGTGACGCTGAAGGACTCGTGGACGCGCAAGACGGCGGGGCCCGCGGTCGACGCGGCGACCGCGCGGCGCGAGGCGAAGGCCAAGAAGGACCAGGGGCGGCCCCGGCCGACCAAGCTGTCGCCGGCGCAGCTCCGGGCCAAGGCGCGCGAGGCGGACCCGCAGCTCGCGGCGGCCTTCGCGCGCTTCCAGACGGAGCATGGGTTGAGCGAGGACGACGCCGACGTGCTGACCGGCGACACCGCGCTGGCCGCGTTCTACGAGGCGGCGGCCGAGGGCCACGCCCCCGAGCCGGTGGCGAAGTGGGTCACCAACGTGCTGCTCGCCGAGGTGAAGGACCGGCCGGTGTCGGACCTGCCCTTCGACGGCGCGGCCTTCGCGCGCCTCATCGAGCTCGCCGACGCCGGCACGGTGTCGACCCCGGGGGCCAAGGCGGTGCTCGAGGTGATGCTGAAGGACGGCGGCGAGCCGGCGGACATCGTGAAGGCCCGCGGGCTCGAGGCGGTGACCGACGACGGCGCGCTGCAGCGGCTCGTCGACGACGCCCTCGCCGCGAACCCCGACAACGTCGCGCGCTACAAGGAAGGCAAGACCGCGCTCCTCGGCTTCTTCGTGGGGCAGGTCATCCGCGCCTCGGGCGGCTCGGCCGACCCGACGCGGGTCAAGGCGCTGGTCAAGGCGACCCTCGACGCTTGAGCGAGCGGGCGCGCGGCGTGAGCGTCCCCGGCGGGCGCACGCCGCGCGTCACGCGGCGCTACGGCGCGCCCGGCTGGGCGCAGGCGCAGATGGGGCAGCCGTCGTCGCCGTGGGCGAAGCCGTGCTCGCAGAAGAGGGTGCACGCGACCGGCGGGCAGGCCACCTCGCAGCGCTCGCCCGGCGCGTCGCAGGGCGAGACGCCGCTCGCTGAGCCGCAGCGCCACTGGCCGTTGGCGCAGCAGACCGGGAAGACGCAGTCGGGCTCGGCCCAGGCGTGGCAGCACGGCCCGTCGGGGCAGACCGGACCGGGGACGTCGCACGCCGGCGCGCCCGAGTCCGCGTTGCAGTGCCACGCGCCGTCGGCGCAGCAGGTCGCCCCTTCGGTGCACGAGGACGCGCCGTGCGGGCCCGGCTCATCGGTGGGATCGCAGCAGGGCTTGGGCGGGAGGCAGGCGCAGATCTCGCAGCCCCACGGGTCGCGCTGGTAGCCGTAGGGGCACCACAGGTCGCACAGGATGGGCTCGCACGCGCAGAGGCCATCGTGGTCCTTCGCGACCTTCGCCTGGACGCGCGCGCAGTCGTTGCCGTAGGTCTGGCCGTCGCAGCCGCACACCGGATCGTAGTGGAGGGTGCAGGCGTCGCTGACCTGGACGCACCGGCCCGCGATGTCAGCGCCCCCGCAGAGGCCCGGCTCGGGATCGCACCACAGCCCTACGGGGCACGGGACGCCGGCGAAGCCGCCGCACATGCACGCCCCCTCGTGGGCCACGCTGACCCCGGCCGCGGCCGCGTCGCAGGCGCTGGGCCAGGTCTGGCCGTCGCAGCCGCAGACCGGCAGCGTCGAGGCGTTCGGGCAGCCGCCGGGCTTCATCGCGCAGCGCCCGGCCCCCCCGCAGGTCTCCTGCCGGCAGTAGGCCCCCTCGCGGCAGTCGGCGTTGGCGTGGCACGGCGGCGGCGGCGCGCAGGCGCAGATCTCGCAGCCGGCCGCGTCGGTCGCCCAGCCCCACGGGCAGTAGAGGTCGCAGGTGACCGGGGCGCACTCGCACGGGCCGTCGTGGTCCTTGGTGACCCTGGCCTGGATGCGCACGCAGTCGTTGCCGTACGTCTTGCCGTCGCAGCCGCAGACCGGATCCCACAGGGTGGGACAGAGCTCACCCGGGGTGACGCACTGGCCGGCGATGTCGGCGCCGTCACAGAAGCCCGCGTCGAGGTCGCACCACTGGCCCTCGGGGCACGGGAAGCCGGCGAAGCCGCCGCAGAAGCACGCCCCCTCGTGGGCCACGTTCATCCCGACGCGCGCCGCCTCGCAGGGGTTCGCGTAGGTCTGGCCGTCGCAGCCGCAGACGGGGTTCCAGTGGTCGGGGCAGGCGTCGGGCGCGCCGGCGCAGACGCCGACGCCGCCGCAGGTCTCGGTCTGGCAGTAGCGCCCGGCGCGGCAGTCGTCGTCGCTCGTGCAGATCGGCGGCTCCCGGCACTCACAGCGCGGGCAGCCCTCCTCACCGATGACGTAGCCGAAGGGGCACCACAGATCGCAGACGAAGGGCGCGCACGCGCAGCGTCCGTCGTGATCCTTGGAGACCCTGGCCGCGATGCGCGCGCAGTCGTTGGCGTAGGTCTCGCCGTCACAGCCGCAGACCGGATCCCAGACGTCGGGGCAGGCCTCGCTCGGGGTGACGCACTGGCCGGCGATGTCGGCGCCGCTGCAGAAGCCCGGGTCGAGGTCGCACCACTGGCCCTCGGGGCACGGGAAGCCGGCGAAGCCGCCACAGAAGCACGCCCCACCGTGCGCCACGGCCGCGCCGACGGCCGCCGCGTCGCACGCGTTGCCGTAGGTCTGGCCGTCACAGCCGCAGACCGGGTCCCAGACGTCGGGGCAGCCGAGGGGCCGCGGGCCACAGACGCCCGCCGTGTCGCAGCCGACAGGCTTGTCGCAGTACTCGGTGGCGCCGCACTGGGCGCTGTCGTGACACGGGACGACGCAGGCGCCGTCGTGGTCCTTGGCGGCCCCGGCGGCGACCCGGAAGCAGTCGTTCGCGTAGGTCACGCCGTCACAGCCGCACACCGGCTGGTAGATCTCGGGACACGCGTCGGTCCGCGGGACGCACTGGCCGCCGACGTCGGCGACGTCGCACATCCCGGGCGTCGGATCGCACCACAGGCCGGCGGGGCACGGGAAGCCCGCGATGCCGCCGCAGAAGCACGGCCCGTCGTGGGCGACGTTGACGCCGACCGCCGCGGCCGCACAGGAGTTCCCGTAGGTCTGGTGGTCGCAACCGCACACCGGGTGGAGGTAGAGCGGGCACATCGTCGGCCGGTCGGCGCAGAGGCCCTCGCCCTGACAGTCGCCGCCCTTCTTCTGACAGTAGTCGGTGTCGGCGCACTCGTCGTTGTCCTCGCAGGGCTCGACGCACGCGCCGAGGTGGTCGACGGATCCGCCGGCGCCGTAGAGCTCGCAGACGTTGCGGTAGGTCCCGCCGTCGCAGCCGCACACGGCAGGATCCCCCTCACCGCAGCCGGTCGGCGGCCGCTCGCAGACGCCCTGGCGATCGGCGACGGCGCACGTCCCGGGCGCGTAGACGCAGACCTCGCCGTCGGGGCAGAGCTCGCCGAGGAGGCCCCCGCAGGTCTGCACGCAGCGCCCGTCGTGGTCCTTGGGGACGCGGGCGCGGCGACGCTGACAGTCGTTCGCGTAGGTCACGCCGTCACAGCCGCACACCGGCGCCAGGATCCGCGGGCACATGGGCGGACGCGGGCGGCACACGCCGGTCTCCGCCGCGCAGCCCGGGAAGTCGCAGTAGGCCCCGGGGTTGCAGTCGTCGTCGCCGGAGCAGCGACGAAGCCGCGTGATCGCGAAGAGATGATCGAGGTCCGCACGGTTGAGCGCCCCCTCGGAGACCTCCGGGACCGTGGAGACCTCCGGCGTCGGCGCCGGCGCGTCGTCCGCGCAGCCGCCGATGAACCACGCGCCGAGGACTACGCTCAGCGCGCCCAGCCGCATCGTCCAGGCGTTCATCGCTCCCTCCCCGCCCACGCCGGGGTGGGCGTATTTCCTACCTCTTCGGCGTTCCCTTCCCGTCCGCGTGCCCCCTCGTCGAACTTTTTTCCGAGTGGCGCTACGCTGCGGACATGACGCGCATCTCCCGAGGCTCCCCTTCGCCCGGCGCGTTTTCTTCGAGGCGCGCGGGCGTGGTCGCGACGGGATCGACGTGCCCACGCGGAGCGACCGAGCGATGGGCGCGGACCTCCTGAGGGACGACCCGCGGTGTCGCGAGGCCTTCCGCGTCGGCGAGCGCTGGGCGATGGAGGCCGTCTATCGGCACTACCTGCCGCTGGTCGTGACGGTCGTCTGCCACGGCGCGCGGGACTGCCGCGGCCTCTTCAACCCGGCCGAGCGCGACGACGCGGTCCAGACGGTGTTCGCCCTCGCGTTCGAGGAGCGGACGCGGCAGGCCTACAACGGCGTCGATCCCTACTCGGGCTTCCTCCGCGGCGTGGCCGTCAACGTCGTCCGCCACGCGCTGTCCCGCGACCAGCGCTTCCACCGCGCCGAGCCGCCCCCCCACGCGCCGCCCGAGGAGGCGCTCGAGGCGCGCGTCATCGCCGAGGAGACCGCGGCGCACCTGCACCGCTTCACCGACACCCTCTCCCCGCTCGAGCAGACGGTGCTCCGCCGACACTTCGGCGAAGGGGCCAGCGAGGACGGGCTCGCCGCCGAGCTCGGCCTGACCCGTTACCGCTGCCGCAAGACGATCCAGACGGTCCAGCGGCGCATGATCAGGTACTTCGAGGCCCACGGGATCGCGCCCCGCTGACCCCGCGTCGTGGGCGGTGGGTCCCCGGCCGCGCCGCTCAGGGCGTGTAGAGGAAGCCCCAGTCGAGGACCACCAGGCCGACGCCGCCGACGCCGCTGGCACCTGTGCCCGCCGTGGCGACGCCAGCGACGTAGTCGGGATCGGTGTCGTTGGGCGCCTGCCCGCCGGCGAGCCCGGCCACCAGCGCGCCGTTCGCTACGAGCGTGGGATGGATCCGCCCCGAGCCGCCGCCGCCGGAGGAGCCGGCCGAGCCGCTGCCGCCGTAGTTGCAGAAGTTCCAGCCGTCGTCGCCGTTGCCGCCGCCACCACCGAAGTAGCCGCCGCCGCCGCCGCCGCCGCCCCACTGGTTGTAGGGCGGTCCACCGTAGCCGCCGCTGAGCGCGCCCCCGGCTCCGCCCTGGTACCAGCGGCTGTTGCCGGCCACGATCCCGGTGGGCTGGCCGCCCGCCGTCTGCGTGCCGCCGCCGGCGCCGACCACGGGGTAGCAGATGCCGTTGTTCGTCGCGTGATCGCCCGCGGTCCCGCCGCCGACGCCGCCGGAGGTCGCGCCGCTGTGGCCGCTGCCGCCGCCGCCGCCGGCCATGAGCAGCGCGTTGGCCTGGCTCACCGAGGCTGCGAAGAGGCCGGAGTAGCCGCCGCCGCCGCCCCCCTGGTAGAAGCTGCCCGCCCCGGCGCCGCCCTTGCCGCCGCCCCCGTAGCCGCCGGCCCCACCCGAGCCGTTGGCCACGTCGGCCGGACCGCCGCCGCCGGCGACGACGACCGCCAGGGTCGCGCCGGCGCTCACCGTCACGTCGCCGCTCGCGAAGCCGCCGGAGCCGCCGATGCCGCCGCCGCCGCCACCCCACAGCTTCGCCGCGACGAAGGTGCAGCCGGTCGGCACCGTCACCGTCTGGAGCGCGCCGGTGTAGGTCAGCACCTGCCGCGGCGCGGTGCACGGGGCGACGCAGCTCCCCGCGTCGCAGATCTCGTCGGCCGCGCACGGGTTGCCGCAGACGCCGCAGTCCTCGTGGTCGGTGGCGAGCGCGACCTCGCAGCCGTCGGCGAGGCTGCCGTTGCAGTCGTCGAAGCCGGCGACGCAGCCGCAGTCACGGCCCTCGAGGGTGTCGGTGCAGGTGCTGTTGGCGCCGCAGCCGCCGTTGTCGACGAGACACTCGTTGGTCGCCGGGTTCTGGGTCACGAGGCCGCTGAGGCCGTCGAAGGACGCCGCGAAGGAGATCCCCGAGGTCGCGCCGTAGACGACCGCGACGCCGTCACCGCCGCCGACCTCGTGCTGCGCGCAGGTGAGCGCCCCGCCGTCGAAGACGACGACGTCCCACGACACGTACGGCCAGCGCGTCCCCACCGGGCTGAAGCCGCCGTCGAAGGGCCCGTCCGAGACCGTGGCGCTCGCCGTCAGGCGGCACGTCCCGCCGACGGCGAAGGCGTCGCGGTTGAGGCCCAGCGCCACGTTCCAGTACGCCTTGTGGTTGGTGCCGAGCTGCTCGTCGCCGCGGTAGGCTGCCGCCTGGAAGAGGAGCTGCGTGGTGTTCGGCAGCGGGCCGTCGAAGGCGGGGTCGAGGTTGCCCGGACCGGCGCTGGGGTCGACCTGCGCGGTCAGCCCGCCGCTCGTGCACGCTACGGCGATCGGGTTCATGTGGAGCACCGTGTCCTGCCCGGGGCCGGCCGTGCAGGCGAAGGCGAGGACCGCGGTCAGGTCGCGCGCGCCGGTGAGCGGGTTGGCGAGGAACGCGAGGTCCACGAGGCCGGCGCCCTCGTCGCGCTGGCAGTCGAGCTTCGCCGAGCAGAAGACGTCCTGAAAGGACACCGCGACGTCGAAGAAGCCCTGGGTCGCCGCGCGCGCGAGCGCCAGATCGAAGGTCACGGCGGCGTCCACGTTGGCTGCGCAGTCGACCAGGCGCTCGAGCGGATCCCCGGCGGGCGCCGGGTTCACCCAGTCCACGCCGGACACGAGCGGGGCGCCGTTGGCCTCGAGCTCGTCGACGACGAGCTGCACCCGGTTCGGGTTCGCGTCCGCGTCGCACGTCCCCACGTAGCTGAGCGAGCCGCTGCCGTCGCCGTAGCCCTGGGAGTCGACCGTGCGCGTCCAGACCGTGTCGCCCGCGCTGTTGAGGACCGTCAGCGTGTAGGTCGCGTTGGTCACGCCGTCGAGGGTCAGGGGCGCGACGGCGATCGCGAGCCGAGCGTCCGGCTCCGCGGGCGCCTCGGCGAGACACCCCGCGAGCGCGGCGGCGGCGATGAGCGTTCCTACGATCCCGCGCGGCAAGATGCCTCCCGCGTCGCGTCGGCCAGCGACTCGCGACGTGCCATGATTCGAGCGAGGTTTGATTTTGCTCATCTCGCGCGCGTCTTCGCAACTGCGAGGGCGCGATCGCCCCCCCCAGACAGCGTGCGCGAGGGCCATCCGTGTCGCATCGCCGGTCAAGGCCGGATCGCTCCCCTCGCCCCGCCGAGCGGCGCGCTACTCCTCCTCGGTCAGCGACAGCTCGCCGGCGTGCTCCTCGGCGAGGCTCAGGCCGCCGATGGCGCCGCCGCTCCCGCGCGCCTGGATCGCCGCGACGGCCTCGCGCGCGGCGCTCTTGAGGGCGCGGCTCCGGAAGACGCCGGTCGTGTGGGGGAGCAGCAGCGCGACCGCGCCGACGGTGCCGACCCGTCCGAGCGCCTCCGCCGCGACGACGCG
>SBGO01000581.1 GCA_006226565.1 Deltaproteobacteria bacterium | reverse complement strand
CGCCGCGGCCACTTCCGCGAGGCCGAGGGCGGCACCCTCTTCCTCGACGAGATCGGCGACCTGCCGCTCGACATCCAGCCGCGGCTCCTGCGCGCCCTCGAGCAGCAGGAGATCACGCCGGTCGGCGCCGGCCGCCCGATCCACGTCGACGTCCGCGTGGTCGCCGCCACCAACGCCGACCTCTTCGCCCGGACCGCCGCCGGCCGCTTCCGCGGCGACCTCCTCGCGCGCCTCAACGCGTGCCCGATCGAGCTGGCGCCGCTGCGCGCGCGCCGCGAGGACATCCTGCGCCTCGCGCGCCACTTCTCGGGGCGCGACCCGGCCGAGGTGCCCTTCGGCGACCCGATGTTCGACGCCGATCTGGCCGAGGTGCTGCTCCTCTACAGCTGGCCCTTCAACGCCAGGGAGCTGCGCCAGGTGATCGACTGGCTCCACCTCGACGGCGCGCTCCCCCTGCCCTTCGACCGCCTCCCGCGACGCATCGTCGACGCCGCCGTCCCGCCGCCCCCGCCGGGGGGCAACCCGGAGGAGCTCGAGCGCGCGACGCGGACGGCCCCGCTCAAGGTCGCCGAGGCGCACCGGCGGCGCGTGCGCCCCTCCAAGGAGGAGCTCGAGCAGGCCCTCGAGACGCACGGCTACAACATCAGCGCGGTGGCGCGGGCCTTCGACCGCGACCGCAAGCAGATCTACCGCTGGGTCGACCACTACGAGATCCCGCTCCCGAGCGGCGCGGATGGCACGTGATGTGGTAGGCTGCCTGCGGACGCCAACCCCGGAGCTGTCGACGGCATGAGCGAGACCACCCCGAGGAACGCCCCCTGCCCGTGCGGGAGCGGCAAGAAGTACAAGCACTGCCACCTGGGCAAAGAGCTCGCGGTCGAGCAGCGCAAGAAGTCGCTCTACTTCATCGCGGTCATCGTGCTCGCCGTCGCCGCCGGCGTCGCGGTCACCGTGCTCCAGGGGTTGAGCACCGGCGCGGCCGTCGCCGCCGCCATCCTCGTCGTCGGCGGGATGGTCGTCGTCTTCCGGAACCCGCCGCCGCCGAACCCGGGCTCCGGTGACCCGGCCGGGATGAACTTCGGCAGGTGACCGCGCGGTCGCATGCCGCACCGCACAAATCGGCTCAATGGAATCTGCTCGTCACACCGACATTCGCGATATTGCGAAGCAGTGAGCGGCGGTCATTGAGGGCGAAGATCGCCGCGGCGAAGGGCGCGAGGGTGACGCTCGGATCGACCTCGAAGTGGCCGGCGACGCCGCCGCCGAGGTAGTGGCGGGGCGCCCCCTCGCCCGGCACGATGAGGGCCGTGTAGCGGGGCGAGAGGGTCAGCGTGTGCTCCGCGTCGAAGCGGTAGTCGACGAGCACGGGCACGTCGATCTGCACCATGAGGTCGCCCTTCACGAGCTTGTCGCTGACGAGCGGCGCGAAGCTGAGGCCGGCGGTCGGCTGAATCGCCACGGCGTGATCGGCTTCGTCGACCAGCGCCACTTTGGCGTCGAGCGCCAGCATCAGCATGGAGCTCGCGCGGAGGCCGAAGTCCACGCCGCCGCCGACGCCGTAGCGGACGCCGACCTCGAGGGCCGGGAGGCCGATGATCTCCGGCTCCTGCAGCGACGGGTAGAAGGTGATGGCGACGCCCACCTCGAAGTGCCCGGCGTCGAGGGGGTGCGCGGTCGTCATGTCGGCCAGGCTCGCGCACCCCGACGCCGCGAAGGCGAAGAGCAGCGCGACGGTCGCCCCCCACGCGCGACCTCGGCGGGCGCGGCGGCGGCGTCCGCGCGGTCGCTCCCCCTGCGCGGGGGCGCGCGCCGGTCGCGAGGGCTGGATGGGCGGGATCATCAGGGACACTCCGGGGCCGCGGCGGTCGCCGTCCACGCCATTGACGCCGGCGGCGCGGGCGCGGTCAAGGCGAGGACCGGGTGATTTGCGGGACGAGGGCCGGGGGACGCGCTATCATCTCCGCGCTTTCGACACCGAAGGGGCGCCACGGATGAGACGAAACGCGACCGGAATCGTGGGGCTCGTCGCGGCGCTCGTGTCGCTGACGGCCGGGACCGCGCGCGCTGAGAGCGCGCGCACGGCCGGGGTCGATGTCCAGCAGCTCCGGCCGGGTCCGGGGGCGTCGGACTACCTCGGCGTGCTCGGGGGCTTCATCGGCCCGCACCTGACGCTCTCCGGCGGCGCCTACTACAACCTGGCGGACGCCCCGCTCCTGACCGAGCGCAGCGGGCGCGAGGACAAGGTGACGCTCCTCGACCGCCAGGGCTCCCTCGATCTGCTGCTGTCGCTGTCGGTGTGGGACCACCTCGAGCTGGGCGTGGCCGTCCCGGTGCTGCTGCCGATGGAGTACGGGCCCGGCCTCGACACGACGCCGGGGCTCGCGCGGCCGAGCTCGGACGTGGGCGTCGGCGACGTGCGCATCACGCCGAAGCTCGGCATCGTCAGCGTCGGGCGGCGCTTCGGGCTGGCGCTGGCGGCCCCGATGTCGCTGCCCCTCGGGAGCGACTTCGGCGGCTACGGCGCGTTCTCGGTCCAGCCGACCCTGGTGCTCGACTTCGCGCCGGCGGACTACTTCCGCCTCACCCTCAACGGCGGCGCCCGCTTCCGCGAGAAGGCGACCCTGGCCGACCTCGAGCTCGGGCGCGAGATCGTCTGGGGCCTCGGCCTGAAGTTCTCGTTTCTGGCCGGCAACCAGCCGCTGTCGGTGGTCGGCTCGTTCTCGGGCGCCTTCGCGACCGAGGAGGTCGACGCCCAGGACCCGCCGTTCGAGTTCCTCGCCGGCGTGGAGTGGCGCGGGATCCCGAACCTGGCCGTGACCGCCGCGGCGGGCGCCGGCATCACCCGCGGCTACGGCTCGCCCGACCGGCGCCTGGTCTTCGGCGTGCGCTACTCCGCGTGGAGCGAGTGCGTCTATGGCCCCGAGGACCTCGACGGCTTCGAGGACGACGACGGCTGCGCCGACATCGACAACGACGACGACGGCGTGCTCGACGAGGTCGACCGCTGCCCGAACGAGCCCGAGACGCCGAACGGCTTCGACGACGACGACGGCTGCCCCGACCGGACCGGGGCGCACCCGCCGCTGTCCGGCGCGAACGCCGACGGGGCCTACGAGAGCGCCACCGCGGACGCCGACGGCGACGGCGTGGTGGACGCCCTCGACGCCTGCCCGATGGACGCCGAGGACTACGACGGCTTCCTCGACAGCGACGGCTGCCCGGACCCGGACAACGACAGCGACGGCATCCTCGACGCGGTCGACGCCTGCCCGACGTTGGCCGAGACGCTCAACGACTTCGAGGACGAGGACGGCTGCCCCGACACCAAGCCCACCCTGGCCCGCGTCGACGAGGACACGCGGCGCATCGAGATCCTCGACAAGGTCTACTTCGACACCGGGACGGCGAAGATTCAGCCGCGCAGCGGGCCGCTCCTCGACGAGATCGCGCGGATCTTGCGGACCCGCAAAGATATCACCCGTCTCCAGGTCGCCGGTTACACGGATTCCCGCGGCTCCGACCGCTACAACCTCGCCTTGTCCCAGCGCCGGGCGGGGGCGGTACGCGACGCGCTGATCTCGCGTGGGGTCGAGGCCCCTCGGGTGGTGGCAAAAGGATTTGGGGAAGCCCACCCGGTCGCTGATAATCACACCGCAGCGGGCCGGGAACAGAACCGCCGCGTCGAGTTCGACATCCTCGAGGTCGACCAGCGCCCAGAGTCCCCCCGATGACCCCCTCCCCCCCAGGAGCCGTCTTGACCGCCGTCGCCAAGCTCGCTCGCGCCACCGTCTTCGCCGCGCTCGCGCTGGTCGCCCTCCCCGGCGCCGCCAGCGCGTCGCCGTGCGGCGGGCTGAAGGTGGCGGATGGCGTCGTGGAGTTCGGGTCGACCCAGCGGGTCGCGGACGTGCGCTCCGACGCGATGGACCAGTGCATCGTCGCGGTGGCCGAGGAGCTCGGGCGGCGCCCCGGGGTGCGGTCGGTGACGGTCGCCGCCCGCGTCGCCGACAACGAGGAGGCGCGACGCAGCGGCGCCGAGGCCGCCGCGTGGGTGCAGGAGCGGCTCGCCGCCCACGGCGTCACCCGCGAGCACATCTCGACCGTCGTGCCGCGCCGCTTCCCCGGGGAGGCCGAGGGGCTCCACATCGCGTTCGTCGAGCGGCGGTCCTTCCGCCCGGTGGCGCAGGTCTTCAGCATGAGCGGCAAGGTCTGGACGGGGTCCCGCCTCGGCCAGCTCGCCCCGGCGACGCCCGGAGCGCTGCTCGCCCCGCAGCAGTACGTCGAGACCGGCCAGGGCTCCATCGTCTACGTCTTCCTCGTCGACGGGAGCCGCCTCCGCGTCATGCCGGAGTCGCTCCTCCGCATCGGCAGCGTGACCTACTCCGAGGAGGCCGGGCGCAACGTGCAGCTCGAGCTCCTGCGCGGGGACGCCGAGGTGTGGGCCGCCAAGCATAACGGCCCGCTGCGCCTCCTCGCGGGCAACGCCGTCGCCGGCGTGCGTGGGACCGCGTTCCGCCTCGCCCTGCCCCCCGAGGAGAAGGAGACGACGCGGCTCGAAGCGCTCGAGGGCACCCTCGCCTTCTCCGGCCCCCGCGCCCAGCTCTTCGTCACCCGCGGCGAGGGCTCGCGGGTCGACGCGTCGGGCTACCCGGAGCCGGTGCGCCCGCTCCTGCTCGAGCCGGAGATCCTGTCCCCGGTCCTCGGCGTCCACGGGCCCGGCGAGGTCCTGCGCTGGAAGCGCGTCCCCGAGGCCGGCGCCTACCGCGTCGAGTTCGCGCGGAGCGCGCAGTTCGACGACAGCTACTGGGCGGTCACGACCAAGACCGAGCAGACCCTCGTCACCCCGTCCCACACGGCCGGGAAGTGGTTCTGGCGCGTGATCGCCGTCGACCGCGACGGCTTCCTCGGCTTCCCGTCCCGCATCTACGCCTTCACCGTCCGCTGACGATCACATCGCTCGCTCGGCGGCGCCTCGGTGTAACGGGCTGATCTTCGCCCGTCCCCGCGGACCGTCGAGGTCTCGCTCGACGGTCGGCGCGAGCCGAGCGTCACACCTCCCCCGCGCCAGCGGGGGACCGCCGCAGGCGGACAGGGGGTCAGCGAGCGAGGTGGCGCCTGCAACGCCTCCCACTGAGGGTTCCTGCCGCGGGCCGAGCCTGCGAGGTCCGCGGTGGGATGTGGGAGGCGTTGCACCAAGGCGCCGCCGAGCGAGCGATGTGATCGTCCGCGGTGGGATGTGGGAGGCGTTGCACCAAGGCGCCGCCGAGCGAGCGATGTGATCGTCGCCGAAGGCGACACGCCCTCCCCCGCGCCAGCGGGGGACCGCCGTAGGCGGCCAGGGGGCCAGCGAGCGAGGTGGGCGCTGCAATGGCTCCCGCAGAGGGTTCCCGGCGCGCCGCAGCGAGCCTGCGAGCGGAGGTGCGGTGGGATGCGGGAGCCATTGCACCCGAGCGCCCGCCGAGTGAGCGATGAGATCGAAAAAGGGGGCCACGTGGGCCCCCTCTTCGAGTCGCTGACGCCTACCGGCTACCGGCGGTGACGCCGGTGGTGGTGGTGGTGGTGGTGGTGGTGATGGTGATGGTGGTGGTGGTGCCGGTGGTGCTTGATGCGCCGACGGGCCCGGGCCAGCTTCTTGCCGACGCGCAGACGCGGCGGCTTACGGCGGGTCAGGACCTTCTTGGCGACCTTCCACCAGCGGGCGCCCATCGCCGCGAACCAGTTCCACCCGGTGCGCAGGATCCCGAGCATCCAGCTGCCGCCGGCGACGAGCCAGCCCCAGCCGCGCTGGATGGCGGCCCGCATGTGGCCCCAGACCGAGGCGGCGCCCGCGCTCAGGTGCGCGGTGACGGACGCGATGCCGTGCGCACCGCGGACCGCGAAGGCCGTGATCTGATGCCAGGCGCTGTGGATGCGCGACTGCAGCCAGCCGACCAGGCGACGCGCCTGCGACCAGCCGCGGATCCCGCCCCGACGGACGCGCGCGGCGACGCTGTGGACCCACTGACGCCCGCGGGCGAAGCGGATCTGGAGCGTCCGACGCAGCGAAGCAGCGCGGCTCCGCGCGACCGCGATGGCGCGGTTCATGCGGGCCCGGACCGCGCGCAGGAAGCCGCGCGCCCGGTTGAGCTGCTTGTTCATGCGCGCGCGCATCTTGTTGAGACGCGCGGCCGTCCGACGCTGCATCAGGCTGTAGCGGCGGCGCATCATCGTCCAGTAGCGACGATGCAGGCGGCGCATCCACAGGTTCGCGCGGCTCAGCCCGAGGCCCAGCCAGTGGTGGCGCTGGTGCCAGACGCGGTGCCAGACCGCGTGGATACGCGCCTGGAGCTGGTGCATCAGGGCCTGGGTGCGCTGGATGAGCTGCATCCCGTGGGCGCGGATGCGCGCGATGGTCGAGTGCAGCGCGGCGTTGACGCGACCGATGGCACGGTTGAACGCGCCACGCAGCCAGCCGTGGGCCTTGGCCATCATCGCGTGCAGCCAGGCGCCGACCTTCTGAGCCTGCGTCGGCTCCTTGGTCTCGTCCTTCTCCGGCTCCTTCTCCGGAGTCACCTGCTGCTCGACCTCGGTCTCCGTGGCCTCCTCGACCTGCTGGACCTGCTCCTGCTCGGGCTCCTGCTCCTTCGGGCGCTTGTCGAGCTCGGGCACGTTGACGGCCTTGACGCCGTCGGTCTGCTCGTTGACCTCGCGCTTGACGACCTGGCCATCCGCACCAACCGGCTGGTTGTTCTGCGTCTGGGCCTGCTCCTGCTGCTGGCCGTTCTGCTGCGCGGGCTGCTCCTTCTGCGCCTCACCGGCCGGCTGCTCCTTCTGCGGCGCCTCGGCCTGCGCGGGCTGAGCGGCCGGAGTCGGGGCCTGCTGCTGCGGAGCGGCCGGCGTCGACTGCTGCGTCGGCTGGGCCGCCGGCTTGGTCTGAGCGGGCTGGGTCGTCGGCTTGGTCTGAGCCGGCTGCGCCTGCGTCGCCGCAGCCGCCGCACCCGCGGTCGCCGTCGCGGCGGCCCCGCCCGAGGCGGCCTGCTGGTCCTGCTGCTCGCCCTTCTGCTCCTGCTGCTCTTCCTTCTTCTCCTCGGCCTTGGGGGCGTGGGAGATCTCACACGCGAGGACGTAGGGGTTGTAGAGCACGCCGGCCATCTGCGCGAGGGCCGCGCCGGAGATGCCACGCCCCTGCAGGATCACCTTGTCCTGGCCGTTGTTCGACACCTTCTTGAGGTAGTCGGCGACGGTCCCGAGGTGCTCGGCCATGTTGGCGCGCGCGTTGCGCACCATCTCGCCGCCTTCCTTCTCCGTCTTGCTCGTGAAGACGATCGTCGGCGGCTTGTCGCCCTCCCGGTGGAAGACCGTCATCGCCAGGTCGTCGCCGAGCGGGATGGTCTGCGGGGGCGGCACCTGCTGCTGCGCGGCCGGCTTCTGCTGGGCCTCCTCGGCCTGCGCCGGCGCCTGCTGCTGCGCCTGGTTCTGCTCGTTCTGCTGGGCCTGGGCCTGGCCCAGGATACCGGCGACGAGCGCCATCGGGTTTGCGCCGGGCGCCAGCTGCTGCTGACCCGCCGCGAACGACATCCCCTTCAGCGCGTTCTGCTGCTGAGGTTGGGAGTCTTGCGCGACCTGCTGAGTGCGTTTGGTCGCACTCTGGTCGTAGATCAAGGGCATACGAATCCTCCTTGACCCCCCGTGCCGCAATGATGAAGGGTGCGGCCGAGTAGGTCAACCCCGAGACTCCTATAATGTTCCGCATCGCGAAAGGGCATTTCGGGAGTCATTTGCGGCGCCGGCCGCGCAGGACAGAGACACCCCATGGCGAAGCCCACCTACGACAGCGTCACCAGCCTCTCCGACAAGCTCCACCGGCAGTACTCGGCGGAGTACGCGGGCAAGCCGCGCCACACCCGCCCGCTCGAGCCGATCGAGCGGCTGATCGTCAAGGCCCGCGCCCTCCTCGCGAAGGCGGCCAAGCTGAAGGGCCCGCGCGGCCGTGAGATCGAGAAGACCGTCCGCGACCGCCTCGGGCTCTACACGACCGAGCGCGACGCCATCGCGTCGGCGCGCTACGAGGACCCGTCGGTCTCCGAGATGCACAGCCTCAGCCAGAGCATCAACCGCGCGCTGGCCAGCTGGCGGCGCCACTTCTCGGGCTACAACCGGCTGATCGTGGACCTCGCGCTGCTCGACCGCCTCGTGGCCGACCTCGCGGCCGCCAAGCCGCGCCTCGAGGCACTCATGGAGGTCCGGCGCTCCCTCGAGCTGACGGGCGCGCTCAACACCGTCGAGACGCAGCTCGTGCTCATCGCCGACGAGCGCTCCGAGATCGTCAAGGCGCGCAAGAACGCCACCCCCGAGCAGCTCAGCGCCGCCCTCGCCGCCCGCGCCAACCGCTGCTTCGATCAGGTGCGCGTGCACTTCACGGGCCACACCCGCGCGACCTGCGAGCCCGACCGCCTGCACGCCGTCGTCGCCCAGCTCCGCGCCGTCGTCGCCGACATGCGCGCCGCGCCCGACGCCGAGGTCCACGCGGCCAACGTGCAGGCCATCGAGGAGCGCCTCCCCGGGCTCACCACCGAGGCCGACGCCATCGCCGAGAGCGTCGCCGAGACCTCCCCCCGCGACCGCGCGAACCTCCTCGGCGCCGCCGCGAACCGCATCTTCGAGCTCTACACCGAGCACTTCGCGGGCCAGTCGCGCCTGACCCGCAACCTCGTGCTGCTGAGCGACATGTGCGACCGCCTCGGCTCGATCCGCGACCAGATGGAGCGGCTCCTCCCCGACGACGACACGCTCACGCCGAACAACCTCCACATCGTCGAGACCCGCCTCGCCTCCTACGAGCAGGAGTGGGTCGAGATCGCCAAGGCGAAGGCGAGCGAGCGCCCGGCGGACACGGGCGACCCGCTCGGGGGCTTCCTCAAGTAGCCGGGTTTCTTGGCAGACGGCGCGGATCCGCCGAGGCTCGCCCCGATGGGTTGGCTCCTCTCCCTCTTGCGATGGCGGCGGCCGCCGCTCGGCGGCCCGATGATCCGCGTCCCCCGCGGGCGGGTGCTCGTCGACGGGCGCCGCCGGCGGCGCGTGCGCAGCTTCGCGCTCGACGCGC
>SBGO01000111.1 GCA_006226565.1 Deltaproteobacteria bacterium | reverse complement strand
CGCCCGCGCCCTCGGCGTCCCCGAGGCCCGCGTGCGCGCCGCCTGCCGCCCGGCCGACAAGGCCGCCACCATCCGCGCGATCGACGCCGACGACACCCTGATGATCGGCGACGGCATCAACGACGCCCCGGCCTTCGACGCCGCCTTCTGCGCCGGCACGCCCGCCGTGGACCGCCCCACCCTGCCCGCCCGCGCCGACTTCTACCTGATGGCGAGCGGCATCGGGCCGATCTCCGAGACCATCACGCTGGCGGGCCGCCTGCGCCGCACCGTCGTGCGCAACCTCGTCTTCGCCACGACATACAACCTCGCGGGCATCGCCTTGGCCCTCGCCGGCGTGCTATCCCCGCTCGTGTGTGCCATCGCCATGCCCCTGAGCTCCCTCTCGGTCCTCGCGCTGACCCTGTTCAGCCTGCGCGAGCACGCGCCCGCTCGGGCCGCACGGCGACGCGCCGCGGCCGTCACCAACGCCCTGGAGGTGGCCGGATGAACATCCTCTATCTGACCGTGTTCGCCAGCCTCGGGCTCGCGGCGCTCGGTCTCATCCTCTTTTTCCACAGCGCGGCCCAGCGCGACCGCGACCACATCGAGCGCCTCGCGCTCCTCCCACTCGACGACAACGACGACTACAGCGTACCCCCACCCCCCCGACCCCTGAACGAGGGGCCCCACAGCCACCACCCAACCCCTGACGAGGGCGACACAGATGAGTGTTAGAGAGGTAACCTTCACCTACGACGACAAGATCGTCCGGCAGTTCCTGCTGGCGACGGTCGTGTGGGCCATTGTCGCCATGCTCCTGGGCGTGTACGTCGCCTTCGAGCTGGCCTTCCCCGGGATCAACGTCGAGCCGTACTTCAACTTCGGCCGTATGCGCCCGTTGCACACGAACGCCGCGATCTTCGCGTTCGTCGGCAACATGATGTTCGCGGGCATCTACTACTCGACCCAGCGCCTCACGAAGACGCGCATGGCGAGTGACGGCCTGTCGAAGATCCACTTCTGGGGCTGGCAGCTCATCATCCTCGCCGCGGCGATCACCCTCCCCCTGGGGATCACGCAGTCGAAGGAGTACGCCGAGCTCGAGTGGCCCATCGACATCGCCGTGACGCTGATCTGGGTCGTCTTCGCGCTGAACTTCTTCTGGACCCTCGCCAAGCGCCGCGAGAAGCACCTCTACGTCGCCATCTGGTTCTACATCGCGACCATCATCACGGTGGCCGTGCTGTACATCGTGAACAACCTGGCGCTGCCGATCCTCGCGACCAAGAGCTACTCGATCTACAGCGGCGTGCAGGACGCGCTCGTCCAGTGGTGGTACGGCCACAACGCCGTCGCCTTCTTCCTGACGACGCCGATCCTCGGCATCATGTACTACTTCCTGCCGAAGGCGGCGAACCGGCCAGTCTACTCGTACCGGCTGTCGATCATTCACTTCTGGGCCCTCATCTTCCTCTACATCTGGGCGGGCCCGCACCACCTCCTCTACACCTCGCTCCCCGACTGGGCGCAGTCCCTCGGCATGGTCTTCTCGCTCATGCTCTGGGCCCCCTCCTGGGGCGGCATGATCAACGGCCTGCTGACGCTCCGCGGCGCGTGGCACCTGCTCCGCACCGACCCCGTCATCAAGTTCCTCATCGCCGGCGTGACCTTCTACGGCATGTCGACCTTCGAGGGGCCGCTGCTGTCCATCAAGAGCGTCTCCGCGCTCGGCCACTACACCGACTGGATCATCGGCCACGTCCACAACGGAACGCTCGGCTGGAACGGCCTCATGGCCGCCGGCATGATGTACTGGCTGGTGCCGCGCCTGTGGGGCCGTGAGCTCCACTCCAAGAAGCTCGCGGACGCGCACTTCTGGCTCGCCACCATCGGCATCCTGCTCTACGCCGTGTCGATGTGGGTCGGCGGCATCTCGCAGGGCCTCATGTGGCGCGCGATGACCGAGGACGGGGCGCTGATGTACCCCTCCTTCGTCGAGACCACGATGACCATCTGGCCGATGTACCTGACCCGCGCCATCGGCGGCACGCTCTACCTGATCGGCTTCATCATCCTCGGCTACAACGTCTTCCGGACCGTCAAGGCCGGCAAGCCCACCGAGGTCACCGTCACCGTCACCGAGAAGGTGCCGGAGCACGCGCCGATCCCGTGGACCCACGTGGCCTTCCACCCGGTCCTCATCCTCACCTACGTGGGCGTCCTCGTCTCCCTCGCCTTCCTCGCGGCCGACCTCGTCGGCGCCATCGTCACCCTCGGCGTCGTCCTGGCCACGCTCGCCGGCGGCATCTTCCTGATGGGCAAGAAGGACGCGAAGTACGGCGAGAACATGCACCGCATGCTCGAGGGCAAGGCGCTCCTCTTCTCGGTCCTCGTGACCCTCGCCGTCCTCGTCGGCGGCATCGCGGAGCTCGTGCCGACCATCGCCATCAACAGCGCCGTGCCGAAGCTCGGCACCGCCCAGACGGTCTACACCCCGCTCGAGCTCCACGGGCGTGACGTCTACGTTCGCGAGGGCTGCTACCTCTGCCACAGCCAGCAGATCCGCCCGTTCGTGAACGAGGTGCTGCGCTACGGCGACGCGAGCACGGCCAACGAGTCCATCTACGACCACCCCTTCCAGTGGGGGTCGAAGCGGACCGGGCCGGACCTCGCGCGCGAGGGCGGGAAGTACCCGAACCTGTGGCACTACCAGCACATGAACGAGCCGAGCAGCACGTCGCCCGGCACGGTCATGCCGACCTACAGCTTCCTCTCGGACGCCAAGATCAACCTGGAGCACACGGGCCTCAAGCTGAGCGCGATGCAGACGCTCGGCGTGCCCTACACGAGCCAGGACATCTCGGAGGGCAACCAGCTCGTCGAGCGCCAGGCGCGCAGCATCAGCGACGACCTCGTCGCCCAGGGCGAGGACGTCGCCTGGGACAGCGAGATGGTCGCGCTCATCGCGTACCTCCAGCGCCTCGGGAAGAACCCCGAGAACCCGATCGACGCCTGGCGGCCCGGCGGCTCGAACGTCTCGAAGCCGTCGCCGGTCAAGAACTTCCCGGGCGCTCCGGCGCCGTCGCGCTGACGCGAGGAGGTTCCATGTACAAGGAAGTCATGCAGCACAACACGGTGGTCGATCTGCCGATCTTCGCGCTGATGCTGTTCATCGCCATCTTCGTGGTCGTCTCGATCACGGTGTGGCGGCGCGGTGCCGCCAACGCCGACCACGCGCACCTCGCGAGCCTGCCGCTCGAGGATGACGACGCCCTCTCCATCCCCCAGAACGACCCCATCGGAGGCGACCATGGCCGCCGTTGATCACCCGTCCAAGACGCACGACGTCGTCACCGATCACGAGTACGACGGGATCCGAGAGTTCGACAACCCGCTCCCCGCGTGGTGGCTCTGGACCTTCGTCCTCGCGTTCATCTTCGCCATCGTCTACTGGATCGCGACCCAGAGCCTGTCCTACCAGCGCTCCGACCAGGCCTACCTCTCCCACAAGGAGGAGATGGTGGCCTACCAGCAGGAGATGGCGGCCAAGTCGGTCAGCGAGGAGGAGCTCGTCGCCATCGCCGCCGATCCGGCGGCCGTCGCGGCGGGCAACGAGACCTTCCAGGCGAACTGCAAGGCCTGCCACCTCGAGCGCGGCGAGGGCAGCATCGGCCCGAACCTGACGGACGGCTACTGGATCCACGGGTCGAGCCCGAAGGAGATCTGGAGCACCATCACCTTCGGCGTGCCGGCCAAGGGCATGCCGACGTGGGGCCCGTCCCTCGGCGACAAGAAGATCCGCGAGCTCTACGCCTTCCTCGCGTCGATCAAGGACACCAACGTCCCGGGCAAGGAGCCCCAGGGCGTGGACGCGTCCGGCGCACCGGCCAAGTAACGACCGGCTGACTCTGGGAGGGGCCGGGCCGACCGGCCCCCCTCCGATCCCCGCGAGGCGGCATCCCCGCCTCGCGGGATTTCACTCGGAGAGGCCTGATGATTCTCGAGAAGCCTGACAAGAGCGGACCGAACCTCGACTCGGTCAGCGTGCTCGACGAGCACGGCTCGCGAAAGTACGTCTACCCGGCGGACGTCAAGGGGCGCTGGAGCCGCGTCAAGCCGTGGGTCTACACCGTCCTCATCGCCATCTACGCCGCCCTGCCCTTCGTCCACATCGGCGGCCACCCGGCGGTCCACATCGACCTGCCCAACCGCCACTTCTACCTCTTCGGGGCGACCTACAACTCCCAGGACTTCTACCTCGCGTTCTTCGTCGTCGCGGGCATCGGGTTCTCGCTCATCGTCATCGCGGCCCTGTGGGGCCGGCTCTGGTGCGGCTGGGCCTGCCCCCAGACGGTGTTCCTCGACGGCGTCTTCCGGCGCATCGAGCGCTGGATCGAGGGCCCGGCGGCCAAGCGCCGACGCCTCGCCGACGGCCCGCTCACCCTCGAGAAGCTCTGGAAGGGCACCCTCAAGCACGCCATCTACCTGGCCCTCTCGGTCACCATCGCGCACGTGTTCCTGGCGTACTTCACGTCGGTCGAGACGCTGGCCGCGATGATCGAGGACGGGCCGTCGGGCCACATGGGCACCTTCATGTGGGCCGCCATCTTCACCGCCATCATCTACGGCAACTTCTGGTGGTTCCGCGAGCAGCTCTGCATCGTCATCTGCCCCTACGGTCGCCTCCAGTCGGTGCTCCAGGACCGCGACACCATCAACGTCCAGTACGACCACGTGCGCGGCGAGCCGCGCGGCAAGGTCAGGGCCAAGGAGGAGGACCCGAGCGTCGGCGACTGCATCGACTGCGGCCGCTGCATCGCCGTCTGCCCGACCCAGATCGACATCCGCAGCGGCCCGCAGCTCGAGTGCATCGGCTGCGCCTACTGCATCGACGCCTGCGACGACATGATGGCCAAGGTCGGCCGCCCGCCTGGGCTCATCCGCTACGACTCGCTCGCGGGCGTCGAGGAGGGCCAGCGCCGGAGCTACAAGCGGCCGCGCGTGATCGCGTACGCGGTGGTGGGGATCATCCTCTTCACCGTGGCCGGCATCGTCATGAGCAAGAACGACACGTTCGAGACCAACATGATCCGGGTCCAGGGCGCGCCGTACCAGCTCACCGAGACGACCATCGAAAACACCTTCCGCATCCACGTCGTCAACAAGCGCAACGGCCTCACGACCTTCACGGTGAAGCCCTCCGCGGAGTTCGCGGACGACATCTTCATCCCGCAGAGCGAGGTGGAGCTGAAGACCTTCGAGGGCCGCGAGATCCCCGTCGTCGTCAAGCTGCCGCTCGACCGGTACAAACACGGCATGAAGGTCCACATCATCGTGACCGACACGACGTCGGGCGAGTCGGAGGACGTCGGCGTCGAGGTCCTCGGCCCGCGGCGCCCCGTCCGCAAGCACAAGAAGCCCGCCCACGACGGCGACGAGCACGGCGGCGAGCACGAGCGCCACGGCGAGGAGACGCGCTGATGCTGAAGCGCCTCAAGGCGATCCATCCGGGGTGGTTCATCGCTGGGTTCTTCGCGGTCCTGATCGTGTTCAACGTGGTCTTCTTCGCGATCGCCGCGAGCACCCCGGTCGACCTCATCCCGCGCGACGGCTCGAAGAAATCGGCGGTGCTCGAGCCGGCGGCGCCGGAGGCGGGGACCGACGCGGGCGCGGCCGCGGTGAAGACGCCCGCGGAGCCCGCCACCCCGCGATGAGCGAGGCGGCGGCGAGCGCCTACGCGCAGCTCCTCAGCGTCGGGCTCGTGTGGATCAGCTTCCACTGCGCCGGGATGTGCGGGCCGATCCTCATCGGCTTCGACGTGGCGGGGGCCTCCCGCGGGCACTCGGTGCCGCGCGGGGCGCTCTCCATCCTGCAGTACCAGGCCGGCCGCATCATCACCTACAGCCTCTTCGGGGCGGTGGCGGGGCTCGCCGGGGTCGGGCTCGACGCCGTCTTCGGCCCGGCGGGCGCGATCTTCGCGCTGGCCTTCGGGGTGACCATCCTGGTGACGGCGTTCTGGCGCCGGCGACCGAGGCCGGTGGTCAAGACGACCCTCGAGCAGCGCTTCGAGAAGAAGTCGTGGGTCGAGCGGCTGACCCAGGCGCTGCCGCGAATGCTGCACCCGCTGGCGGTGTCGAGCGGGCCCGGCCGCCCCTTCCTGCTCGGCGCGGTGATGGGGCTCCTGCCGTGCATGATCACCTTCTGGGCGCTCGGGCTCGCGGCGACGACCGGCTCACCGCTCCACGGCGCCGGCGTGATGGTGCTGCTGGTGCTGATGACGACCCCGATGCTGCTCGGCGTGACGCTGCTCCCGCGCGTCTTCAAGCGGCTCAACGCGGGCCGCGTGCAGCGGGTGCTGCTCACGGTCTCCGGGGTCTGGCTCACCCTCGTGGGGCTGGCCGGCCTCGACGTCGTCGCCCACGTGCACATCCCGGTGGCGCTCTTCGGCGAGCGCTACGTGATCATGCTGTGGTAGGCGCGCGGCGCCTCAGGCGTCGTGCTCGTCCTCGTCCTCGTCCTCGTGGCCGCCGGCGAAGTAGCGGGTGACGAGCCCGGGCGCCGCCTCGTGGCGCGCGTCGACGAAGCCCTCGGCGGCCTCGTCGCAGACGTCCTCGATCAGCCCCTCGAGGGCGACCCACCAGTCGCCGGGGCCGGAGAGCTCGATGTCGACCACGAGCGACGGCCCGTCGGGGCGAAACCATGCGTCCCACGAGCGCGCCGCCAGCACGCCGAAGCCGGTGTCGTCGCCGAGGAGCTCGCGCGCGCTACGGATCGCCCCCGCGCAGGCGTCGCTCGTCGCGAAGACGAACACGCCGTGGACGCTGTAGTCATACGACACCGCCGCCTCCTGCTGAGCTCTGGGGACCCCCTGACGATAGGGCGGACCCGGGCGGAGGTAAAGCGTGCCCGGCGGGATTACTAACCGACTGGAAGATAGCCTACGCAGTCGCCGTCGCGCGGGCGACCTCCACCGGCTCGGGGACGTCCACCGGCACCGCGACCGGCGTCGGGGCCATGTAGGCCCCCACCGAGACCTTCGCCGCGCCGTCGCTCACGTCGACGACCACGTAGTTCTGCTTGCCCGGCGTCAGCGGCTCGCCGTCCACGCCGGCGCCGACCGGGGCCCAGGTCCCGGAGTTGGCGAGGGTGCGACCGCGGTCGAGGGGGGTGACCCCGGCCTGGTGGGTGTGCCCGAGGACGACCACGGGCGCGCCGGTGACGTCGGCGATGCGCCGGGCGGCGACCGGCAGGCGGCCGACGTAGTCGAAGATCGAGCCCGAGAAGACGCCGTCCCAGAGGAACCAGGCCAGGGGGAAGGCGCTCAGCGGCACCATCAGCTTCACCCAGAGCGGGATGGGGGTCAGCGCGAGGGCGATGGTGCCGCCGACCATCATGAAGATCAGCGCCAGCCGGTCGAGCCACAGCTCGCGGAGGAGGCGCCAGAGCTGCTCGGCGACGGGGCGGCTGAAGCCGGCGGCGAGGGTGTCGACCTGGGCCGGGCTGAGCCCGTGGCGCGCGCCCTCGGCGTGGAGGTGCGCGCGGCGGTGGGGCTGGCCGCCGCGCGTCCGGCGGCGCCTCCCGAGCATCGTCAGGACGATGAGGAAGCTCCCGAGGATCCAGCTCCAGATGAGGCTGTGGCGCGAGAAGGCGTAGTAGCGGAGCCAGTGCGCGACGTAGGCCGGGCCGGAGCGGATGAAGTCCTCGCTGTGCGGGTTGAAGGTGCCGATGCGGTTGATGAGGTAGCGGCACGAGAGGTTGCCCATCGGCAGCTCCATCGGCGCGCCCTCGACCTCGCGCTCGGCCGGCCGGACGAGGTCGTGGAAGGCCGACCAGTCGTCGTACTGGTTGCCGTGCTCGACCCAGAGCGCGCCCGGCTCGTGGAGGCACCACGGCTCGAAGCGCAGGGCGGCGTCGAGGTCGGCGCCCGGGGCGTGCGCGGCGACGACCTCGCGGAAGACCGCCTGGACCGGCTCGAAGGCGAGCTCGCGGTCGTGGTTTCCGAGCACGTAGACGACGCGGTGGCCGGCGGCGACGAAGCGCGCGACCGTGGCGACGAACTCGGGATGGGCCTCGAGCATCCGCCGGAGCTTCCAGACGCTCTTCTCCGGCGTGGGCGCGAGCCCGTAGCGGCGCTCGGCGCGGGAGACCGGCCACGGCGCAGGCTCGGGGACGGTGGTGACGAGGTCGAAGTCGAAGACGTCGCCGTTGAGCACCAGGGTGAGCGCGGCGTCGGCCGGGCTCTCGGCCTCGAAGCGGCGCACGAGGCCGTCGAGGTCGTGGTCGACCAGCAGCTCCGGGCCCTTGTAGTACATCCAGCCGCGGACGGGCTCGATGACCTCGGTGAGGTGGAGATCGCTGACGATGAGATAGCGCGCGTTCACGGTCCGAAGCTCCTCGTTGCGAGCGGGCCTCCGCAAGGTGGCCCCGCCGCGACGCGCGCACCAGGCGGTTGACACGGCTTTGACCTGCTTGACCGTGGATTGACCTGGTTGACACGCGGTTGACGTGCGCGCGGCCCGCCGCCGGCCGAGCGCTCGTCGGCGCGGATCTGCGGCAGCGCACAAACGCGCCCCAAGGGGCCATAAGCATTGCGACGGAGCCCCGCTGGTTGTAGCCTGGCTCGGGGATCTGGCCGGTCACACCCCCGCATGCGGGCGGGGCTCGGTGGTCGTCTAGTGCGCCGCAGCAGCGGTGATGGACGGCCCTTGGAGGACTCGATGGCTCAGCTCACGCAGGCGCCCAGCGCGCAGACGACTTCCACGTCGCCGACCACCGGCGCCGCCGCCCGTGGGGCGACCGCCGGCCTCACCGGCCAGGCGCGTGGGATGAGCTTCGCCGACGGCGAGGCCCTCCTGAACCCGGGGCGCGAGCGCTACACCGTCCGCCCGGGGGACACGCTCGGGGTCATCGCGAAGCGGACGCTCGGAAACGCCGGCCGCTGGCAGGAGATCCACCAGCTCAACCTCGAGACCATCGGCCCGAACCCGGACCGGATCCGCCCGGGCCAGGTGCTCGTGCTGCCCGCCGACGCCCAGGTCGCCGCCCCCGCGAGCGCGCCCCAGGCGCCGGCCGTCGGCCCCACGTCGGCGCCCAAGCCGGGCGCC
>SBGO01000586.1 GCA_006226565.1 Deltaproteobacteria bacterium | reverse complement strand
CACCACCAGCGCGTCGAGCTTGGCCAGCGCGGCGCCGTTCGCGAGCAGCGAGGTCGCGAGCGCGACCCCGTCGGGGACGCTCTTGACGGCCTCGGCCACCCACAGCGCGCAGCCGGCGTTGAGCCGGACGATGTCGGCCGGCGGCCCGGTCTCCTCGCCCGCGAGGACGGCGCGGACCAGCGCGGCGTTCTCGGCCCCGTCGCCGCCCATGACGGCCGACAGCGGGGCGCGCGTCACGCCGAGCTCCTCGGGGGCGAGCACCCAGCGCTCGATGCGGCCGTCGAAGAGGACCGTGGCCTGGGTCGGCGCCGCGATGGAGACCTCGTCGAGGCCGTCCTCGCCGTGGACGACCATGGCGCGGCGCGTCCCGAGGCGCTGCAGCACCTCGGCGACGGTGTCGAGGCGCGCGGGATCGTAGATGCCGACGAGCTGGTGGGTCGCGCCGGCGGGGTTGGTCAGCGGCCCGAGCAGGTTCAGCACGGTGCGGAAGCCGAGGGCGCGCCGCGTGGGCCCGGCGTGCCGCAGCGCCGCGTGGTGGAGCGGCGCGAACATGAAGCCGACGCCGACCTGCTGGATGCACTGGACGACGGCGTCCGGGCCGAGGTCGATGCGCACGCCGAGCCGCTCGAGGACGTCGGCGCTGCCGACCCGCGAGGAGATGGCGCGGTTGCCGTGCTTGGCGACCGTCACCCCGGCCGCCGCGCAGACGAAGGAGACCGCGGTCGAGATGTTGAAGGTCCCGGCCCCGTCGCCGCCGGTGCCGCAGGTGTCGAGGACGACGTCGTGGCCGATGTGGATGGGGACCACGCGCTCGCGCATCGCGCGGACGGCGCCGGTGATCTCGTCGACGGTCTCGCCCTTCATGCGGAGCGCCGTCAGGAAGGCGGCGATCTGCGCCTCGGGCGCGTCCCCGCTCATGATGTGCTCGACCGCGCGCTGGCTCGTGTCGGCGTCCAGGCTCTGGCCGGCGACCACCGTGCGCAGCGCGATGGCGAGGGCGCTCAGGCCGTTGGGGTTGTCGCTCACGGCGCGATCTCCTGGGTCTTCGAGGCGGCCAGCGCGAGGAAGTTCGCGAGCAGCTGCTTGCCGGCCACGGTGAGGATGGACTCGGGGTGGAACTGGACGCCCCAGCTGGGGTGGTCCTTGTGCGCGAGCCCCATGATGACGCGGCCCCCACCCCGTTCGATCGTCTCGTCGGACCAGGCCGTCACCGTCAGGCACTCCGGCAGGTCGTCGGGGTTCGCCATGAGGCTGTGGTAGCGGGTCGCGTCGAAGGGGTTCGGCAGCCCGGCGAAGACGTCGCAGTCCTCGTGGTGGACCGGCGAGGTCTTGCCGTGCATCACGGCGGTCGTGCGGATGATGGTGCCGCCGAAGGCCTGCGCCAGCGACTGGTGGCCGAGGCACACGCCGAGGAGCGGGACGCGCCCGCTGGCCGCCTGGATGAGGGGCACCGAGATGCCCGCCTCGGTCGGCGTGCACGGCCCCGGCGAGATGACGATGGCGTCGGCCCCGCGCGCGAGCGCCTCCTCCACGGTCAGCGCGTCGTTGCGCACGGTGTCGACCTCGGCGCCGAGCTCGCCGAGGTACTGCACCAGGTTGAAGGTGAAGCTGTCGTAGTTGTCGATCATCAAGACGCGCACGGGATCGCTCCTCAGAGGCTTCGCCGGTAGAAGAGGTGGCGCGCCTGGTCGATGGCGCGGAGCACGGCCCGCGCCTTGTTCCGGGTCTCGTCGGCCTCGCGCTGCGGGTCGCTGTCGTACACCAGCCCGGCGCCCGCCTGGACGCTGAAGACGTCGCCCGCGGCGACCAGCGTGCGGATGGCGATGCAGAGGTCGAGGCCGCCGTCGACGCCGATGGTCCCGACCGCGCCCCCGTAGAAGCCGCGGCGGCTCTCCTCGAGGGCGTCGATGATCTCCATCGCGCGGATCTTCGGCGCGCCGGACAGCGTGCCGGCCGGGAAGGCCGCGCGGATCACGTCGGCCGGGCCGAGGCCGCCGCGGAGCTGCCCGGTCACGTGGCTCACGAGGTGCATCACGTGGCTGTAGCGCTCGATGACCATCTGCTCGGGGACGGCGACGGTGCCGATCTTCGCGACGCGCCCGACGTCGTTGCGCCCGAGGTCGACGAGCATGACGTGCTCGGCGCGCTCCTTGGGATCGGCCAGGAGCTCGTCGGCGAGCGCCGCGTCCTCCTCCGGGGTGGCGCCGCGCGGGCGCGTCCCGGCGATCGGCCGGACCTCGACGAGGCTGTCGGTCTGCCGGACGAGGACCTCGGGCGAGGCGCCCACGAGGGTCGTCCCGCCGAGCTCGAGGTAGAACATGTAGGGCGACGGGTTCACGCCGCGGAGCGAGCGGTAGACGAGGAAGGGGTGGAGGTCGGCCGCCGGCTGGTCGAAGCGGCGGCTCAGCACCACCTGGATGATGTCGCCGGCCACGATGAAGCGGCGCGCCTCCTCGACGACCGCCCCGTACGCGGCGTCGTCCATGGACGCCGTCACCGGGACCGGGTCGGGCGAGGGGCTCGTCGGGAGCGGCGGCAGCGGCCCGGCGAGGCGCTCCTCGGCGGCGTCGAGCGCGGCGTGGGCCTCGGCCCAGGCGGCGTCGGCGTCCTCGGGCCCCGTGACGTGCGCGAGGTAGACGAGCACGGCGCGATGCTTGAGGTTGTCCCAGACCAGCACCAGGCGCGTCTCGAGGAAGACGAGCTCGGGCGTCTCGTCCGCCGGGTCCGCGTGGCGGTCGGGGAGCCGCTCGATCCAGCGCACGGCGTCGTGGGTCAGGGCGCCGACGAGCCCGCCGACGAAGCGGGGCAGGGCGGCGTCGACGTAGGGACGGCTCCCGACGAAGCGCGAGGCGACGAGGCCGAGCGGATCGGTCGTGGCGACGTGCTCGGGCGCCTGGCCGGGGCGCTCGATGGTCAGACGGTCGCCGCGCGCGCGGTAGATGGCGCGTGGCTCGGTCCCCATCATCGTGTAGCGCGCCCAGTTCTCGCCGCCCTCGACGGACTCGAGGAGGAAGCTCCAGGCACCGCGGCGGAGCTTCCAGAAGGCGGCGACGGGGGTCTCGAGGTCGCTGAAGACCGCGCGCGAGACCGGGATCAGATCATGGGAAGCCGCGAGGCGGCGGAAGGCGTCGAGGCCTTCAGGCATGGTGGGCTCCAGCGTGCGTCGTGCTTCCAAGGCATACCGGCTGCCGATACTATCCGGCGCCGTGATGTATCTCAACGTGCTCTATTTTGCTCACGTGCGTGAGCGGGTCGGTCGCTCCGAGGAGCGGCTCGAGGTCCCCGAGGGGGCGACGGTCGCCGACGCCGTCGCCGCGCTGGTCGCGCGCTACCCCGCTCTGGAGGCGCTCATGAGCGTCGTCCGGGTGGCGGTGGACGGCGAGTTCGCCCGGCTCGAGGACCCCCTCCACGAGGGGGCGGAGTTGGTGCTGATCCCGCCGGTCGCCGGGGGAGCCGGGACCCCGCCCGCCGGATCGCCGGGCACCCCGGCGGTGGCCCTGACCACCGAGCCCCTCGACGCCGCCCGCCACGAGGCGCTCACCGCCCTCGTCTCCGACGCGGCCCACGGCGGCGTGGTCACCTTCGTCGGGGCCGTGCGCGACCACGCCCGCGGTCACGCGGTCGCGCGGCTCGAGTACGAGGCCTACGGGACCATGGCCGTCCGGCAGCTCGAGCGCCTCGTCGCCGAGGTCGAGGCGGCCATCCCGGGGACGCGCTGCGCGGTCCATCACCGCGTCGGCGTGCTGGAGATCGGCGACGTCGCCGTCATCGTCGCGGCCGGCAGCGCCCACCGCGCCGAGGCCTTCGACGCGTGCCGGATGCTGATCGACCGGCTCAAGCAGGACGTCCCGATCTGGAAGCGCGAGGTCGGCCCCGACGGCGCCGAGTGGGTCTCCGAGCGGCCGTAGCGGCCGCATCCCGGCGCCGGGGCTGCGACTGGGCTCGTCCGGGGACCACCGCGCTCGGGGCGAGCGCAGGCCAACGGGCCGGCGGACGTCTCGTCCGCTGTGGGCTCGCTTCGTGCGATAGCCGCGTCCCGACCGCCTCTGGAGCGGTCGGGACCCTCGCCCGTCCGTCAGTAGCGCGACTTCAGCATCGCGCCGAGGATCTCGCGCAGCGCCGGCACCTTGTAGCCGTAGGTCGTGGTGAGGTGCCCGAGCACCTCCCGCGTGCGGTCGACGTCGGCGGCCTGGAGCCCGTGGTGGGCCGGGTTCTCGCCGATCTCGTCGGCGACGAGCACGGTGATGAGCTGCTCGCACTGCCGCCGCACCTTGGCGCGCTGGCTCTTGAAGTAGTCGTCCTCGAGGCTCCCGATGAGCTTCGGGAAGAGGCGCCGGTAGTTGATCTGGTCGCCCTCGTGCGCGACGCGCCAGGCGCCGACGCGGGAGATGAGATCCTGCCGGAAGCGCTCGGGGGAGCTGCCGGTCTCCCAGACGCGCTCGAGCTGCGCCATGAGCTGGGTGTCCGGCGGCTCGTAGCGCCCCGTGGTCTGGTTGTAGAGCTTCTCGCCCTTGAGCTGGTACGAGACGTGGAGGATGTAGCGCGCGAAGAGCTCCTCGTACTGCTGCTCGCTGACGAGGCCCATGGCGCCGCGGAGCTCGGCGTCGACGCGCTCGAGCCAGCGCTCCTGCACCTGCTCGATGAAGCTCGCGTGGTCGTGGTAGCCGCCGTCGGGCTTGAGCTGCAGGTACTCGTAGACGCTCTTCTGCTTGATGAGCTCGCGCAGCTCGGCGAGGACGCCGAGGGGGGAGATGCCCCAGTAGCGGCGGTCCTGGAGCGCGTTGACGATGGTCTGCTTCATCTCGCGCGGCGAGGCCCCGAGGGAGCCCTCGTAGACCGCGTTCTCCTGCCCCTCGGCGAGGAGATCCGGGAGCTTCGCGAGGAGCTCCCGGGTCTGGTCGGCGTCGAGGTCCCGCGGCGTGCGGACGCCGGCGTAGAGCTCGGCCTTCTCGATGGGGGTGAGGCGCGAGATGATGTCGCGGATCTGGGTCGGGTAGTGGTCGGCGTGCGGCCGGTGGAGGCGCGTCAGCACCGCCCACAGCGCCAGGACCCAGGTGGTGTGCGGCACGAGCTGCTCGCGCAGGTCGCTCTTGTCGATCTGCTCGTCGTAGATGGCCTGCTCGACCGTGAAGTCGCGCAGGTACGGCATCTTGACGAGGTCCATCCGCCCCTTGAACGACGGCCAGTCCGGGTACTCCTTGAAGGCCCGCAGGTGGATCTCGTTCGAGCTCGCGAGGAACACCGTGTCGAGGTGCAGGATGGCGTTGGTGAGCGCGACCGTCCCGCGCTCGCAGGTCGCGAGCAGGTACTTGAAGGCGTCGACGGGCTTCTTGAGCAGGTCGTTGTAGTTCAGGATGCCGCGGTTGGCGTCCACGAGGTCCCCGAAGGGCTCGTACATGCTGAGGTTCTTGAGCGAGCTCGGGAGCGCGGCCAGCCCCTGGTCCATCGTGACCTGGCGCACGGCGGCGTCCACGTGGAGCTGGGGCTCGATGGTGACGATGCCGGTCCGGTAGCGGCGCGAGAAGTAGAAGCGCTCGACCTGGACGTGCTGGAGCACGCGCTGGATGTCGCCGTGGTAGGCGGCCAGCAGCGAGTCCGCGATGGCGCGCGAGCGCGGCGAGAGGTCGCCGTCGGCGAGGTACTCCCCGAGGGGCTCGTCGTCGGGCAGGCGCCCGGTCTCGCGGAGCTGCCCGATGATCGCCCGGCGCTGCGTCTTCGGCAGCAGCAGCATCGGGTGGTCGCGAAGGTCCGCCGGCAGGCGCGCGTCGACGTCGATGTCGTCGAGGTGGGCGAAGCTCTCGAGGGCCCCGCGCGCCGTCGAGGCGCCGAAGCCGAGGCGCTTCTTCGCCACGTTCATCGACGGGAAGATCCAGTTGAAGCGGTAGATCGACCCCTCTTGCTCGGCGCTGTAGTGCTCGATCGCCTGGCAGACGCACTCGATGAGCGAGCTCTTGGCCGAGCCGTTGGGCCCGTGGAGCAGCACCAGGCGCGTCACCCGGCGCTCGCGCGCGAAGCCGTTGACGAGGCGGAAGAGCGCGTTCTGCGCGGCCTCCTGGCCGACGACGCGGTCCTTGCCGCCGTTCCACGGGCAGTCGAAGACCCGATAGCGGGTGACCTTGCCCTCCGGCCGGTCCACCTCGTAGGTCCCGTAGTGGAGCATCGCGTCGCGCACGTACTGCGCGGCGATGCGGCCGTGCTGCCGCGGCTTCTCGCAGAACAGCGCGAAATACTCGTCGAAGCTCAGGACCTGACGCTTCTCGGCGAACTGGATGCTGAGCGCGCGCTCGACGTCGCGAAGGAGCTCGAGATCTTCCATCACCACACCTGAATCGGGTTCGGGCGACGGCTCGACGCGGCGTCGAAGCGGGCCCCCGCTCGCGGCGGGGGCGTACCGGGCGCTACCGCCGGCTCACTCCGCGACGACCACCTTGACGTCGGCCGACGCCTTCTTGATGAGGCACACCTTGTCGCTGCACACGCCGAAGCGCGTGTCCACCTTGAGCGTCTCCGTGCCCGTCGCCTTGCCGGTGAGCGGGATCTTCAGGGTCGCCACGGTCTCCTCGGCGGCGAAGTCGCCGGAGGTCTGCTTGAACTCTTTCTTCGCGAGGTCGATGGCGGTGAAGCCGTCGTTCGCGACCGTGGCCTTGGCCGGGTACTCCTTGTTCCAGTGGTACCCGCCGAGGATCTTGATGGTGACGAGGGCGTAGCCCTGCGCTCCGACCTTCACCGGCTCGGCCGTGGCCTCGATGGTGTACTCGGCCGCGGCCTCCTCGGCCGTCGCCCCGCCCTCGTCGGCGGCGCTGGGGCACGCCAGCGCGGCGAGCGGCAGCACGCTCAGGGCGAGGACGGAAAGGAACGCGACGGTGCGGGTCTTGAGCGACATGGGTTCTCCGTGCGAGCGAGCGGTCGACGTGAGAGCCGTCGACTTTCGGGTAGCAGAATTATTCAGGCTGGGCAAACCGTTGAGGCCCGTGTACCGCGGCATCTCACCGCGGTGGCGGGGTGACCCGCCGGGTGCGCTCGGCGACCGGGCGGCTGGCGGGGCGGCGGCCGACCATGGATGTTGTCGGCCGCGAGCTACGGACTATTATGGCGGCGATGAACAAACGGCTACTGGTGATCTTGGGTGTCTTCGCGGGTGGGTTCGGCCTCGGTTACGCGTTGACGTGGATTCTGGTCAGCGAGCCCGCGCCTGCGGACGGCTCGTCGGCGTCCGGGCCGGTGGCCGCGGTCTCCGACGGCGCGATCCCCGCGGCGGGCGGGTCGCCGACGGCAGGATCCGACGGCACGGTCTCCGGCACGGTGGTGGTCGACCCCGAAGCGGAGGGTGACGCCGGGGGGACCGATCCCGTCGCGGACGGCGCCGCGGCCGGCGAGGCCGTGGGCACGGTCGACGACGGCGGCTCCGAGCCGGTGGCGGGCGCGGGCGACCCGGGCGGCGAGCCGAGCGAGGCCGGGGGCGAGGACCCCGGTGGCGCGGCGGGCGAGCCCGAGAAGGCCGGCCCCTGGTGGGAGGTCTGCAAGGGCCAGACGTGCGCCATGGACTTCGGCCGGGTGACCGGCTCGGTCAGCCTCCGCGCGGGGAAGATCGAGGACGGCGACGAGATCGTCTGGCGCGACACCTTCGCCAAGGCCGAGCGCGTCGGCTCCGTCCCGGCCCGGGACGGCCTGAAGGTCCAGCTCCACGCGGTCGGGCTCGAGCACAAGCTGCCGGTCGCCGCCTGGATCACGTTCGAGGACGGCGGCAAGGAGCTCACCGGCGTGATGGCCCTCAACATCGGCGAGAAGGTCATCAAGATGGTGCCGATCGCCCCCTGATCGGGATCGGCTCGACGCGGTAGCCCGCAATGTTGGCGGGCACTTGGACGCCCGGGTTCAGACGTCGGCTTGACGCCCGATCCCGGGTTTGATCTATTCGAGGCGACGGACGACGTTCCGGCCACCGGGTGCAGCCCGGGGCCCCCCTCAGGGCTCGCTCTCGCGCGGGCAGACGCCGCGGCCCCCGCCCGCGGCCGCAGGTCGCATGGGTCGAAAGTTGACGGACAGCGGATCCCCCCCGATAACGCGTACGCGGGGCGGCCATTATCCTGATGGCGGCCCGAGCGACGACGAGGACGCCATGGACGACGCTGCCAGCGACGACGACGCCATGGGCTTCGACGACGACGACGACGACGGCGGGACCCCGGAGCGTCGCCAGCGGCGGAGCCGGATGCGGCCGCGGACCATCGCCGGCCGGCGCCTGACCCGCGCGGAGATCCAGGAGGGCATCGAGCTCGTCGACGACATGTGGTACGAGCGCCCGAAGTCGCGCTCGGAGTGCGTCGACGGGATCCGGCCCTGTCCCTTCGTTAGCTGCAAGTATCACCTGTACCTCGACGTGAAGGTCGAGACGCGCTCCATCAAGCTGAACTTCCCGCACCTCGAGGTGTGGGAGATGGAGCACACCTGCGCCCTCGACGTGGCCGAAAACGGCGGCCTGACGCTCGAGGAGGTCGGTCACATCCTCAACCTGACCCGCGAGCGCGTGCGCCAGGTCGAGGTCGCCGGGGTCGAGAAGCTCCGCGCCAGCGGTGTCATCGAGGACATCGAGCGCATCTTCGGCATCGACACCAAGTTCGAGTAGCCAGCGCGCCCAGCGCGGGCGGACGGGGCCCTGGCCTGCGCTCGTCGTGAGCGCGCTCGCAAGCCAGAGGACGGAGCCTTGGCCTGCGCTCGTCTCGAGCGCGGTCGTAGGCCAGAGCGGACGGGACCCTGGCCTGCGCTCGTCTCGAGCACGCTCGCAAGCCAGCGGACGGGGCCCTGGCCTGCGCTCGTCTCGAGCGCGGTCGTAGGCCAGAGCGGACGGGACGTCCGACGGCACCCGACAAGCGAGCGTAGGGGGCGCCTGAAACGGCTCGTGCAGAGGGTTCCCGCCGCGGGCCGAGCGTGCGAGGTCCGCGGTGGGATGCACGAGCCGTTTCATCCGGGGCGCCCCCGGAGCGAGCGCATGTGATCATCTCGCATAGCTCTCACACCCGGGAGGCTGTCCAGGGCATCGCCCTCACACCCGGGAGGCTGTCCAGGGCATCGCCCTCACACCCGGGAGGCTGTCCAGGGCATCGC
>SBGO01000589.1 GCA_006226565.1 Deltaproteobacteria bacterium | reverse complement strand
TAGGCGTCACCGGCGTCGCAGCGCGCGCGCCAGAGCTCGCGCGCGTGCTCGAGGAGCCCGGTCCGGCGGGCCCGGGGCCGCTTGCTGTGGGCGACCTCGTCGCGCCGGTACATGCCCGCGAGGCGCTCGCACGCGCGGACGTCCCCGTCGTCGCAGGCCTCCACGTAGAGCCCGGCGGCCTGGATCCGGAGGGTGTCGCGGGTCGGTGGCGCCTCGGTGGCCGCCGCGAGGACCTCGCAGCCGACGCCCCGGTGGCGCGCGCAGACGCCGCGGCCCACCCCGACCCGGTCGTCGACGTCGATCGCCGCAGGCAGGTCGAGGAGCGAGACGCAGGCGCCGTCGTCGCCCCCGCGGCAGGCGGTGGACCAGGCCGTGACGAGCCCGTCGCGGAGGGCCGTGGCCGCCGCCAGGTCCTTCGGCGCCAGGACGTCGGTGGCGTAGAGGGCGAGCAGACGGACGCAGCCGGCGCGGTCGCCGTCTCGGCAGGCGGCGGCGGCGACGACGCCGAGGCGCTCGGCGAAGGGGGTGAGCTGCTCGGCGACCTCGGCGGGGCGCGCCGCGGGGGCGAGCTCCAGCCCGATCACCCCGAGGTCGTCAGCGTCGAAGCGGCTCGCCGTGAAGCGAAACGCGCGCTCCTGCGCCTCCTGCGCTGCGGCGCGCGCGCGCTCCTCCGCGGCGCGGTCCGAGGCGCTCTCCGGTCTCTCGACAGCGTGGGCGGCCTCGGGCCGGGCGGCCGCGGCGGGCTCGTCGCGCGTGCGCGGGCCGCTCGCGTCGGCGCGCGGGGCTTCTTCGCCCGAGCACGCAGGGGCTCCGACGAGGGCGGCGAGGACGAGGAGCGTGGCCCAGGACCTGGTGGGGCGCGTCATGGCGGGACGATACCGCGACACGGCGCGCGGCGCAGCCACGACCGACACGGAGCGGTCGGATCGGTGAAGGGTGGCAGCGCCCGGTAATCATTTGAGTCGCCGTTCGTTTTTGTTAGGGTCCGCCCGCGCACCTCACGGACGGGAGGTCGAGATGCGTTGGATCGCCCTGGCAACGGCGCTGCTGCTCTTCGCGTGCGGGACGGAGAGCGGGGGCGGCGCGGACACCACCGTGGCCGAGGACACCGGCCACGACGACACGGTCGCGGTCGAGGACACCCTCGTCGAAGAGGACACGACCCCGGTGGACACGACCCCGCCGCTCGAGCCCTGGCAGCACGAGGGGCCGATCACGCGGGCGGCGCCGACCCATCCCACGCCCCCGTACTTCACCGAGGTCACGGCCGAGGTCGGGCTCGAGGGCTTCTACCGGCCCGACGGGCGCGCGATGGTCGTCGACTTCGACGGGGACGGGCGCGACGATCTGGCGCTGCTGCCGGTCAGCGCGGAGGACGGCGAGCGACGCTTCCCGACCTTCGCCCGGGCCGCCGGCCCGAACGCCGACGGGGTCCCGCAGTTCGTCGACGTGACCGCGGAGAGCGGCATGAACGAGACCGAGGCCATCGCCATGGTCTTCGGCGACATCGACAACGACGGCGACCAGGACGCGTTCACCGGCATCGGCTTCCGCGCCCCCGGCGGCCGGACCGGCGCCTGGCTCAACGACGGCACGGGCCACTTCGTGGTCGCGGACAACGTCGGCATCCTGCCGTCCACCCTCGGCTCCTACGAGGGCGAGACCGTGTACAAGGAGCAGAACGCGCTGGGCCTGGCGGACCTCGACCGCGACGGCTTCCTCGATGTCTACATCGGCACCTGGTACAGCGGCGCCGCGAGCGTGGGCGGCGGCTTCCTGCCGCCGGACGACGAGCTCTACAAGGGCGACGGCGCGGGCAACTGGACCTTCGTGAAGCTGCCCGACCAGACCGACCCGAAGACCCTGCAGATGAACCCGAGCTGGGGCAACGTCTCGCGGGCGGCCTATGGCCTGGCGATGGCCGACTTCGACGACGACGGCGACGTCGACATCTTCGTCAACAACTACGGCGCCGGCCGCCCGGCCCTGGGGAGCCCGCCGAGCTACTTCGAGCAGAACTTCCTGTGGCGCAACGACGGCCGCATGGTCTTCGTCGACGTGGCGCCGGAGACCGGGGTCAACGCGACCGTGCGCGGCATCGGCGGGGTCCAGGAGGAGTCGCCGGTCGTCTACGAGGGCGAGACGTACCCCGGGCCGATCGGCGGCAACGGCTTCGGCTGCCAGTGGGGGGACCTCGACAACGACGGCGACCTCGACCTCGCCGTCGGGACCATCGCCCACCCCGACTACCCGCAGGCGGACCGCACCCTGCTCCACTACAACCAGGGGCCGGACGCGGCGACGCGCTTCACCGAGGAGAGCGCGGAGCGCGGGCTCGAGTACAACGAGGACGAGCTGCACCCGGCGCTGGTGGACGTGGACAACGACGGCCGCCTGGACTTCGCGATGAGCCGGCTCCGCGGCGGCTCGAAGTGGGAGCTCTACTTCCAGGGGTCGCGCAAGAGCTTCGAGAAGGCCACCTGGGAGGAGAGCGGCGTCGACATCGAGGAGCCGGGCCCGTCCCTGTGGTTCGACTACGACGGCGACGGCGACCTCGACTTCTTCATGCCCAAGGACGGCGGGCGCCTCTTCCGGAACAACAACGGGCAGGCGAACCACCGCCTCGTCCTCGAGCTCGTCGCGACGGCGCCGCGGGACGCGACCGGCGCGCGCGTGACCCTCACGACCCTGGCGGGCGTGCAGGTCCGCGAGGTCACGAGCGGCCACGGGCACTACAACACGCAGTTCACCCGCAAGCTCTACTTCGGCCTCGGCGGCGACTCCGGCGCGGCCGACGTCACCATCCGCTGGCCCGACGGCGAGGTCCAGGTCCTCGGCGACGTGAAGGCCGACCTGCACCTCCGCGTGACCCAGGGCGGCACGGTGGAGATGCTGTAGCCTGGGGCGCGCCCGCGGGGCGGCCGCTCGGCGTCGCGAGGCGCCGGCGCGCCCCTCGCGTCCGTCGTCTCAGAGGCCCAGGCGCGCCATCACCGGCAGGTGCGTGCTGCCCATGAAGGGCAGCGGCATCGACGGCGAGAGCACCTCGATCTCCTTGGAGACGTAGATGTGGTCGACGGCCTGCTCCGGCAGGTCGGCCGGGAAGCTCGGGTGCGGATCCTCGCCGCCGGCGTTGCGCAGGAAGGTGCCGAGCTGGGCCAGGTCCTCGTCGTGGACCTCGCTCGCGAGGTCGCCGAGGACCATCAGCGGCGACGCCTGGGTCTGCGCGTGACGGAGCAGCGCCGGGATCTGCGCGGCGCGGTCGATCGGGTTGCGGCTGAGCTGCGTCACGAGCACGCTGACCGGCCCCTTGGGGGTCACGACCGTGCCGGAGAGGATGCAGTGCTGCCGGTCCTGGCGCTTGGGCAGGCGGTGCCGCGTCCACGGCCCGAGCGGGAAGCGCGACAGGAGCGCGATGCCGAAGCCCGGCTTGTCGTCGGCCGTCGGCGCCGGCCGGACCTCCGGCGGCTCGGTCCCGCCGCGGATGGTCAGCGCCGCCGCGAAGCGGTGGTGGTTCAGGCCGCTCAGGCGCGAGAGGATCTGCGCCTGGTTCCCCGATTCGCCTTCGATCCAATCGTTGCCGACCTCCTGGACGGCGACGACGTCGGCTTCTCCGAGGATCCCGGCCACCGTCTCGAGATCGCTCTCGAGGCCGAGCCGGATGTTGTAGGTCATGGCGGAGAATTCCATCAAGCGCTCCTGCGGAGACTAGGAATACCCCGGATCACAGCCCACTACAACCGGAGCGCCGCCCGCGAAGGTCGGGTCTGCGCCGACGCCAGGCGCCTCGACGCCGGCACGCGCGCGGGGCTCACCCCGCGGTCGGGCCGTCGAGGGTCAGCTCGATCACGAAGGCCGTGCCGCGCCCGCCCTCGAGGGGGCTGACCGCGTCGATGGTCCCGCCGTGCTCGACCACGATCTCCCGGGTCAGCGCCAGCCCGAGCCCCGTCCCGTGCGACTTGCCGGTCACGAAGGGCTCGAAGATGCGCTCGCGCAGGGCGTCGTCGATGCCCGGGCCGTTGTCGGCGATGCGGATGCGCACCCCGCCGCCCGCGCGAGGCTCGAGGCTCACCTCCAGCTCGCGCGGCTCCTCCACCGTCCTGAGCGCCTCGATGGCGTTGCGCGCGATGTTCAGGATGGCCTGCCGCAGCTGGTCGGCGTCGGCCTTCACCGGCGGCGGCCCGCCCTCGAGGCTCGCCACCACCCCGCGCGAGGTCAGGCTGACGCCCGCCTCCTTCACCTCGTGCTGCAGGAACGTCAGGAACTGCGAGAGCAGCGCGCCGACGTCGACGCTCGCCAGCTCGGGGCGCGGCAGCCGCGCGAAGTGGAGGTACTCCTCGGTGATCGACTTGAGGCGCTGCACCTCGCGGATGATGGCGCCGAGGGACGCGCGCGCGTCGCCGGCGTCCTCGAGGTCCTCGAGCTCCTCCTCGAGCAGCTCGGCGTTGAGGCCGATGGACGACAGCGGGTTGCGCACCTCGTGGGTGATCTGCGCCGCCAGCTTGCCGATGACCGCGAGCCGGTCGGCGCGCATCAGCTCCTCGCGCTGCCGCTCGAGCTCGGCGTCGCGCTTCATCAGCGACTCGGCCATGGTGTTGAACTCGGCCGCGAGCTGCCCGATCTCGTCGCTCGTGGTGACCTTCACCCGGTCGTGGTAGTCGCCGGCCGCGATGCGCCGCGCCCCCTCGCGCAGGTCGCGGATGGGCCGGAGCGTGAGCTGGCTCATCCACAGCATCAGGAGCGAGAGCACCAACGCCACGCTGGCGATGATGATGACCGCCAGCGAGGTCGTCCGCTCGTCGGCCTCCGCGCGCTGGTCGATGGCCCGGATCGGCCCCGCCAGCGCCCGCGCCGTGTCCCCGAGCTCGCGGTTGATGCGGCGCAGGACGCGGACGAACATGGCCGTCTCTTCGGACGCCTTCTTGAGCTCGCCCAGGCTCGCCTTCTTGAGCGTGCGTCGTACCAGGCGGTCGTAGAGCTCGCGGTTCGAGAGCGGCCCGTAGTCCCCCTCGATCAAGAGCGTGTCGCCGCCCTCGCCCGTCAGCATGTCGAGCAGCTCGCGCCCCTCGATGAAGGCCTTCATCCGACCCGCGATGAGCCCCAGCTCGGCGCGGTCCTCGTCGGCCAGGGTGCCCTCGGCCTGGGCGAGGGTCTCGAGCCGCTGGGCGGCGATCTCGAGCCCCTGCGGCCCGGTGAAGGGCTCGAGGGACGGCAGCACCTGCTGGAGCCAGGTCCCGTCGCTCGGGCGCTTGAAGTCGAAGAGCTCCTCGGCCGACTTGAGCTGCCGCGAGAGCGCCTTCATCTGGTTGGAGACCGGGATGACCTCCTTCCAGACGACGGTGACCGACCGGCGCAGGCCGCTCATCTTGTAGAGGGCGTAGGCGCAGGTCGAGCCGAACGCGATGATGACGACCGCGAACCCGAGGAAGATCCGGGTCGAGACCGAAAACCGCACCCGGCTACTCGCCGTCCGGCTGCCAGCGCAGGATGGGCTGCCGCACGGCGCGCGTCTCGTCGAGGCGGCCGACGATGGGGAGGCGCGGGGCGTTGAGGATCGGCTCCGGGTCGAGGCGCGCCTGGTCGTCGATGCGCTCCATGGCGGCCACGAAGCGGTCGAGCTCGTCCCGGCTCTCGGTCTCGGTGGGCTCGATCATGATCGCGTTGTGGACGCAGATCGGGAAGAACATCGTCGGCGGGTGGAAGCCCTCGTCGATGAGCGCCTTGGCGATGTCGCGCGTCCCGACCGGGGTGTCCCGGCGCTGGTACTTGTCGGTGAGCACGACCTCGTGCATGCACGCGCGGTCGTGCACGACGTGGTAGCGCTCGGCGAGGCGCACGCGCAGGTAGTTGGCGTTCAGGACGGCCATGTCGCTGGCCTCCTTGAGCCCCTCGCGCCCGAGCTCGCGGATGTAGGTGTAGGCCCGCACGTGCATCCCGAAGTTGCCGAAGAAGGCCTTCACGCGCCCGATGGAGAGCGGGCGGTCGCTGGTCAGCGAGAAGCGGCCGTCGTCGCCGCGCACGACGCGCGGGACGGGCAGGTAGGGCGCGAGGGCGTCGTTCACCAGCACCGGCCCCGACCCCGGCCCGCCGCCGCCGTGGGGCGTCGAGAAGGTCTTGTGGAGGTTGAGGTGCATGACGTCGACGCCCATGTCGCCGGGGCGCGCGCGCCCGAGCAGGGCGTTCATGTTGGCGCCGTCGCCGTACACGTAGCCGCCCTTGGCGTGGACGATGGCCGCGATCTCGGCGATGTGCGACTCGAAGAGCCCCAGGGTGTTGGGGTTGGTGACCATGATGGCGGCCACGTCCTCGTCCATCGCGCGCGCGACGTCCTCGGGCAGCACGACCCCGTGGTCGGAGCTCTTGATGGCGACGGTCTTGTAGCCGTTCATGGCGCAGGTGGCCGGGTTGGTCCCGTGCGCCGTGTCGGGGACGAGCACCTTCTTGCGGGGCGTGCCCTCGGTGTGGGTGAGGTGCTCCTTGATGAGACGCAGGCCCGTGAACTCGCCGTGCGCGCCCGCGGCCGGCTGCAGCGTCACCGCGGAGAAGCCGGCGATCTCCATGAGGTAGCGCTCGAGCTCCCAGTAGAGCTTGAGCGCGCCCTGCACCCAGCCGGTCGGGGCGAGCGGGTGGAGCGCCGCGAAGCCCGGGAAGCGCGCGACCTCCTCGTTCACCTTGGGGTTGTACTTCATCGTGCAGGAGCCGAGCGGGAAGAACCCGACGTCGATGCCGTAGTTCTGCTGGCTCAGCCGCACGAAGTGGCGCACCGCCTCGAGCTCGGAGACCTCGGGCCAGCGCGGCGCGCTCGCGCGGAGCAGCCCGTCCGGGAGCGTCACCGTCCCGGCCGCGTCGTTGCAGCTCCGCGGCAGGCTGTGGGCCGTCCGGCCCGGGGTGGAGGCCTCGAAGATGAGCGGCTCTTTGAAGGAGAGCCCTCGCGTCGCCAGCGTCCCGCTCACGGTCACCCCCGATGTGTCTCGTCCCCAAAAGGGAAACGCCCGCGGTGACGAACACCGCGGGCGTTTTCTATCTCGTCACACGCGCGAAGTCCACGGGGACCCGCGCGCGAAGAGCGACCTAGGGGCTACTCGTGCCCGTGGCCCTCGTGCCCACCCTCGGGGGCCGGAGCGTCGATCGGCTCCGGGGTGCCCTCGACGCCAGCGGCCGGCTCCGGGGCCATGCCCGGCTGCGGCGCCTCGCCCGCGGCCGGGGCCGGCGGGTCGGGGAGGAACTTCTCGACCTTGGCGTTCTTCTCGAGGTCGGCGAGGAGCTTGCGGCGCTCGGTGAAGAACTTCTTGTTCTTGAGGCTCTTGACGATCTGCTCCTTCACCTCGTCGAAGCTCTTCTTCCGGTCCTCGCGCTTGTCGGTGACCTTGATGATGTGGAAGCCGAAGCGGGTGCGGACGGGCTCCGAGACGTCGCCGACGTTCATCGCGAACGCCGCGTCCTGGAACTCCTTGACCATCCGGCCCTCGCCGAAGAAGCCCAGATCGCCGCCCTTCGGCGCGGTCGGGCCCTCGCTCATCTTCTTGGCGACCTCGCCGAAGTCCTCGCCGCCCTTGAGCATCTCCTGCGCCTTGTTCACCTTCTCCATCGCCTTCGCCTCATCCTCCTTGGAGGCGTTCTGGGCGAGCTTGATGAGGATGTGGCTGGCGCGGACGCCGGCCTTCTCGGTGTAGAAGCGCTCGTTCTTCTCGTAGAACTCCTTGGCGGCCGCGTCGTCGACGGCCATGTCGCCCTGCTTCTCGAGCAGGAGCTCGAGGGCGCGGCGGTCCTTGATGCGCTCCTCGATGGACTCCTTCGTGACGCGCCCGTGCTTGAGGTAGTTCTCGAACTGCTCGTCGCTCTGGAAGCGCTTCTTGTACTCGTCGAAGCCGGCCTCGATGTCGGCCGCGGGCACCTCGACGCCGGCCGACTTCACGGCCTGGTCGATGAGCTCCTTCTCGATGAGGCGCTTGAGGATGTTCTGCTCGATGCGCGCGAGGCGGTCGGGCGGGATCTTGGTGCCGCGGGCGGTGATCTTGTCGCGCTCCGCGTAGAACGCGTCGGCGGCGATCTCCACGCCGTTGACCTTCGCGACGGCGCCGGTCAGGCGCGCCGGCTCACCGGGCTCCTCCGTCTTGGCGGGATCGACCGCGGGCGTCGTCGCCGCAGGCTCACCGGCCTTCGGGTCCTCGGGCTTCGCCGGGTCGGTCGCCGGCTGGATCGCGCCCTCCTGGGTCGCCGGAGCGGCGGGGGTGGTGTCCTTCTTCCCGCACGCGGCGATCGACGCCACGGACAGGAGCAGCACGAGCGGCAACATCTTGAGGGTCATGGGTCCTCCAGGTTCTCACGGCGCAGTGTCGGGATTCGGGGACACTAGCGATCTGGCACGCGGCGTACAACGCAAAACACGGTGCCGGCGTTCAACGAATGTCCAACTGAGGATGGGGCAATCGAGGAGCGTCACCGAAGGCGAAGACCTCGACGTTGTCGACCAGCAGCTCGACGAGCTCACCTCGCAAGCCGCCGAGAAGGCTCAAGAACGCTGAGCCGCGGAGCATCTTAGTAAGGAGCACCACGCTGTCAACGGCGTCCTGCTCGACGGTGCGACCCCGGAGCGAGGTCTGGGCGAGCAAACCCGACAGCAGATGCCCCGCGAGGAGCGTGAGCACCAGCTTGGCGACCCCGTGGAGGAGGTCGCCGCGGCGGGCGGGCTCGTGCGCGTTCAGCGCGGCCAGCGCGAGGTCGCGCCACACCTCCAGCTCGCCGTCGCAGCGGCCGAGATCCTCGAGCCGCCGGCCGGTGAAGAAATCGATCAACGCCCAGCGGACCCGCGCCGTTCGGTCGGCTTCCTCGGGGCGGCGACCGCTCAGCTGATCCTCGCGGATCGCGTCGAGCCCCTCGCCGAGGCGCGCCACGACCGCCTCGCAGGTGGAGAAGAAGCGCTGCACCGCGTCCCGGGACGGCGTGGCCGGGTCGGGCGCCGGGATCCCCCACGCCTCGCGGGTGACGAAGGGCTCCTCCGCCTCCGCCTGGGCGTGGTGCTCGGCGAAACGCCGCCGGACCGGCGCCACGAGCGCGACCGCCAGCGCGCCGACCGAGCCCGCCGCGCGCACGCCGGCGAGCATCTCGTCGCGAAGCGCGAGCC
>SBGO01000425.1 GCA_006226565.1 Deltaproteobacteria bacterium | reverse complement strand
GGCCGCGACCTCCGCGGGCGCCGGAGCCTCGGCAGGTGCAGCGACCACCTCGGCCTCCGCGGGCGCCGGAGCGACGACGGGAGCGACCTCGGCCTCCGTCGCGGGGGCAGGCGCCGCGTCCTGGGCCGGCTCCGTCGCCTCGGGCTGCTTCGCCTCGGCCTCCGCGGCCTGCTTCGCCTCGGCCTTCGCCGCCTTCGCGGCCTGCTTCGTCTCGGCCTTCGCCGCCTTCGCGGCCTCCTTCGCCTCGGCCTTCGCGGCCTTCGCGGCCTCCTTCGCCTCGGCCTTCGCGGCCTTCGCGGCCCGCTTCGCCTCGGCCTTCGCGGCCTTCTTGGCCTCGGCCTCCTCGACCTTCTTCGCCTTCTTCTTCTCGACGCGCTTCTCCGCCGCCTTGGCCGCCTTGCGCGCTGCCTTCTCGGCCTCCTCCGGGTCGGGCTCCAGCGCCTCGGGCGCGGGCTCCGGCTCCGGCTCGGGCGCCAGCGCGTAGCGCTTCCGCTTCACCGCGTAGTACGGCTCGCTCTCGCCGAGGACGACCTCGATGCGGGCCTGGATGACCCGCCCGAGCTCCGCGACCGCCCGCTTCACGTCGACGCCCTCGAGCTCCTTCCTGAGCGCCTTCACGACGTCCCGGAGCGCCATCGCGTCGGTCACCTCGCCGAGGCGGCTCGCCTGCAGCAGCGCCCCGGCGTGGGCGGCGGCGTAGCCGGGGTCGCCGGCCGACGCGAGCAGCTCGAGCTGGTAGCGCAGCGACTTGACCGCCTTGCGCCACGCGTGCAGGTGCGGCGTCCGCCGGGTGGCCTTCACCTTGCGATACGCGTCCCGGGTGTAGGCGAAGCTCGCGCGGATCGACTCGAGCATCGCCTCGGCGTCCACCGCCTCGTCGAGCCCGGCGCCGTAGATGTCCTCGAGCCCGGCGAGGTCCCGCTCGCGCTCGCGCAGGAGCCGCGCGACCTTCGGCGCCGCGACGGCGACCCCGCGCTCGGCGGCGAGGCGCGACTCGAGCTGCGGCACCAGCTCGGGATCGCTCAGCGCGGGGGCCAGCTCGGCGAGCACCGGCAGCAGCACGCCGTGGTCCCGCAGCTCGCCCGTGTCCTGAAACGCCGCCTTGAGCGAGCTCGCCACCCAACCGTAGGCGCGGGGCGACAGCGCCGGCGCCGTCAGCGCGACCATCGCCCGCGCGCGCCGCAGGGACCGCCGGTAGTCGTGCACCGCACGCTCGGGCTCTTCGGAGGCGAGCGCGACCATCTCACGGGCGAAGCCCACGATGTCTCGAAAGGCGGCGTCGAGGGCGTCGCGCAGCGGGCGCGCCGCGTCGAGCTGGAGCTCGTGCTGGCTCATTTCGCGTGTCCTTGGTCCACGGGCGTTTCGCGTTTGGGCTGCCGGGAGGGCCGGTGTAGTGTAGCCCGCGGTACACGATGACGCGAGCGACCACTCCGAGAAGCGCCGCCGCCACTGCGCGTGGGCGGTGCGCGCCATGACCCAGCTGGTCCTGATGAGGCACGGCACCGCCGTCGACCGCGGCGACCCGCTGTGCCCGGCCGACGCCGACCGCCCGCTGACCGTCCGGGCGGCCAGCCGCGCCAAGCTCTCGGCCCGCGCCCTGCGCACGCTCGGCGTCACGCCCCAGCTCATCCTGTCGAGCCCGTACCTGCGGGCGATGCAGACGGCGAAGATCGTCGCCGCCGAGCTCTCCATCCCGAAGAAGCGCATCCGCGCGTCCGAGGCGCTCGCCCCCGAGGCCTCCCCCGCGGACCTCTGGAGCGAGGTCCGGGCCGCCGGCCGCGACCTCATCCTGTGCGTGGGCCACGGCCCCGGCCTCGACGCGCTGCTCGCCGAGCTGCTCGGCACGCCCGCGCGCGCGATGTGGCTGAAGAAGGGCGGCGCCGCCGCGGTCGAGCTGAGCCTCGAGGGCGACGCCGTCACCGGCAAGCTCGAGTGGCTCCTGCCGCCGCGGCTCCTGCGCAGCTTCGCCCGCTCGTGACGCAGGAGGTCCCCGCGATGCTGCCCGCCGCCCCGCAACGCGCGTCGAAGCCGGACGTCATCGCCGCCGTCGACCTCGGCTCGAACAGCTTCCACCTCGCCATCGCCCGCGTCGTCGACGGCGCGCTGACCATGGTCGACCGCCTGCGGGACCGGGTCCAGCTCGCCGCCGGGCTCGGCCCCGACAAGATCCTCGACGAGGCGGCCCAGACCCGCGCCCTCGAGGCCCTCGCCCGCTTCGGTCAGCGCCTCCAGCACACGCCGACCGCGGCCGTGCGCGTCGTCGGCACCGACGCCCTGCGGGTCGCCAAGAACGCGCGCGCCTTCACCGAGCGCGCCAGCGCCGTCCTCGGCCACCCCATCGAGATCATCAGCGGCGACGAGGAGGCGCGCCTCATCTACCGCGGCGTCGTCCACGACCTGCCCCACGAGGACGGCAAGCGCCAGCTCGTCGTCGACATCGGCGGCGGCAGCACCGAGGTCATCCTCGGGGTCGGCCTCAACCACGAGCACCTGACGAGCCTCCACCTCGGCTGCGTCAGCTACACCAAGCGCTTCTTCCCCGACGGGCGCATCACCCGCGAGCGCTTCAAGAAGGCGGTCATCGCCGCCCGCCTCGAGCTCGAGCGCCTGCGCGGGCCGTACTTCCGCGCCGACTGGGACCGCGCGGTCGGCTCGTCCGGCACCATCAACGCCATCCAGCTGGTCCTGCGCGAGAACGGCTGGTCCGAGGGACCGATCACCGCGCGCGGCCTGAAACGCCTCCGCACCGCCCTCATCGACATCGGCCACACCGACAAGCTCACCCTCCCGGGCCTGAAGCCGACGCGCGTCCCGGTGCTCGCGGCGGGGCTCGCCGTGCTCTACGGCGTCTTCAAGACGCTCCCGCTGCAGAGCCTCCAGGCCGCCAGCGGCGCGCTGCGCGAGGGCGTCATGTACGACCTCCTCGGGCGCTACGCGCAGCAGGACGTGCGCGAGACGACCATCCGCAACCTGTCCGAGCGCTTCCGCGTCGACGACGACCAGGCGCGCCGGGTCGAGCGCACCGCGACGACGCTCTTCGACTACGTCGCCGGGACGTGGTTCCCCGCCGACCAGGTCCGCCAGGCGCGGGACTGCCTGCGCTGGGGCGCGCGCCTCCACGAGATCGGCCTCGCCATCGCCTTCCACGGCTACCACAAGCACGGCGCGTACGTCGTCACCGCGTCGACCATGCCCGGCTTCTCCGAGGACGAGCAGCGCGTGCTCGCCGCCCTCGTCGCCACCCACCGGCGCCGCTTCGCCCGCCCCGAGCTCGACCTGGTCCAGAAGGCGGAGCTCCCGATGGTGCGCCGCCTCGCGGTCCTCCTCCGGCTCGCCGTGCACCTCAACCGGAACCGCAGCTGGCGGGCCCTGCCCGACGTCGCGCTCACCGCCGAGGACCAGCAGCTCACGCTCTCGTTCCCGCCGGAGTTCCTGGACGACAACCCGCTCACGCGCGCCGACTTCGAGGAGGAGACCGCGCGCCTCGCCGCCGCGGGCTTCACCCTCGTCGTGCGCTGACCCGGAGATCCCGCCCATGTCGACCGCCGCCCCCGCCCCGGGTCGCCCCGCCCGCCTCTGGTCCATCGCCGGCAACAGCCAGCGCCTCGACGGCGGCGCGATGTTCGGCAACGCCCCGCGGGCGCTGTGGGAGCGCTGGATCACCCCCGACGACCGCCACCGCATCCCGCTCGCCTGCCGGGCGATGCTGGTCGAGGAGGACAGCGGCCGCCGCGTCCTCTTCGAGGCGGGCATCGGCGCCTTCTTCCCGCCCGACCTCCGCGACCGCTACGGCGTGGTCGAGCCGGGCCACGTCCTGCTCGACAGCCTCGCCGCCGCCGGGACGCGCCACGAGGACGTCGACGTCGTCGTGCTCAGCCACCTCCACTTCGACCACGCCGGCGGGCTCCTCACCGCCTGGCGCGAGGGCGAGGCGGCGCGCCTCCTGTTTCCGCGCGCCCGCTTCGTCGTCGGCGACGGCGCCTGGCGGCGCGCGCTGGCGCCCCACTTCCGCGACCGTGCCTCCTACATCCCCGAGCTGCCCGCCCTCCTCGAGGGCACCGGTCGCCTCGAGGTCGTCTCGGGCGACCGCTCCGAGGCGCTCGGCCCGGCCTACCGCTTCCACCACTCCGAGGGCCACACCCCGGGGCTGCTCCTGACCGAGGTGCCGAGCGACGACGGCCCCATCGTCTTCGCCGGCGACCTCATCCCGGGGCGCCCGTGGGTCCACCTCCCCATCACGATGGGCTACGACCGCTACCCCGAGCGCCTCATCGACGAGAAGCGCGCGCTCTACGACGACCTCCTCCCGCGCGGCGGCCGCCTCTTCTTCACCCACGACGCCGAGGTGGCCATGGCGCGCCTCGAGCGCGACGAGCGCGGCCGCTTCAAGACCGGCGAGCTCTGGCCGGCGCCGGCCGGGCTCGCCCTCTGAGCGTCGGCGGCGCCCCTACGCGGGCACGATCTCGACGGCGTGGGGGGTGCCCTCCCCCTCGAGCACGAAGCGCACGCGCTCGCCGACGGTGAGCGCCTCGAAGGCGCCGTCCGCGACGTCGGCCGCAGCGAAGTAGGCCACCACGCCGTCGTGGGTGCGCACGAAGCCGAAGCCGCCCTCGACGAAGAGGCGCGCCACACGTCCGAGCTGAGCGCGCCGCGTGGCCGCCATGACGCGGCGGAAGGTGCCGGTGGTCGCGCGCGAGAGCGCGTGACGCGGCCCGATGGGAATTCGGTCGCGGGTACCGTTTTCTTTCCTATCGCTCACGGTATCATCCCCTGCGTGCTTGGCGCGTTGCGCCTTCCCTCATCTAACGTCCCACGGCGCCGGAGGCTTGAGTGGAGAGCGTTCGCGAAGATCCCGCCGAGCCCGAGCTGCCGGCCCTCGACGCCCCCGAGCTCTACCTCAACCGCGAGCTCAGCCTGCTCCGCTTCCACGAGCGCGTGCTCCGGCAGGCGACCCGCGTCGACACCCCGCTCCTCGCGCGCCTCCGCTTCCTGACCATCTCGAGCACCAACCTCGACGAGTTCTTCGAGGTCCGCGTCTCCTCGGTGAAGCAGCAGGCGACCTACGGCGTGGGCTACCGCGGCCCGGACGGACGCACGGCGCGCGAGGCGCTCGAGGAGATCTCGGTCCGCGCCCACGGCCTGGTGCGCGAGCAGTACCGGCTCCTCAACGACGTGATCCTGCCCGAGCTGCGGGACCACGGCGTGCGGGTCCTGCGCCGCGGCGAGTGGACCGCGGGCCAGCGGGCGTGGATCACGAGCTTCTTTCACGACGAGGTCCTCCCGGTCCTGACCCCGACCGCCCTCGATCCGGGCCATCCCTTTCCCAACATCGTCAACAAGGGCCTGAATTTCATCGTCCAGGTCCGCGGCGAGGATTTCTTCGGGCGCCACGGCGGCGTCGCCGTCGTCCCGGCCCCCCGCGCGCTGCCGCGCATGATCCGCCTGCCGCCCGGCGTCGCCGGCGAGCGCTGGGACTTCGTGCTGCTGTCGTCGGTCATCCACGCCAACATCGAGACCCTCTTCCCAGGCATGGACATCGTGGGCTGCCACCAGTTCCGTGTCACGAGAAACAGCGACCTTTGGGTCGACGAGGAGGAGGTGGACGATCTCCTCCACGCGATCGCCGGCGAGCTGCCGCGGCGGAACTTCGGCGACGCGGTGCGCCTCGAGGTCGACGACACCTGCCCGCGCGAGCTCGCGCTCTTCCTCCTCGACCAGTTCGAGCTCGAGGAGCACGAGCTCTACCAGGTGCACGGGCCGGTGAACCTCCACCGCGTCTCGGCGCTCTGCGGCACCGTCGACATGCCCGGGCTCGACTTCCCGCCCTTCGTCCCGGCGATGCCGCGCCGCCTCCACGGCGACATCGACCTCTTCCAGGTGCTGCGCGAGGGGGACATCCTCCTCCACCACCCCTACCAGTCGTTCAACCCGGTCCTCGACCTCCTGCGCCGGGCGGCCACCGACCCCGACGTGCTCGCGGTCAAGATGACCCTCTACCGCACGGGCTCGGACTCGCCGGTGGCCGACGCGCTCGTCGACGCCGCGCTCGCGGGCAAGGAGGTCACGGTCGTCGTCGAGCTGCGCGCGCGCTTCGACGAGAAGGCCAACATCGACTGGGCCACCCGCTTCAAGGACGCCGGCGCCAACGTCGTCTACGGCATCGTCGGGCGCAAGACCCACGCCAAGATGCTGCTCGTCGTGCGCCGCGACGCCGACGGCCTGCGCCGCTACGTCCACCTCGGGACCGGCAACTACCACTCGAAGACGGCGCTGCTCTACACCGACTTCGGGCTGATGAGCGCGCGCCGCGAGCTCGGCGAGGACGTCCACCAGGTCTTCAGCCAGCTCACCGGCTTCGGGCGCCTCGCGCCGCTGCAGCAGCTCCTCGCGGCGCCCTTCACCCTGGCGACCGAGCTCGAGCGCCTCATCGAGGCCGAGGCGAACGCCGCCCGCTCGGGGCGCAAGGCGCGCATCATCGCGAAGATGAACTCGCTCAACGAGCCGAGCCTCATCCGCGCGCTCTACCGCGCGTCCCAGGCCGGGGTCCCGATCGACCTGGTCGTGCGCGGCATCTGCACCCTGCGCCCCGGCGTCCCCGGCGTATCGGACCACATCCGGGTGCGCTCGATCGTCGGGCGCTTCCTCGAGCACTCGCGCGTCTTCTACTTCCACGGCGAGGGCGCGGAGCACGTCTTCATCGCGAGCGCCGACTGGATGCCGCGCAACATGTTCCGGCGCGTCGAGACCGCCGTGCGCGTGACCGACCCGGGGCTCAAGGCGCGCGTCATCGACGAGGCGCTGACGGTGTCCATCGACGACGCCACCGACGCCTGGCAGATGCTCCCGGACGGAAGCTACCGCCCGGTCCCGCCGGGCGACGGCGGCGCCGCCCAGAGCCGCCTCCTCGAGCGTCACATCCCCGACCGCGAGGGCTTCGACGCCGCCTGACGAGAAAGTGTGAAGTCCTGGGGTCAGACCCCACTTCTTCACACTTTTCGCGCCAGCCCAGCGCCCCAACGATAAAGTGTGAAGTCATGGGGTCAGACCCCACGACTTCACACTTTCGCTCACGGGAAGCGCGACTCGATGGCCCGCTGCGCGACGCGGTCGAGGCCGCGGTCGACGGTGGCGGCGGCGGCGCGCGACAGGCGCTCGACCAGGGGCCGGTGGATCTTGTGCGCGACGCTGACGAGCTCGGCCTCGTCGAGCTTCGCCATGAGGTAGTCGTCGCTGGTGCCGACGGCGTCGACGAGCCCCAGCTCGAGGGCCTGGGTGCCGTACCAGTGCTCGCCGGTGGCGACCTTCGTCAGGTCGACCGCCGGCCGGTGACGCCCGACCCACGCCTTGAAGAGCGCGTGGGTGAGGTCGAGCTCCTCCTGGAGCTTCTTCCGGCCGGCCTCGGTGTTCTCGCCGAAGACCGTCAGCGTGCGCTTGTACTCGCCTGCGGTCAGGAGCTCGTAGTCGACGTCATGGCGCTTGAGGAGGCGGTTGAGGTTGGGGATCCCGGCGACCACGCCGATGGAGCCGACGACGGCGAAGGGCGCCGCGAGGATCCGATCGGCGACGCAGGCCATCATGTAGCCGCCGCTCGCGGCGACGAGGTCGACGACCGCGGTCAGCTGCACGCCGGCCGCCTTGACGCGCTCGAGCTGCGAGGCGGCGAGCCCGTAGGCGTGGACGAGCCCCCCCGGCGACTTGATGCGCACGACCACCTCGTCGCCCGGCCGCGCGACGGCGAGGATGGCGGTGATCTCGGCGCGCAGGTGGGTCACGGCGCTCGCCCGCACGTTGCCGTCGAAGTCGACGACGAAGACCCGCGGCTTGGCCACCCGCGCGGCGAGCGCGGCGCCCTTGGCCTTGCGCTCCGCCTTCGCCTGCTTCTTGTCGTCCTTGAGCGCGGCCCGCGCCGCGTGCTTCGGCAGGAGCGCCCCGCGCACCGCCTGCGCCATCCTCCGGTAGCGCTCGTTGAGGCGCTTGACGACGAGCCGGTCGCGCCCCTCGTGCCCGCCGCCGCCGCGCGCGGCCGCCCGCGCCACGAGCCCGATGATGGCCCCGAGGGCGACCACCACGATGACCGCCTTGACCACGAACAGCCCCAGCTCGGGCCAGAACTCCACGCTGCCTCCGTCCACGTCCGCCTCCTGCGCGCATGTCGCGACAGGCTAATCACGGCGGCGCCGGCGTCACCCGACCGCGCGATCAATCCCCTCCAGCCCGGCGGCCGATCGGCCGATGGAGGACCCATGACCGCGCTCCTCCACCTCCGCCTCTGGCTCTGCCTGCGCGTGACGGACCACGTGAACGCGCACGGCGCCTGAGCCCCCGCTCGTCGCGGCGATCACCGCGGGCCGTCGGCGCAACGAAGCGCCATGGACCCACGCGCGACGACCCGTGAGCCGGTGCTCGCTAGGCCGAGGTGTGAAATAAGAGTGACACCTTTCGAGCGCGGCGGTGTTGCAGCGGTCGCGACCCCGGGGACGGAGGAGGATGGCGTTGGCCATCGACGCGGAGAGCTGTTACCGGCGCTATGGGCCGATGGTGCTCAGGCGTTGCCGAGCGCTGCTCGGGGACGAGGAGCGCGCCGTCGACGCCATGCAGGACGTCTTCGTCCAGGTGCTGGTGCACCGCGAACGCCTCGAAGACAAAGGCCTCTCCAGCCTCCTCTACCGGATCGCGACCAATGTCTGCTTGAACCGCCTCCGCTCGCGGCGACGCCGCCCGGAGGACCCCGACGCGGAGCTGCTCAACCGGATCGCCTCGATGGACGTGGACACCGACCGACGCGCCGACGCGCGCACCCTCCTGACGCGCCTCTTCGTGCGCCAGCAGGAGAGCACGCGCACCATCGCCGTGATGCACCTGCTCGACGGGATGACCCTCGAGGAGGTCGCGCACGAGGTGGGGATGTCGGTCTCCGGCGTCCGCAAGCGCCTCCGAGGTCTGCGCGCGCAGCTCCAGGCGATGGAGGGCCCATGAAGGAACCGACCCACACCGAACGCGTCCCCCAGCTCCTCGTCGAGCAGCTGGCGCTGGGCGAGCTCGATCCCGAGCGCGCGCGCGACGTCACCGCCCGGCTCGCCGCCGAGCCCGGTGGCGAGGCCCGCCTCGCCGCCCTGCGCGCCGACGACGACGCCATC
>SBGO01000428.1 GCA_006226565.1 Deltaproteobacteria bacterium | reverse complement strand
CTCGTCGACGCCCTCGCCGTCGCCATCTGGGTGCCGCTCCTCCGTCGCCACGCGCCGCGTTCGACGCGGGCGGGGAGCGAGCGCGACGGAGGCCCCGACCGACGCCTCCGCCGGGTCGAGGAGTGCCTCCGGGCCGACCTCGCCGGCGAGCACACCCTCGACGGCCTCGCCGCCGTCGCCGGGCTCAGCCGCTACCACCTGCTCCGGCGCTTCAAGCGCCACTACGGCCTGCCGCCCTACGCCTACCTCACGCGCCTCCGGGTCGAGCGCGCGGCGGCGCTCGCCCTCGAGACCGATCTGCCGCTCACCCACATCGCCCTCGACGTCGGCTTCGGCTCCTCGAGCCGGCTCACCGAGGCCTTCCAGCGCCACTACGGGCAGGCCCCGAGCCGCTGGCGGCACGAGCGCCGGGCGGGCGCAATTTCCGGAAAGGCGGGATAGCAACAATCGCGTATCGGGCGTGCGGGCGCCCCCCTACGCTCTGCTCCGAACCTCGCGACAGGCGGTCGATGATGCGTTGCGCGACGATAGCGATGGGAGGCTGGCCGGTGGCGCTGCTCGCGCTCGGGCTCTGGGTCGGCGCGGCCGCCTGCGGCGGGGACGGCGCGACCCCCGACGACGACGCAGGAGACACCAGCGTCGCCGCGGACACCGGCGGCGACGAGGACGTCCCGGGCGAGGACACCGCCCTCCCGCTCGACACGACCGCCGCGGACAGCCTCGTCGCGGACACGAGCGCCGCCGACACCGGCCCGGCCACCCTCCCCGACGGCCCGGACGTCGCCCGCCTCACCCAGCTCCTCCGGGACCTGTCCGCCGACGAGATGGAGGGCCGCCTCACCGGGACGCCGAGCGGCGACCGCGCCGAGGCCTACATCGCCGATTTCCTCGCCGCCACCGGGGCCGAGGTCCGCCGGCAGCAGGCGACCTTCCCGCTCTTCGAGGTCGGCACGCCCACCGAGCTCGCCGTCGTCGACGCCGACGGCGCCGTCCTCGACGGGCTGGCCTACTTCGCCGACTACCGCGAGGTGGACTTCTCCGGCTCGGGCGTCGGCGAGGGCGCGCTCGTCTTCGCCGGCTACGGCATCGTCGCCGGGACGCACGACGACTACGCTGGCCTCGACGTGACCGGCAAGGTCGTCGTCGCGCTGACCGACGTCCCGCCCGGCGCCGGGCTGAGCCGGGAGGTCGAGGGGCGCCTCGACCAGAAGATCCACGCCGCCGCCGAGCGCGGCGCGGTGGCCCTGGTCTTCGTCCCCGCCGGGAGCGACGCGAGCTACGACCGCGAGCGCGGCGTCGAGACCGAGCTCGCGGCCACCGACAAGTACGGCGCCCTCCACCCCGAGCTGCTCGCCGCCGACCTGCCGGTCGCCTTCGTCCACCTCGACGCCGTCGCGCGCCTGGTCGGGCGCACCCCCGACGCGCTGGTCGCCGACCCCACGCCCTTCGACGCCGAGCGCCGGGTGCGCCTCGAGCTCCGCGGCACGACCCACGCCCACGCCACCTGCAACAACGTCTTCGCCATCTTCCCGGGCACCGACGAGCGCGTCGGCTCCGAGGTCGTCGTCCTCGGCGCCCACTACGACCACCTCGGCGTCGGCGCCGACGGGGCCATCTTCAACGGCGCCTCCGACAACGCCTCGGGCGCCGCCGTCGCCCTCGAGACCGCCGCGCGCCTGGCCGAATCTCCCGCCTTCGAGCCCGCGCGCACCCTGGTCGTCGCCCTGTGGTGCGCCGAGGAGCAGGGGCTCTGGGGCTCGCTGACCTACACCTACTACGGCGAGCCGCTCTTCCCGCTGGCCGACACGCGGCTGATGATCCAGCTCGACTACATCGGCGGCACCGAGGGCCCGTACCTCTCGAACGTCGACGCCAACAACTACCTCGCGCGCTTCCTCGGCGACGAGACCGGCGCCGCCACGCTCCCCGTCGTCCCGGTCGACTGGGGCGGCGAGTGCGCGAGCGACGACTGCGCCTTCCTCTACGTCTCCGACGTCCCCGCCTACCGCTTCATGGCGCCCGGCGAGAACCACCACCGGCCGACCGACGTCTTCGACAACCTCGACCGGCCGATGATCGAGCGCATCGCCGACGTCGTCATCCGAGGGATGGGCGACCTCGTCACCTCGAAGAAGCGCATCACCCCCTGAGCCGCGACGGCGGGGCCGCGCGGCTTCGGGACCCCGAAACGAAACGAGGCGGTGTCGGACACCGCCTCGTTTCGTTCGTCCGGGTGCCGGGAGCCCGGCCGCAGCTCAGAAGACGTAGGCCGCGCCGACGTTCCAGCCCAGGTCCATCTGGAAGAGGCTCTGGTCGGGGACGTTGTCGGACTTGGTCGTGCCGAACTGGCCGAGGAAGTCGAGGCACGCCTTCAGGTTGAACTTCGGCGAGGTGTAGTACACGAAGCCGAGCTGCACGCGGAAGGCGCCGCCGGTCGTGTTGAAGCTCTGCTTGATCGACGGGTTGGCCGGGTCGATCGGCTCGCTGCGGGTCTTGAAGAGGCCGCCGGCGCCGACGCCGGGCTTGAAGAACATGCCCTTGCCGAGCTTGAGGTAGTAGTCGACGTCGAGGAGCGCGAGGACGCCCATCTCGGTGACGGCCTCGGTGCCCGGGTTGCGGCGGGTCACCAGCGCGTTGACGTTGAGCGCCACGCCGAGGTTGTCGATCACGAAGTAGCGGAACGTCGGGCCGACGCTGAGGGTCATCTCCGACGACGACGTCTCGATGTCGTTGACCGTCAGGCTGCGGCTCGTCCACACGATCAGGCTGTCGAGCCCGACCTCCATCAGCCCCTTGGAGAGGTTGGTGATGTAGCCGCGCTCGCTCTGCTGGGTCGGGCCGAGGGTGTCCGCCTGGGCGGCGGTGGCGAGCAGGGCGACGAGGGCGAGGGACGGGATCGCACGCAGGGAGAGGTGCTTCATTGGGGAGCGCTCCACATTTCAGGGGACTTCGCGGGGGTGGCTCCCGCGCTGCACCAGGAAGGTGTCACAGGCGGTCGGCGATGTCACCGGCACGATGGCCGAAAATGCAGTGATGCTCTACATCTCCGGCCACCGCGCGGGGACCGGTTGGCGGTGTGCGGGGTGGGTGTGCCGCGACGAGGTCGACCGCGTTGTCGTCGCGGTCGCCGCTGCGCGTCCCTCGAGGACCCCGCCTCAGCCCCCGCGGAGGCGCAGCACGAGGTGCAGCGTCGACTCCTTCTCGATGCTGTAGTCGGCGAGGGTGCGGTCGTCTTCGAGCTGCTTGCCGGCGAAGATCAGGCGCTGCTGCTCGGGCGGGATGCCCTCCTTGTCCTGGATCTTCTCCTTCACGTTGCTGATCGTGTCGTCCGCCTCCACGTCGAGGGTGATGGTCTTTCCCGTCAGCGTCTTGACGAAGATCTGCATGCTCGACGCGGTCGGCGCGGGCGCGACCACTTCGGCGTCGGCGAGGTGGATCGGCTGCGCGCCGGCCGCCACCGGCGTGAGCAGCAGGGACAGGCCCAGCGCGGCCTGAGCAAGTCGGGATCGCGAGAGGATCTTCATGCATCGCTCCTGTGGGTCGAAGAGGGCCAGGGGGCTCTCACGGGGGCTCTCACGGAGCTCCGTATCGGCCCTGAGCCAATACGACGCACGGCGCGTGTGCGGAGGGGCCGCACCGCGGGTCCAGGCCGTCGGAGGGGGATGGACCCCCGACGGTCAGCGCCGAACCACGTGAGACTGATGACACTAATGGGGCTCGGCGCCACCGGCAAGTCGGTCCGGGGCGGGTTCGAGCCGCACAGCGCGCCCGACGCGCCCGGCGTAGATGGCCGAAGACGCAGAGATTATCTGCGTCTTCGGCCGGTTGGCGCGAGGCTCAGTTGGCGGCGCCGGGGGTCGGCGTGGCCGCGACGAAGTCGGCGGCGTTGTTGTCGCTGTCGCCGCCGTCGGGGGAGCGCTGGAGGCTCTGCCCGGCGTCGCCCTCGGGGTCCGCCGCGGCCGCGCCCTCGCCGCCGAAGAAGGCGGCGCCGAAGTCGCCGTAGCCGAGGGCGTCGAGGATGAGGTTGTCCTGGCGCAGCTGCACGCTGTCGGGGCCGTTCTGGAAGTCGACCTTGCTGGTCAGCTGGTCGGCGTTGGCGAGGACGGCCCCCGTCGCGCTCGGGTGCGCCACGACGAAGTAGCCGTCCGACGGGATCTGGCCGGTCAGGTTGATGGTCGTGTAGACCTTGCCGTCGGCGCCGTTGATGCCGACCAGGGTGAGCCCGTCGAGGATGGTGCCGGGCGCGCCCTCGAGCTCGATGAAGACCTCGGTGTCCGAGCCCTCGGAGTCGTAGCGGAGCTCGTTGATGACGACGTCGGGGATGGCGCCGCCGCCCTCGGGCACGCAGACCTTGGCGTAGTTGATGTCGCTGATCTCGGTGCAGGTGAGCCCCGCGGGGCAGGCCGCGCTCGAGCAGTCCTCGGTGCAGAAGGTGCCGAAGGTCGTGAGATCGATGGCGCACAGCCCGCTCAGGCAGTCCGAGGCGCCGTAGGGGCAGGTCTGGCCGAGGGTGTTGGTGCCGCTGATGCCGCCGTAGGGGTCGACGCAGTTCCGGCGCCCGGCCGAGGCGTAGTAGGGCCCCTTGGCCGTGTCGGTCTTCGCCTCGCACGAGGCCGCCGCCCAGTTGTCCGCCGAGTCGCCGGCGGTGAGCGTGACCTTCTCCATCGAGCGGCCGTTGCCCGGGTTCGCGGGGAAGCTGAAGGTGTCGACGACCGTGATCCCGTCGGCCTCGTAGAGGGTGATGGTGTCGGTCGTGGTGAGGCCGTTGCCGAGGGTGCTGTTGCCGACCTTGAGGCGCACGGTGCCGGCGCCGACCACGTAGTCGTTGGCGTAGTCGGGGTCGAAGATGACCGCGATCTCGCCCGGGCCGATGACGGTGGTGCCGGTGCTCCAGGCCACGAGGGTGTCGAAGGCGTCGCCGTCGCTGAGCTGCCAGCCGGCCACGTCCACGCCGACGGGGCCGGCGTTGAAGAGCTCGATGAACTCGCCGGTGGCCTCGTCGATGGGGTTGGCCATGACCTCGCTGATGACGATCGAGGTCGTCGAGACCGGCGCGCCGCTCGGGGTGGTGGTCTCCGAGGCGCAGTTGTCGGCGCCGGGGGAGGCGTTGCACGGCGAGGCGACCCAGTTCTGCGGCACGTCGCCGACGAAGAGGTCGACGCGCTCGGCGGAGACGCCGTTGCCGGGGTTGAACGGGAAGGAGAAGCTCGCGAGGACCGCGGCGCCGGTAGGCGCGCGGAGCGTGATCGGGTCGTCGGTCGACAGGCCCGAGCCGATCGTCGTGTCGGGGGTGCGGAGCAGCACGGCGCCGCCGGGGATGGTGTACTGGCCGGCGTACTCGGCGTCGAGGACGACGGCGTAGCCGAGGGACGGGACGACGGTGTTGCCGCCGGCGGAGAAGGCCTGGAGCGGCTCCTCCTTGTCGCCGTCGGAGAGGCGGAAGCCGGCGAGGTCGACCGGGGCGTCGCCGAAGTTGAAGATCTCGACGAACTCGCCGGTGTCCTCGTCGAGGGCGTTCGCCATCACCTCGGTGATGAAGAGGTCGGCCACCGTGGTGGGGGTCGTGCCGTCCTGGGTGACGCAGTTCGGGGCGCCGGGGGAGGAGCCGCTCGCGCAGGTCGAGGTCAGGAAGTTCGACGCGAGGTCGATGAGGCCCGGGTCGAGCTTCTCGACCGAGCGGCCGTCGCCGGCGTTGAAGGGGTGGGTGTAGCTGTCGACGACCTGGAGGCCGTTGGGGGTCGTCAGCGAGATGGGGTCGGTGTTGGCGAGGCCGTTGCCGAGGGTCGTGGTCGAGGCGACGGTCAGGAGGAGGGCGCCCGTGGGGATGGTGTAGCCGCCGGCGTAGTCGGGGTCGAGGATGACCGCGTACTGGCCCGCGGCGAGCACGGTCGAGCCGCCCTGCCAGCCGGCGAGGGTGTCGCTCGCGTCGCCGTCGCTGATGACGAAGCCGGCGAGGTCGACGGGGTCGCTGCCGGAGTTGAGGAGCTCGATGAACTCGCCGGTGGCCTCGTCGGTCGGGTTGGCCATGATCTCGTTGATGCCGACCAGGATCCGGGTGCCGGTCGAGACCGGCTGGCCGGCGCAGTTCTCGGCGCCGGGGCTCTGGCCGCAGGGGGAGGGCACCCAGTTGCCGGGGAGGTCGCCGTCCTCGAGGTTCTCCTTCTCGACGGCGATGCCGTTGCCGGCGTCGAAGGGGAAGCTGTAGCTGTCGACGACGGTCACGCCGTCGTCGAGGAGGAGGCGGATCGGGTCGCTGTTGGAGAGCCCGCTCCCGAGGGTCGAGGTGCTCGCGACGGTGAGCAGCACCGCGTCCTGCGGGATGCTGTAGACGGCGCCGGGGTAGTCGGGGTCGAGCACCACGGCGTAGCCGCCGGCGGGGAGGGTCGTGGCGCCGCCGTTCCAGCCGGCGAGCGCGTCGGTCGCGTCGCCGTCGTCGAGGATCCAGCCGGCCACGTCGACCGCGCTCGCGCCGGCGTTGTAGAGCTCGACGTACTCGCCGCTCGCCTCGTCGAGGGGGTTGGCCATGACCTCGGTGATCGCGACCTGCACGGCGGCGGCCGGGGTGCCGAGCTCGTGGGGGCCGATGTCGCTGGCGTCGCCGATGGGGCGCGGCTTGCCGGCGAAGTCGGTGGTGGCGCCGAGGCCGGTGCTGCCGGCGTCGACGGCGGGGGAGTCGAAGAGCAGCGTGAAGTCGCCCTCGGTCGGCTTCTTGAGGCGCGGGTCGAGGTTCTTGTTGTGGGCGCCGGCGGTCGCGGCGCGCTGGTAGTTCACGAAGTTGCCCCAGACGATGTTGTAGTCGTTGAGGCAGTCGTCGGAGCAGTTCAGCCCGTAGTAGTTGGAGCTGATGATGGTGTTGGCGATGACGACGTTGTCGGAGGCGTCGACGCGGAGCGCGCCGCACAGGTTCGGGAAGTCGAAGCAGAAGCTGTCGCCGCCGAAGCCGTTGCCGAAGACGAGGCTGTTGACGATGTCGACCGAGGACGGGGCGACGAGGTTGTCGATGACGAGGCCCTCGCCGCCGTTGAAGGCGGCGATCACGTTCTCGATCGCGGCGGCGTCCACGTCGTAGAGGATCACGCCGGCGCCGCGCGCGCCGGAGGCGAGGACCGAGGCGAGGATCACCGCGTCGGAGCCCGAGGCGGTGACCGCGGTGTCGCAGTCGACGAGGTCGACGCGCTCGAGGTCGAGGTCGTTCGAGGTGGCGACGCAGTCGGCGCCGTCGCCGTCGATGCGGAGGTCGGTCATCGTGAGGGCGGCGGTGGCGTGGACCCCGCCGACGAGGGTCGTGCTGCCGCGGCCCGCGCCGGTGAAGGTGAGGGCCTTGTCGACGACGAGCTCGCCGCCGAGGGTGAAGGTGCCGGCGCCGATGGCGATGGTGTCGCCGGCGGCCGCGGCGGCCACGGCCTCGGAGACGGTGGCGTAGTCCCCGGGGACGCTGGCCGTGGCGGCGAGGCGGACGGTCGCGAGGTCTCCGGCGGCGGGCGTCGCGGCGGGGCCCTCGGAGCAGGCGGGGGCGACGAGGAGGAGGGCGAGGGGGAGCAGGGTGCGCGGGTTCATCGGGGCCTCCTAGAAGCTCGAGCCGTCGATGCGGGTGCCGGGGGAGAAGATCGCGCCGGCTTCCTGGGTCGCCTGCGAGTGGGGGAGGAAGTCGCCGGTGAGGTCGGGGCTCCGGGTGTAGGACTCGTCGCCGAGGGCCTCGTAGCGGGCGTCGGCGCCCCAGCTGAAGCGGGCGACCACCTTGCCGTCGGCGTCGAGGAGCGACAGCGTGTCGCCGTCGTTGTCGAGGGAGAGGCCAAAGGGGGTGCCCGGATCCTGCGCGTTGGCGACCGCGAAGGTCGCGCCGGCGGTGTCGTCGGGGGCGGTGCCGCCGCCGAAGACGACGTAGGCCTTGCCCGCGGCGAGGGTCGTGCCGTCGCCGAAGGTGTGCCGCGGGAAGTTGGGGAGCGTCGTCTCGACCAGCGTCATCGCGTCGAGGCTCACCGGCCCGTCGCTCACGTTGACGAGCTCGACGAACTCGTCGCCGACGGCGTCGGGGAACTCGCCGTCGCCGTTGGGGTCGCCGTCGGTCTCGCCGTCGGTCAGGATCTCGTTGATGAGGATCGTCCCGTAGAGCGGGCTCGTGTCGACGCCGCAGAGCGCATGGCTGCCGTCGGCGTTCTCGCAGTCGAGGCCGCCGAGGCAGCCCTCCTTCTCGCAGCAGAAGACCGCCGGGGCCCCGTGGGCGCAGGCGCCGCCGATGCAGGCGGTGCCCTGGGGGCAGTCGCAGGCGCTCGTGCACCCGCCGCTCGTGTCGCCGCCCGTGTCCTCGGCCGCGGTGTCGTCGACCGTCGCCGTGTCGTCGACCGTCGCCGTGTCCTCGACCGTCGCCGTGTCCTCGACCGTGGTCGTGTCTTCGGCGGTGTCCCCGTCGAGCGTGTCGGCCGTCGTGGTGTCGGTGCCGGGATCGCTGTCGGAGGGGCAGGCGGAGAGCGCGAGCAGCGCCACCAACGAGGCGGCCACCGCCGGCGCCAGGCGCGGGAACGGCAGGTTCATGGGTGGGTCCCTTCGGTGCTTGGGGAGAGGGGACCCTAGATCGTCACGCCCGAGTTGAAAACCGAGAAGTCCCGCCGGCCTGCCCAGGTCGTTCCGGGCGCGCGGGCGCGGCCCGGGGCGAAACACCGGGCCGCGACGGCCGAGGGGGGGACACGACGCGGTCGGAGTGTGCGGGATTCACCGACGACCGCCTCTGAATGCGTCCAAGTGCCCCCGGGTGCGCCGCGGCCCCGGTGGGGAGACGCCGCGTGAGCCGCGGCGCCATGCCAGTGCGCGAGAATGGGCCGGGCGGCAGCGCGGGGCGGGCTGCTCGGCGAGGCCTGAAAAACCAGGAAGGAAACAGAACTGCCCAGCGGTTCCCGTCCCGGCGTGTGCGGTGCCGCCCGGCCTGGCGGTTGCTGCACCGCGCTACGAGAACATCCCGAGGTTACGCTCGGCCCTGGAGGGTCGCAATCGCCGGTCCTGCGGCAGATTGTCGCGAACCCCGCGTCACACGCTGGTGAGCGCGATCCTGGAGGGGAACGGAGGGGGGCGTCGGGGGGGCGACCGGGAGGGTCGCCCCCGCGTCGCTCTCAGGCGTTCCGGCGCCGCCGCGCGAGGGCGAGCAGGCCGAGGAGGGCCGCCGCGAGGGCGAGCGGGGCGCCGTCGCCA
>SBGO01000414.1 GCA_006226565.1 Deltaproteobacteria bacterium | reverse complement strand
GGCGCGTGAGGGGCTCGCCGTGGGCGAGCACGTGGGCGTCGTCGAGGAGCAGCAGGAGCCCCTCGCCGCCGAGGACCGCGTCGAGGGCCTCGCTCAACCAGGCCTCGCCGTGGACCCCGCCGGTGCCGGCGAGCAGCGGCCGCACGTCCACCGACGGCAGGGCCTGCCGCAGCGCCCGCGCGAGCGCGTCGAGGAAGAGCCCCAGGTGCCCCTCGCAGTGCGCCACCGACACCTGGGCGACGGCCCGGCCCGCGCCGGCGGCGGCCGCCGTGAGCTCGCTCAGGAGCGCGCTCTTGCCATAGCCGGCGGGCGCCACCACCCAGGTGACGCGCGCACCGCTCTGCCGCGGGTCGACGCGCGGGACGAGGCGCGAGAGCGTGGGGAGAGTCGAAGAGGCTGCCATGGACAACATGATTCCTCTGAGGGGAGTCGCCGGCAATGCGCACCACCGCGGTCGACCTCGAGCCGGCCGACCGCGCTGGTTACAATCCCCACACCCCCGGAGTCATTTGTAACCAGCTCGCATTGTCAGACCTCGCGCCCTCCGATGCAACCCCTGCCGAGGCGAACGTCAGGAGGAAGCTCCGTGCGAGGAGGCCCGCCGCGACCCGCCGTGCTCAGAAGTTGCAGTCGATGTGCAGGTTGAACACGCCGTTGTTGTTCTGGCCGTCGATGACGATGAAGTACTGCTTGCCGGCGATGGCGCTGAACGTGACCGAGTGCGCGTCGTGACCGATGCAGCCGGAGCCGCCGCAGCCCTGCCCCTTGTCCTCGAGCACGTAGAGATGGAGGACGTTGACGCCGGACCACGCGATCGTGACGGTCACGAGCCCCGTCCCCTGCGCGAGGAACGGGTAGATGACCTCCTTGGCCGGCGAGGTGGGCGCGCCCGGGCACCCGTAGTAGTGGCTCATGTTGGCGTAGCCGCCGCCGTTGCCGATGCCCTGGCCGAAGTTGCAGTACGCGTTCAGCCCGTTGATGTTGATGCACGGCTCGAGGCAGACCGAGGCGCTCGCGCAGTCGGAGTCGGCGCAGTCGGCGAGCAGGTCGCCGTCGTTGTCGACGCCGTCGGTGCAGTTCTCCGGCGTGACGACGATGCACGCGGGGTAGCCGGCGCAGTCGGCGTCGTCACAGTCGGTCTTGCCGTCCTTGTCGTCGTCGACGCTGTTGACGCAGGAGATCTCGGTGGTCGGGGTCACCACGCACGCCGGGTCGGCCGTACAGTTGCCGTCCGCGCAGTCGGTCAGGCCGTCGCCGTCGTCGTCGAGGCCGTCGTTGCAGCGCGTCTCGGTGGTGATCCCGCACTCGGCGGTCAGGGTGACCGGAAAGCCGCCGAAGAGGTGCTCGACGACCACCGCCAGGGGCGTGTTCCCCGGCGCGTCGAGCAGCACCGTCTCGCCCGCGCTCCCGGCGAGGCAGCCGTCGGCCGCGCAGTCGCCGGCGCTGAACGGGACGACCCAGACGCCGCCGAGGCTGCCCGCCGTCGCCGTCGCGGTCAGGCGGACGCGCTGCGCCGTCGGGACGGAGAAGCTGAAGACGCGCTCGGGGCCGGTGTTCGTCGAGCCGACGCCGCCGCAGCTGTAGCCGTCGACGACCTCGGTCTCGCCGGCGGCGCCGGTCGTGTAGTTGACGGGGACGCCGCAGCTCAGCGTCCCGGCCGGCACGCAGACGCAGATGTCGGCGCTGAAGCACTGGCCGGTCGCCGGATCGCACGCCTCCGCGGTGCACGCGTCGCCGTCGTCGGGGCAGACGACCGCCGTGCTGGGGTCGGCGACGCACTGGTAGTCCACGCACCCGATCGTCCCGGCGCACTTGTCGTCGGGCGCCGCGATCCCGACGCAGTCCGAGACGGTCAGGCAGGGAATCACCTCGACGGTGTCGGCGCTCGCCGTGTCCGCGACGACGGTATCGGTCGTGTCCTGCGCGGTGTCCCCGCCGAGGGTGTCGATCACGAGGGTGTCGGTCTCGACCACCGTGCCGGTGTCCTCGGGCGGCAGCGTGTCGAGGACGGCCGTATCGTCGGGCGCGATCACGGTGTCGTTCGGGATCACGCCGTCGGCGCCGACGGCGTCGAGGGCGCCCCCCTCGAAGCAGCCCACGGCGCCGAACGCGGGGGCGAGCAGGAGGGCGACGAGGAGAGCCCGGTTCTGGGAGCGAGCGCGCTTCACACCGACGGCAAGGTAGCGATAACCGGCGTCCGGGTCACGCGTGACGTGGATCCGACCGGTGCGGTCGGCGATGATGGACGCCATGAGCCCCACCCACGTCCCACCTCGCGGCAGCCGCACCGTGCTGGTCACCGACGCCCGCGACGGCCTCGGCCGCGCCACGGCGCTCCTGCTCGCCGACCTCGGCGAGTGCGTCCTGGCGTGCGCGGCGGATCTGAGCGGGATGGAGGACATGCCGCGCGAGACGATGCGCGGAGGGCTCATCGAGCTGCATCGCCTGGATCTGACGGATCCGGCGTCGTGCGACCGCGCGATCGCGCGGATGCACGATCTCTACGGGCGCATCGACGCGATCGTGCACACGGGCATCGCCACGCACTTCGGCGCCCTCGAGGAGCTCGACGACGCCACCATCGAGCGCGTCTTCGCCGTCAACACCTTCGGGCCGCTGACGCTCATGCGGCGGGCGGTGCCGGTCCTGCGCGCGCAAGGGACGGGGACCTTCCTGTGCGTGTCGTCGGCGGCCGGCCGGGTGGCGCTCCCGCTCAGCGCGATGCTCTCGGCGAGCCACCACGCCCTCGAGGGGCTCTGCGACGCCCTCCGCCTGGAGCTGCGCCCCTTCGGGGTCGACGTCGTGCTGGTGGAGACGGGGCTCGTCCGGCGCGGCGTCGTCGCGGCGACCGCCGACCGCATCGAGCAGGCCCTCGCCGGGGTCGGCGAGGCGAGCCCCTACGCCGGCGTGGCGCGCTCCCTCGGCGAGGTGCTGCGCGAGCTGGAGCAGACCGCCGCCACCCCGCGGGACGTCGCCGAGGTCATCCACCGCGCCCTCGCCTCCCCGCACCCGCGCCCGCGCTACGCCGTCACGCGCCGGACCGCGGCGTGGCTGTGGGCACGCAAGCTCCTGCCCGACCGCATCCTCGACGGGCGGCTGGCCAAGGCGATGGGCATCAAGGGCACGAGCGACTGAGCGCGTCCGTCGCGCCCGCCCGGGCCCGCTCAGTCGGGCGTGCAGACGTTGCGCGGGCTCCCCGACGGCGCGGCGCAGCTGAAGCCGCTCGGGCAGTCGGAGGCCGAGAAGCACGCCGGGTAGCAGGTCGGGTCGTCGCCGTAGACGCAGCTCCCGGGGAACGGGCAGTAGCCGTCGCCGACGCACGCCTCGACGCACAGACCGGCGCCGCCGCCGGCCGGCTTGAGGCAGCTCCCCGAGTGGCAGTCGCCGGAGCTGACGCAGGCGGAGCCGAAGCCGCGCGGGCGCTCCCGGCGGCAGACGTAGCGCCCCTGGGCGCCTTCGGAGAGCGGGATGCCGAAGCGGCAGGCGAGCCCGTCCACGGCGTCGCACTCGTGGCCGCCGAAGGAGCACACCGGGCGGCAGGCGCCGGCGATCGAGTCGGTGCCGTCGGAGACGCAGAAGGAGCCGTCGGGGCAGCTCGCGGAGCCGGGCCCGCACGGCCGCGTGCAGATCCCGGTGCGGCTGTCGGCGCTGAGGAGGCAGGACTCGGCGCCGTTGCAGTCGGTGGCGACCGAGGCGACGAAGCACGGCCCGCCGGTCTGCCCGCAGGCGCCGTCGCCGAGGATCTGGCAGGTGCCGCTCTCGCACTCGAAGTCGCTCAGGCACGGGGCGCCCACCGGGCCCACCGCGGCGCCGGAGATGCAGACGCCCGCGGTGCCGCCTCCGACCGGCTCGAGGATGCCGCAGCGGCGCTCGGCGCCCGCGGTCCCGCCGCAGCTGGCGTCGCTGGTGCACGAGCGGAGGCAGGTCGGATCGCCGTCGACGTCGACGCAGACCGAGCCGGCGGGGCAGCTGCCGGGGGTGCAGCCGATGACGCCGCAGTAGCCGCCGGGGAAGGAGGCCAGGCAGGCGGCGGCGCCGGCGCAGTCGGTGGCGTCGCCGCACGGGGAGCCGACGCTGGCGGCGTCGGCGTCGACCCCGACGCAGAGCGCGTTGAGCGGCCCGTCGTTGCCGTCGCGGAGGGTCTTGCACGCCTGCTCGCCGCCCGCCCGGCAGTCCTCGTCTCCGGCGCAGTCGAGGAGGCAGACGTGGTTGCCGCCGGCGGCGGCGACGCAGGTCGAGCCGTCGGGGCAGCCGCCGCTGTCGCAGCCGAGCGCCGTGCAGTAGCCGCCGCGCCAGTCGAGGCAGGTCCCGCCCTCGCAGTCGGCGTTCTTCAGGCAGGCCGCCCCGACGCCGCCGGGGGCCGCCACGGTGTCGGCGGTGTCGGCCGGCTCGGTGTCCGGCGCGGTCGCGGTGTCCTGCGCGGTGTCCTCGGCCGCGGTGTCGACGGGCGTCACCGTGTCGTTGGGGAAGAGCGTGTCGGCCGCCTGCACGGTGTCGTCGCCGATCGGCACGCACTGCGAGCCCTGGGGCAAGGTCCCGAGCGGGCAGTCGACGTACTTCACCGTGTCACCGCAGGCGGCGACGACGAGCAGGGACGCGAGGAGGACGGAGACCGGCGACTGGATGCGCATGGGCAGAACCTACCGGCCCCGGCGCTCCAGGACAATCACCTGTGCTCGGTTCCCGCGCCGGCTCGCGCCGGCCCCGGCCGCGCGCTATGATGCACCGCATGAAGAGCACTCGGCGGCCCCTCCAGTACGCGCTCGGCGCGGCGCTCCTGCTCCTGACGCCGGCCTGCGGTGGCGACGGCGGCTCCGGCGGCGACACCACGGGCGGCGACGTCAAGTCCGCCCTGGGCGGGCCGTGCCGCACGAGCGGCGACTGCCTCGCCGGCGTCTGCCTCGAGAGCGAGTACGGGACGCCGTTCTGCACCCGCGCCTGCGACAGCGCGTGGGAGCCCTGCCCGGCCGGAGACGACGCGGCCGAGGGCGCCTCGCTCTGCGTCAGCTTCGACGACCTCCCCAACCCGGCGGTCGGCCCCTTCATCGGCGACCTGACCCAACTCTGCCTGCCGCGCTGCGTCAGCGTCCGCGACTGCACCGACGGCAACCCGGCCTGGGAGGCCTGCGACGTCCCGAAGTACCTCGGCGACCCGCTCTACCCGGCCCTCGGCAACACCAAGGTGTGCGCGGCGCCGAGCTTCCAGGGCAAGGAGCCCGTCGACCCGGCGCTGTGCGACTGGGACAAGACGGTCGAGGGCCAGTATGCCAGCGAGGCCAACCTCTGCCGCAGCTACTGCGACTACATGGACCGCTGCAAGGAGCTGCCCCAGGGCGCCGACCCCGAGTGCTGCGCCTGGGGCTGCTACAACCGCGTCGTCATCGAGGACGAGGTCCAGGACGCCTGGCACGACACCATCAAGTGCTACATCGAGACGTCGGCCGCCTACCCCGACACGGGGCCGGCCAACGCGTGCACCGAGCCGCCGAAGGCGTGCGGCGGCTCCCCCGAGGACCCGACCCCGCCCGCGGCGCGCGTGGGCGGTAACTGACCGCGCCACCGCCGCGTAAGCCCTACCGCACCGTCGTCGCCGCCCGCGCTCCAGCCCCGGGCCGGCGCGAGGAGAGAGCCCTTGGCCGACCGCCCGACGAACGACCCGCCCGTCCCCGACGCGCCGCGCGACCTCTCGCGTCGGCGCTTCCTCGGTCGCGCCGCCGTGGGCGCCGGCGCCTGCGTCGGCGCCGGGCTGCTGGCCGCCCCGACCGCGATGGTGTTGACCCCGCTCGTGAGCGACGGCCCCGGGGCCGCCGGGGAGCGGTGGTTTCGGGTCGGCCCGCTGAGCGCCTTCCCCGTCGGGGGCCCGCCGACCCGGATCGTCCTGCGGGCCGACCAGCACGACGCCTGGATGACGGTCAAGAACGCGCCCGTCGGCTCGGTCTTCGTGCAGCGGACCGGCGAGACGGAGCTCGCCGTGCTGAGCGGCGTCTGCCCCCACCTCGGCTGTGCGATCGGCTACCGCGCGGACGGCGACCGCTTCCAGTGTCCCTGCCACGGCGCCGCCTTCGCCCGCGACGGCAGCCTCGCCGCCGACGCCGGCGCCTCGCCGAACCCCGCGCCCCGCCCGATGGACGCCCTGAGCTGGCGCGTCCGCGGCGACGCGGTCGAGGTCCGCTGGGTGCGGTACCGCCCGGGCACCGCCGCGCAGGAGGAGATCGCCTGATGGCCCGCCTCCGCGATGCCCTCGAGGCGCGCACCGGCCTCGGCGCGCTCCTCCGCCGCTTCGGCGCCCGCTCCCTGCCCGGCGCGCGCGTGGCCAACAGCACCGGCGCCCTGGTGGTGATGGCCTTCCTCATCCAGGTCGTGACCGGGCTCGCCCTCGCGACGACCTATTCGCCGGCGACCACGACCGCCTGGGGGAGCGTCTGGGCCATCGAGCACCAGATGCTCCTCGGCAGCGTGGTCCGCGGCGTCCACCACTGGGGCTCGTCGGCGATCATCATCCTCGCCCTCGTCCACATGACCCAGACGCTCCTCTACGGCGCCTACCGCGCCCCGCGGGATATCAACTGGATCCTCGGCGTGCTGATGCTGCTCGTGGTGCTGGGGCTCGGGCTCACGGGCTACATGCTCCCGTGGGACCAGAAGGGCTACTGGGCGACGCGGGTCGCGACCGGCATCATCTCGGAGACGCCCGGCGGGGACGCCCTGCGCGAGCTGATGATCGGCGGCTCGGAGCTGACCACCGCGTCGCTGACGCGGCTCTACGGCCTACACGCGATGCTCCTGCCGGGGGTGCTCGGGCTCCTGACCGTGGTGCACGTGGCGCTGCACCTCCGCCACGGCACGAAGGCGCGCCCGCGCAAGGCCGCCGCGCCGGCGCCGCCGACGGTGACCTTCTGGCCCTACCAGGCCGTGCGGATCGCGGTGATGTCCGGGCTCCTCCTCGGCGCCCTGCTCGCCATCGGGATCCTGGTGGGCGTCGGCCTCGAGGCGCCCGCCGACCCGTCGAGCGCGTACCAGGCGCGCCCCGAGTGGTACTTCATGGGGCTCTTCGAGCTGCTGAAGCTCTTCGACGGGCCGCTCGTGCTGATCGGGACCTTCGTCCTGCCGACGCTCGCGATCGTCTTCCTCTTCGCCGTGCCGGCCCTCGACCGGGCCCGCGACGATCGCGCGGACGCGAACCGCGGCCCCGCGAAGCGCGTGCTGATCCCGTATGTCGCGCTCATCGTCGGGGCGGTCGGGCTGACGGCCGCGGCCCTGATCAAGGACGCCAACGACGAGACCTACCAGAAGTCCCGGGTCGAGGTGCGCGAGGCGTCGGAGCGCGCCTCGGAGCTGGCGGCGCTCGGTGGCATCGACCCGTCGGGGCGGATCGTCTTCTTCGAGGCGCAGCGGCTCTACCGCGAGAAGGGGTGCGCGGACTGTCACGACGGGACGACGCACCCGAGCCCGGGCCTCCTCGGCTTCGGCACCGAGGAGCGGCTCCGCGCCTTCCTGAAGGCGCCCGACGACCCGCGCTTCTTCGGCGGGACGGCCCTCGCCGGCAAGATGGAGCCCGTCCGCGCCGAGGGTGAGAAGCTCGACGCGCTCGTGGCCTACCTCCGCTCCCTCGGGAACCCGAGCGACGCCTCCGCGGAGGTGCTGAAGCAGGGGCGTAAGGTGTTCCGCGGCCAGTGCACGGACTGCCACAACCTGCCCGGCAAGTCGCTCTTCGACGCCGACGCCTACGACCTCCGCATCGCCGGCCCCGACCTCGCCGGCTACGGGAGCTTCGAGTGGGTCCGCGCGCTCGTCCGCGACGCCAACCACCCGACCTACTTCGGTGCCGCGATGTCCGCCGAGCAGCGGGACCAGGCGATGCCGCCCTACCCCGACCTCACCGACGACGAGCTGTCGCTCCTGACGCGCTGGCTCCTCGCCGGCGCCCCCGGCGCCAAACGCTGATCCCGCAACGATCCGGGCTCCCGGCCGTCACCGACAAGCGAGCGTAGGGGGCGCCTGAAACGCCTCGCTCAGAGGGCTCCCGCCGCGGGCCGAGCGGCAGCGAGGTCCGCGGTGGGATGAGCGAGGCGTTTCATCCCGGGCGCCCCCGGAGCGAGCGCATGTGATCGTCTCGCATAGCCATCACACCGCGGTCTCCTTCCAGGCCAGCGATGCGCGAGGCGTTCCATCGAGGCGCCCGCCGAGTGAGCGCATTCCATCAGCCGCACAAAAAAAGGCCGGTGGCGGAGTCGTTTGCCGGACGATGCGCCACCGGCCTCGAAAAAGCATCAGGAGGAACTCATGAAGACCAGCCGGGCCCAGGTCGGGCTCGAGTGCCGCGCTTCACACCCGCAACAACTGCGACAACCGTGCCAATCTCGACCACTTTGGTCCGATTTACATAACCCACTGTTTTCACACGCCCAGAACAGGCCAAGCATCCTATCAGGCCGGCTCCGGACCGTGTGCGCCATGACACGAACGTCATACCCCGCGAACTGAACTCCCCAGCATCGCGAAGCCGACTGCGCGCCCCTCCGCGGCGACCGTGCCCGGCTGAATCTTGACACCGTGTCAACTGCATGACAGTGACGGCTGCCGTGACGGTCCGATCCCTGCTCTCGAGCGTGGCCGCCCTCGCCGCGGTCGCATCCTTGCTCACGATGGCCCCCCTGGCGGCCGCGGCCGCCAGCGACGACCGCGTCGCGACCGAGGTCGAGGTGCGCCCGGGCGACAACCTCACCACCCTCGCGGCGCGCAACGGCGTCTCGGTCGCCGATCTCCGCCGCTGGAACCCGAAGAAGATCGGCCACTCCGATCTCATCCGCGCCGGCGACACCCTCGTCGTGATGCTCGCGAAGGACAGCCCCGAGGCCGCCGTGGCGGCCGCCGAGAAGGGCCCCGAGTGGACGGGCTACTACGACATCAAGCGCGGTGACACCCTCGGCAAGGTGGCCGCCAAGCTCGGCGTCTCGATGGCGGAGCTCCGCCACTGGAACAACCTCAAGCCCGACGCGATCATCCGCGCCGGCCGCACCCTGAAGTACAAGAAGTACGGCAAGCGGCCGCCCGCCGAGTCGATCGGCACCACGACCAACGGGCGCCTCGAGAACCCCGTCCGCCTCGGGACCGGCCCGGGCTATCGCCTCCGCTTCCCGAAGAACACCTACACCCTCCCGTCGGTCGTGAAGACGCTGCAGCGCTGCAG
>SBGO01000114.1 GCA_006226565.1 Deltaproteobacteria bacterium | reverse complement strand
GGCGGCGGGGCCGCGCTCGGCGACCTCGCGCCGGAGCAGGTCGGCGGCGGCCTCACCGTTGGCGGCGACGACCAGGATCGGCGCGGCCGGCGGGTGTCGCGCCAGCCAGCCGTCGGCCTCGTCGACCCGCGCGCGGGCCCACGGCGCGTGGCGGATACGCCTCATGAGCGGCCCCCGAGGTGGTGGACATCATCGTACACGCGCGCAGCCTAGATGGCCCCGCGCGATGTGTCGACACCGTGTCAGGGGGGCGCGCGCCCTCATCGGGCGGCGCGCACGGGGCTGGACGCGCGCGCTGGATGAGGCGCGCGGGCGGATGCGATGGACGAACCGGGCGAGGCCCAGGCGACTACCAGTCGTCGCCGTCCTGGTCCTTGTCGTCGTCCGCGCTGATCTCGTCGTAGCTCTCGGTGTCGTCGTCCTCGTCGTCACCGAAGTCCACGTCGTCGTCGTCCTCGACCTTGCCGGCGATCTCCAGCTCTTCGTCGTCGAGACCGGCGAGCAGGCGGCTGCGGCGCGTGTCGTCGTCCTCGTTCGACTGCGGGGGCTCGGGGCGATGGGTCGGGGTGGGAGCGGGGACGGGCGCCGCGTTGACGTCGAAGATGGCGCCGCAGCGGGGGCAGGCCGGATCCGCCTTGCCGAAGTCGTAGAACTTCGAGCCGCAAGACGCGCAGACCCGCTTGGAACCCAGGTCCTTCCCCTTCGCAGAAGCTACGACCATGGCCAAAACTCCTGATCTGGAATCCACGAGATCAGCCGCGCCGCGCGCGGCAGGTTGCGGTCACCGCCCCGTTCGGCGCGGGCGGGATGAACTGAGTGCATAACGCTGGCGCGGGAGTCAACGTCTGACACGCGGAATTCTTCGGCTTCCGTGTAAGTGCCCAAAACAAAAAAGGCGGGCGCGCCGGCTCGCGACGCGCCCGCCGGGTGGGTCCAGCCCCGGTCAGAACTGGATGATGCGATCGTAGTCCGACATCGCGCCGACGGCGTCCTTCCGCGGAGCGTAGAACTCCTTCCACAGGCGGATGTAGCCCTCGGTCACCTGGTCCGGCGTGAGCTTGAGCGGCTTGAACGTCGGGTTGGCGTCGTTGTAGCGCTTCCACTCGCGCGTCAGGAGCCGGCCCTCGGCCTCGAGCTGGGCGAACTGCGGCGTCCCCGGGTAGGGCGTCGAGATCGCGAACTCGGCCTTGCGGATGCCGGTCTTGTCGCAGAACTCCAGGACGCGATCGACGGTGCCCTCGTCGTCCTGGTCGTTGCCGAACAGGAAGCTGGCGTAGGGCTCGATGCCGGCGTCGAAGGACTTCTTGATGGCCTCCTCGGCCCGCTCGAGCGCCTTCGGGTTCTCGCCCGTCCAGGCCCGCATGCTGATCGGGTCGAAGCCGGTCACGAGGTAGAACATGTCGATGCCGGCCGCCTTGGCCTTCTCGAGGAGCCGCATCGGCGTCGCGCGGATCATCGGGAAGGAGGTGCCGATGTAGCTGACCGTCGCCGACTTGCCGCGCTCGAGCAGGAAGTCGAGGAGCTGCTCGAGGACCTTGCGCCCGCCGCCGGGGAGCCAGCTCGTGTCCTCGGTGAGCGACGCGCGCTTGCCCGCCGCCTCGAGGTTCAGGAGCTGGTCGATGACGTACTGAATCGGGAAGGGGCGCAAGGAGCGGCCCATGCTGCGCGGCAGGATGCACGCGTGGCAGTTGAGCGCGCAGCCGCGGGAGACCTGCAGCGGGTAGTCGTCGGGGTGGTAGCCCGGCAGCTCGTTCTCGAAGTAGAGCGACGTCTTCGGCGCGGGCAGCGTCGAGAGATCGGCGTTCTCGGTGCAGGTGTAGCGCGGCTCCAGCTGGCCCGCGAGGAAGTCCTTGAGCAGGCGCGGCCAGCTCGGCTCGCCCTCGCCGACGACCACGGCGTCGACGTGCTGCTGCACGACGTCGGGCATGGCGGTCGGGAAGAGCCCGCCGGCCACGACCGTGTGCCCGTTGGCCTTGAAGTGGTCCGCGAGCTCGAGGCCGCGCGTCGCCGCGGCGGTGAAGAACGAGAGCGCCACGATGTCGGCGTCGGTCGGCCGGGCGGCGTCCATGACGCGGTCGTCACGGAACTCGAGCACCCAGTCGTCCGGCGTGATCGCGGCCATCGTCGAGATGCCGAGCGAGGGCGAGCCGAGGTACTCGTTCATCGGAACGAACTCGCGCAGCTCCGGGTGGCTGTCGGCGTGGCGCTCGAAGCCGGGATAGACGAACAGGATCTTCTTGGTCATGCGGCACCGAGGTCGAAGAGCGGGTCGACGATGGCGTCGACGGTGGCCGTGGGGGCGGCGGCGAGGGTCGCCTGGGCCGCCTGGAGGATGCGCGTGATCGCGTGATCGCGCAGCGCGGCGTCCCGCGGGGCGGGCGCCGGACCGGCCCACGCGGCGGTCGCGACGGCGACCTCCGCGTAGATCGCGACGCGGCCGAGCTGGTGGAGGCGGACCGGGTCCCGGAGGACCTTGAGGCCGTCCCGCTGCTGCCAGCTGGCGCGGGTCTCCTGAACGAGGGCCACGACGGCGTCGGCCATCGTGCCGGTCACCGGGTAGTCGCCCGGTCGGACCATCTCGAGGGCGCCCATCCGGCTCGCGAGGACGTCGTTGGCGCCCTCGAAGATCCGGGTGATGCGGGCGTCGCGGAGGAGCAGCGGCGCGCCGGTCTCCTCGATGTACCCGCTGCCGCCGTGCAGCTGCACGTTCATGTCGCAGATCTGCCAGTCGGTCTCGCTGCAGAAGACCTTCGCGCAGAGCGAGCGGCGCTCGAGGGCGGCCTCGTCGTCCTCGACCTCGCCGGTGGCCGCGACCATCGCGCGCATCGCGAAGAGGCCGGCGGTCATGTCGGCGAGCTGCATGCGGATCACCGGCTGCGCGGCGAGCGCCTTGCCGAACTGGCGCCGCTCGACGACGTGGGCGGCCGCGCTCTCGAGGGCGGCCCAGGCCGTCCCGTTGCAGCCGGCGGCCATGGCGGTCCGCCCGAAGGCGAGGACCTCGCCGATGACCTTGTGCCCGCGGCCGTGCTCGCCGACGACGCGGTCGACGTCGACCTGCACGTCGTCGAGGTAGAGGGAGGTCGTGGACGAGCCGCGCAGGCCCAGCTTGACCTCCTCGGCGCCGATCTTCAGGCCGTCGCCGCGCTCGAGCACGACGATGTTCTGGCCGTGGGCGGCCCCGCCGAGGCCTTCGGTGGAGACGGAGATCGTGTAGGTCTGCGCCAGGCCACCGTTGGTGACGTAGATCTTCTGCCCGTCGATGTGCAGGCGCCCGGTGTCCGCGTTGACGCGCGCGCGCGTGGCGAGGCGGGACAGGTCGCTGCCGGAGCCGGGCTCGGTGGTGGCGAAGGCGCCGACGCGGGCGCCCGAAGCCAGATCGGGGAGCCAGCGGTCGCGCTGGGCGTCGTTGGCGAACTTGACCAGGCCGCGCGTGCCGAGGCCGAGGTGGAGCCCGACCGTGGTGGCGACGGCGCGGTCGTGGTGGGCGAGGGACTCGACCACGGCGCAGGCGCCGGAGAGGCCGAGCTCGCTCCCACCCCAGCGCTCGGGGATGGAGACGCCGAAGACGCCCAGCTCGGCGAGCTCCTCGAGGAGCCCGGCGGGCAGGGCGTGGTCGTTGTCGACCCGCGCGGGGTCGACGCGATCGGCGAGGTACCGGCGCAGCTCGCCGCAGAACGCCTGTACGGGGTCGTCCTGCGGGCGCGAGGCGCCCCGCGGCGCGACCGTGGCGCTCATGCCGTGGCTCCGCCCATGCGGCTCTTGGCGAGCGCGACGACGCCGCCGACGGTCTCGATGCCGAGGACGTCTTCCATCTCGAGCTCGAGGCCGAGGGACTCGTCGAGCATCGACAGGAGCTCCATCGAGGCGACGGAGTCGAGCGCGAGGTCCTCGCGGAGGCGCGCCTCGGCGGTGATGAGCTCGGGCTTGACGGTGCTGACCTCGAGGATGAGGTCGCGGATGGTGTCGAAGACGGTGTCGTTCTCGGTGGTCATGGGATTGCTCCGGTGTGGGCGGCGGAGGTGTCCTCTGCCGTCGGGGGGCTCGGGATGAGGCGCATCCGACGCGCAAATGCGTCGAAGGCGTCCAGGGTCTCGGCGAGCGGCGTCAGGCCGTCGGGGAGAAGTGTCGCGCCGAGTTGCGCGTCGATCTGCGCGCCGTGGACCACGAGATCGGCGATCTCGCGGGCCAGGGCCGCGCGGTAGGCGGTGCCCTCGACCCGCGCCTCCTCGGCGTCGGCGAAGGCGATGGCGTCGGCGTCCGCGAGCGGGGCGCTCGGGCGGTCGGTGCCGTAGCGCTCCGCGAGGAGCTCGAGGAGGTCCTGCAGGCGCAGGCTCTCGCCGGCGAGCAGGATGCGCCGCGGGGGCGCCTCGATCCGGCCGAGGCGGACGAGCGCCCGGCCGAGGTCGCGGACGTCGATGGGGCTGACCCAGCCGTCGGGGTGCGGGATGTCGATGCCGTTGGCCGCGCCCACGAGGAGGGCCGAGGTGCCGACGCGGAGATCCCAGGGGCCGAGGCAGGCGCCGGGACAGGCGACCACCACCTCGAAGCGCTGCTCGTCGAGGGCGAGGCGCTCCATGGCCACCTTCGCCGAGTGATAGGCGCCGAAGCCGGGGTCGACCGGGAAGACGTCGGCCTCGGTCGACGGCAGGCCGTCGGAGCGCTTGGCCACGGTCGCGGTGCTCGACACGTAGATGAGGCGGCGGACGCCGGCCTCGGCCGCGGCGTCGAGGACGGTCTGCAGCTCGCGGACGGCGCGCGCGACCGTCTCCTCGGGGGAGCGGCCGTGGCGCGGGTAGTGCCCGGCGAGGTGGTAGACGACGTCGGTGTCGGCGAAGGCCTCGCGCAGGGTCTCGGGCTCGTCGATGTCGGCGATGACGAGCGGCACCTTGCGGCGGCGGAGCGGGATCTTGTTGGTCCGCTTGCGGTGGCCACAGCGCGGCGAGATGCCCTCGGCGAGGAGCGCGTCCACGAGGTTGATGCCGAGAAAACCGGCGGCGCCTAGGATCGTCGTACGCAGGGTGAGCCTCCTGTGTCCGGGCGGAAGCTACTCGTGCGCGCGAATGTGAGCCTTGTCCAAGATCAAATTTTGTCCGCTGGTGTGCACTTTCACCCGGCGTTGACGGAACTCGAAATGCGCTGAGAACTGTACTGTTTTCAGCATGGTGCGCTGCCGCATTCGCCGTCCGGGCGCTCGCTCGGTCGGTCGGGCGGAGGCGGGGCGTGGGGCTCCCGCTGTGAAAAATGGCCGCGGGGCGAGACGAGCGAGCGCTCGGAAAGTCAGTCCTTCAAATAAGTGCCGACGAGCTCGGCGGAGGCGAGCACGTGGCCCTCCATGGCGTCGAGGAGGGCGGACTTGGGGAGGGCCCCGCGGCGCTCGAGGACGGCGTCGAGGGCGTAGAGCTTGAAGAAGTAGCGGTGGCGGCCGATCGGCGGGCACGGGCCGCCGAAGCCGGTCCGGCCCCAGTCGTTCTTGCCCTGCTGGGTGCCGGGCGGGAGCTGGAGCGGGGGCACCGCGGCCGGCAGCAGGTGGGTCGTCGGCGGCAGGTCGTAGAGCACCCAGTGGACCCAGACGCGGCGCGGGTTGGCGGGGTCGGGGACGTCGGGGTCGTCGACGATCAGCGCGAGGCTCTTGGTGCCGGCGGGGATGTCCTCGAAGCGCAGCTCGGGGGAGGTGTCGTCGCCCTGGCAGGTGTGGACCCGGGGGATGGCGCCGCCGTGGGTGAAGCTCGGAGAGGTGATACGCATGGCGAGGCTCCTTTCTGGGGAGGACCCTTCACGCGTAGCGCCGCCGGTGCGGCTTGTCGAGCGGCGGTCCCGGCCTCAGCCGTAGCCGGCGAGGAGCGCCGCGGTCTCGTCGGCGAGGGCCACCAGCTCGACCTTGCCGTCGGCGGCGTACCACTCGTCGAGGAGCGCGCGGGCGGCGCCCATGAAGGCCCCCGCGAGGAGGCGCGCGCGGCGGGCGGCGACGGGGTCGGCGGCCTCGGACCCGAGGTGGCGGGCGAGCGCGGTCTCCCAGCGGCGATCCAGCTCGCGCTCCTTGGCGATCAGCGCCGGCGCCGACTCGATCACGCGGTGCTGGAGGACGAGCTCCTGGCGGTGCTCGGCGAACTCGCCGACGGTCGCGCGGAAGGCGCGGCGGACGCCGTCGAGCGGCGCCTCGTCCAAGGCGCCGGCGGCGAGCGCCACGCGGAAGGCGTCGTAGCGCGCGTCGGCGTTGGCGAAGACGACGGCGTCCTTGGTCGGGAAGTAGCGGAAGAAGGTGCGCGAGGTCACGCCGGCGCCGGCCGCGATCTGCTCGACGGTGGTGGCCTCGTAGCCCTGCACCCGGAAGAGCGTCGTCGCCGCGGCGACGAGGGCCGCGCGCGTCCGCTCCTTCTTGGTCGTCGTCCTCGCCTCCACGTCGCGCCGCCTAGTCGACGTCGGCGAAGGCGACGCCGTCGTAGTCGTCGGGGTGGAAGGGGAGGGAGAGGAAGGGGCCGCGCTCGCGCGGGTCGACGACGATGGGCGGGAAGCCCTCGAAGAGGGCCGTCTTGTAGATGCGCGAGACGAGCAGCTCGACGCCGCGCTCGTAGGCGTCGTCGACGGCGAGGAGGCGCGTGCGCTCGCGCGGATCCTTGCAGAGCCCGATGGAGCGCTCGACGGCGCCGTTGTCGAAGGCGGTCGGGCGCACCACGTCGTCGTCGTCGTCGCCGGGGGCGTGCGGGCGCGGCGCGTTGCCGCCGATCCACCACGCCGCCTCGCCGTCGGTCGCCCACGGGTCGTCGGGGCCGCCGCCGGCGAGGACGTTGTAGTGCACGTGGGGGGCGAGCCACGGGAAGAAGAGGACGCCGTCGACGCTCGACATGCCGCTGAGCGCGACGACCTCGCCGCGGGCGACGCGCTGGCCCGGGGTGACGAGGGCGCGCGCGAGGTGGTTCGAGCTCGTGAAGACGCCGCGGCCGTGGTCGATGACGACCTTGAGCCCGCCGCGGTTCATGTCGTTCTGGACGCGGCACACGACGCCGGCGGCGGCGGCGGTCACGCGGGTCCCGACCGGTGTGGCGAAGTCGGTCCCGACGTGGCTGTCGTAGGACAGCTGGCGGCCGCGGAAGTCGCGGCAGGTGCGGATGCGCGTGTCGACGCCGGCGACGAAGAAGGTCGGGCCGAGGTTGCGGTTGGGCAGGTTGTAGACCCAGACGCGGCGGTCCGCGCGGCGCCGGCCGAGCCACAGCGGCAGCGAGATGCGCAGCTTGAACTGCCGGGTCGAGGAGAGGCCCCACTTCGACGGCGGGAGGTAGCCGTCGCCGACGATGGCGAGGGCCATCTGGCGGAGGCCCGGGACGAAGGGGCGGAGGCCGAAGACCTCGAGGGGGGAGACGCGGGCGTGTGCGTTCATGTCCTCACCCGTAGAGGAGGTTGACGAAGCGGCGCAAGAGATCCGTGCGCAGCTCGGGGGGGAGCTTCTCGAGGAGCTCGTTGATGGGCGCCATCTCGTCGGGGAGGCGATCGGGGGTGACGCCGAGCGACGCCATCATCGCGCCGAGGTCGCCGCCGATCGCGCCGCGGGGGGAGGGCTCGCCGGGCTGGGCGCGGACCTCGTCCCAGGCGGCGGCGAGGTCGTCGAGGAAGGCGCGCTCGTGGCCGACGTTGCCGGGCAGGACGCAGAGGTGGACGTTGGGCGGCAGGCCGTCCCAGGCGGGCTGCGGTTGGACCAGCCAGCCGCGCTTGCCGAGGGCGTCGGCGAGACGGTAGCCGGCGTCCCCCTCCCGCGGATGGAAGGTGAAGAGGGTGAAGTCCGGCTCGCCGGCGACCGCGAGGCCGTCGATCGCGCGGACGCCGTCGAGGAGCTTTCGGGTCGTGTCGAGGAGCGCCGCGGCCAGGGACCGGTAGCCAGCGTCGCCGGTCGCGTTGAGGACGGCCCAGGCGGCGGCCATGGGGCCGAGGGAGCGGCTCGACTGCACGGTCGTGTTCAGCAGCGCGTAGCCCGGCCAGGCGGCGTAGGCGAAGAGCTGGTGGAGCCGGTGGGCGCGGTCGGTGTGGAGGACGAGGGAGGCGCCCTTGGGGCACATCCCGTACTTATGGAGGTCGACCGACAGCGTGGCCACGCCGGGGACCGAGAGGTCGAACGCCGGGACCGGCGCGCCGAGCTCGCGGAAGTAGGGGAGCATGAGCCCGCCCATGCAGGCGTCGACGTGGAGCCAGACGCCCTTGTCGAGGGCCAGGGCGCCGAGGGCCTCGATGGGATCGACGACGCCGTGGGGGTAGGACGGGGCGGAGCCGACGAGGAGCGCCGTGCGAGCGGTGATGGCGGCGGCCATGGCGGGGACGTCGGCGCGGAAGGTCGTCGGGTCCACGGGGACGACGACGGCCTTGACGCCGAGGTAGGCGGCGGCCTTGTGGAAGGCGGGGTGGGCGGTGTCGGGGAGCACCATCTCCGCGACCTGGCCGGGGTGGCGCGCGGTGAAGCCGTCCCGGGCGGCCTTGACGGCCAGCATGATGCTCTCGGTACCGCCGCTGGTGAAGTTGCCCACGGTCTCGGGGCCGCCGCCGAGGTGGGCGGCCAGCATCTGCACGATCTCGCGCTCGAGGCGGAGGGCGCTCGGGAACGCCGCCGGGTTGAGCGCGTTGGGCGTCAGGAAGCGGAGGTACGCCCGGCGCGCGAGCTCCGCGACCTCGGGGGCGGGCTCGAAGACGTGGCTGAACGCGCGCCCGCTCTCGTAGGGGAAGTCTCCGCCCGCGTACGCCTCGAGCGTCGCGAGCACCGCGTCGGCCGACAGGCCCTGCGCCGGTAGTTTCATGATGGCCTCGTGTCATGGTGTGACATTTTGACCATTGATGACGCGATTACCGTGCGAGGTCAACACGCGGTGTCATGGTGTGACATTTTTGGGGTGCTGGGCGCGCGTGGGTGGGCCGGTCCGCCAAGACAAGAAACGAAGAGGCGGGGGCTGTCCCCGCCTCTTCACGCTGTCCCTCCTTCGGGCTCGATCAGCCGGGGCTGAAGACGAAGGGCCACTGGACGACGCAGATGCCGCCGTCGGGCTTGGCGAAGCGCATCCGGCGGAGGCTCCGGAAGATGCAGTTGGCGGTCGCGGAGTCGCTGAGCGTGTCGCCGACCGCGGCGATGCCGTTGACGCTGCCGTCGAGCTGGATGGTCCAGCGGACCGTCAGCTTGCCCTTGAGGTCCTTGGCGACCTGCAGGCGCTGCTCGTAGCAGGCGCGGATGGCGCCGGCGCGGCGCTTCACGACGCT
>SBGO01000118.1 GCA_006226565.1 Deltaproteobacteria bacterium | reverse complement strand
GGCGCGGCCCCGGCGCCGATGCGCCACGCCGCCATCGGCCCCGGCTTCGACGAGGCAGCCATCGAGGAGGCGCTCGAGCGCGCCGGGGTTGCCTACGCGCGCCCCGCGGACGTGGCCGAGGACGTCGCGCGGCGGCTCGTCGCCGGCCAGGTCGTGTGCTGGTTCCAGGGGCGCCTCGAGTTCGGCCCGCGCGCGCTCGGCTCGCGCAGCATCGTCGCGGACCCGCGGAACCCGGCGATCAAGGACCGGGTCAACGGCATCAAGCAGCGCGAGCCGTGGCGGCCCTTCGGCCCGTCGATCCTGGCCGGCCACGAGGCCGAGTGGTTCGAGCACGGCTTCGACGCGCCCTTCATGCTCTTCACCCTGCCGGTGCGGGCGGAGAAGCGGGCGCAGGTCCCGGCGGTCCTGCACGTCGACGGGACCACGCGGCCGCAGTCGGTCCACGCCGCCGATCTGCCCGCGTACCACCGCATGATCTCCGCGTTCCACCGCGAGACCGGCGTGCCGATGGTGCTCAACACCTCCTTCAACCGCCGCGGCGAGCCCATCGTCTGCACCCCCGCCGACGCGCTCGCGTCCTTCACCGGGCTCGGCGCCGACGTGCTCGCCATCGGCCCCTTCGTGGTCGAGCGAGGCGCGACGGCGCCGCCGGCGGAGGCGTGGCCGGTGACCCGCGACGCCGAGCTGGCGGCGCTCCCCGGGGGGCGCCGGCTGGCGCTGCGGGTGACGACGCGCTGCGATCTGGGCTGCGTCCACTGCACCCTCGGCGACCACCCGCTGCAGGACACCGACGGCGCGCCCGAGGACCTCGTGCGGTCCCTGGTCGCCGGCCGCCGGGCGGGCTGCGACGAGCTCGTCCTCATGCGGGGCGAGCCGCTGGGGCGCCCCGACCTGCTGCCGCTGGTCGGCCGGGCGCGGCGCATGGGCTACCGCTTCGTGCAGATCCAGACCCACGGCCGGCGGCTCGCGCAGCCGACCTTCGCCCAGGCGGCGCGGCGCGCCGGGGTCGACGCGGTCGAGGTGATGCTCCTCGGCGCCGATCCGGCGGTCCACGACGGCCTGGCCCGGGTCGACGGCGCCCTCCGCGACACGCTCGCCGGGCTCCAGCTCGCGGCCCGGGCGGGCCTCGACGTCCTCGTGTCGGTGCCCGTGGTGCGCGCGAACGCGGGCCACCTGCGGCGCATCGCGCTGCTGGTGAAGAAGCTCGGCCTCCAGCGCCTCCAGCTGGCGTTCCCGCGGCCCTTCGAGTGGCCCGACGGGGTCCACACCGAGCACGCCCTGCGGCTCTCCGACGCGGCGGCGCGCATCAACGTGGCGGCCCGCTACGCGATGAAGCTCGGGCTCACGGTCACGACCGAGGGAGTGCCGCTCTGCCTGCTCGATCCCGCCCTCCACGGCAGCCCCGACGCCGCGGAGGACTTCGGCCGCCACCGCGTCGACGATCTGGGGCTGGTCCACGACCGCTTCGACCGCGTGCGCGAGCGAATGCGCCCCGATGTGCCCGCGTGCCGGGAGTGCGCGGCGCGCGCGACCTGCCCGCGGACCTGGGCGCTCTACCTCGAGGTCCACGGCAGCGACGAGCTGCGGCCCCTCGGGGCCTAGCGCATTGCGACCCACCGTCCGGTAATCACTACATTTTTCACGCTTCCCTTGCGGGCTTTGCGGGTGTAGGGCACGGGGTGGGCGAAGTCCGTCCCATCGCCCGGGGACCCCGCGAGCCGGCGCCTCCGGGCGCAGCCACGACAGGGGGAAGAGACGATGGCAGACAAGCGCGCGGATCTCGCGGGCCCCGGCGTCAGCACGTACGACGAGGTGGCACGCATCCTCCCGACCGAGTACCGCCCCATCCTGAGCCGCAAGGAGGTTCAGCAGGGGATCTCGGCCCTCAAGCGGTACATCGAGGATGGCCTGTCGAGGGAGCTCGGCATCTTCAGGGTCGAGTGCCCGCTCATCGTCGAGCGCGAGAGCGGGATGAACGACTACCTCGACCGCGACGGCTCGCGGACACCGGTGGACTTCGAGGCCGGGCTCGGGCTCGAGCGGCGGCTCAACTGCCAGGTGGTGCAGGCGGCGACGAAGTGGAAGCGCTTCGCGCTGAAGCAATTCGGATGTGACGTCGGCGAGGGCGTGCTCACCGACATGCGCGCGGTGCGCAAGGACTACTTCCTCGACCACGACCACAGCTCCTACGTCGACCAGTGGGACTGGGAGCGGGTGATCACGGCGAAGGACCGCAACCTCGCGTTCCTGAAGGACGTGGTCGGCCGCATCTGGGGGGTCCTGCGGGGCGCCGGGCAGCTCGCCAACAGCATGTTCCCGCAGCTGCAGGCGCAGTGGGGCGAGTTCCCGGAGGAGCTGCACTTCATCCACGCCGAGGACCTGCTGGCGAAGTACCCGGATCTGCCGCGCAAGCAGCGCGAGACGCAGATCCTGCAGGAGCACCCGGCGGTGTTCATCATCGGCATCGGCTGGACCCTCGACGACGGCTACCCGCACGAGATGCGGGCGGCGGACTACGACGACTGGGTCACGCCGACGACGAGCGACGATGGGCGGCCGATGCACGGGCTGAACGGCGACATCCTGGTGTGGAACCCGGTGACGCGGCGGCGGCACGAGCTGACGTCGATGGGCGTCCGGGTCACCAAGGAGACGCTCCGGCAGCAGCTCGAGCTGACGAGGCAGCTCGACTTCCTGTCGATGCCGTACCACCAGATGGTGTTGAACGACGAGGTGCCGCTGTCGATCGGTGGCGGCATCGGGCAGTCGCGGACGTACATGTACCTGCTGCGGCGCGCCCACCTCGGCGAGTGCAGCGTCACGGTGTGGCCGAAGCAGCTCAAGGAGATCTGCCACGAGCGGCACATCGACGTCCTCGAGTAGCGCACCGGTGAAAGTGTGAGATGAGGGGGGCAGACCCCTCCATCTCACACTTTTCGTTCAGAGCAGGCGCGGGGTCTCCTGGCCCTCGTGCGCGAGGAGCCAGCGCTTTCGGTCCTCGCCGCCGCCATAGCCGGTCAGCGCGCCGTTCGCCCCGATGACCCGGTGGCAGGGGACGATGATCGGCACGGGGTTGGCCCCGTTGGCTGCGCCCACCGCGCGCGAGGCGGTCGGGCGGCCGAGGCGGCGGGCGAGCTCGCCGTAGGAGACGGTCTGGCCCCACGGGATGTCGCGGAGGGCGGCCCAGACGGCGCGCTGGAAGGGGGTGCCGTCGAGGCGCGTCGGGACGTCGAAGGTGCGGCGCTGGCCGGCGAAGTACTCCTCGAGCTCGCGCCGCGCCTGGAGGAGGACGGAGGGGGCCGGGCGCTCGTCCGGAGCGACGCCGGCCGGGTCGAAGTCGACGCGGACCAGCGCCTCGTGCGTCGCCACCAGCCCGAGCGGCCCGAGCGGGCTCTCCATGACGGCCTCGAAGGTGTCGCTCATCCTGATCTCTCCTCGCGCTCCGCGCGTCCGCCCGCCGGCATCCGGGCGGGCCCACCGGGCGCTCGCTATTTTGATCCACCCCCGCCCGAATAGGGAGGGGGTGGATTTTTCACGAACCGTGCCGGGACGGCGTGGGACAGGTCGTGGGGGGCGGTTTTCAGTGATTTCGGGCCGTGGCATGGTCCGGCGGCGGTGCGGTGCGCGCGGCGCCGGGGTCGTCCCACCCCGACGCCGGGGTCCGAAGACCCGAATCAAAACGCCGCGACGTCCGTTCCCCGCTCGGAGGTGCCCAATGTCTATGGTCTACGCGCTCATCATGTGGTCCTGGGTCATGGCCGACCCCGCCCACGGCTCCTACGTCGACGTCATCGGGGCGCAGGTCCCCGAGGCCGAGCAGCTCATGGAGAAGTACCCCGACGACGCCCGCATCCCCGACGACGAGAAGCTCCTGCCCGACGCTGTCCGCAAGGTGACGCGCTGGACCGTCGTCACCGAGAAGGGCCCGACCGAGCGCAAGGTCACCGGCATCTCGATCCGCGGCGGCGCCGGCGAGGAGCACGTCATCTACTGGCTCGACGGCCCGAAGATCGACCAGGGCCTCGCCATCGCCGAGCCCCGCCCGAAGGCCGGCCCCCTCCGCGCGGTGAAGGGCAAGGCCCCCGCAAAGGCCGTGACCGCGAAGCTCATGGGCGAGGTCGTCGGCGCGCTCGAGGAGGAGCACCGCAAGACGGTCAAGAAGCGCCCGGGCAAGGACGACCTCGAGGTCGTGACCCTGAAGACCGGCAAGGGCCCCCTCACCCTCGCCTTCGTCCACATTCCCCAGGGCGAGACCTTCGACGGCTACCTCGCCGCCGTCGCCGTCATCGCCAAGGACGGCGCGGTCACCAAGTGGATCACCAAGCCCAACCTCGGCATCAACAAGCAGGAGCCGCAGTACCTCGTCGATCCGGAGGGCGACGGCACCGACGCCCTGGTCGTGGACGACTCGTACTACGAGGGCTGGTACCGCACGATCCTCACCTTCGACGCCAAGGGCGAGCCCAAGATCAAGGTGCTCACCGGCGACGGCGCCTGACCGAGCGACGAGGGCGGCGGCCCCCGCGCCGCCCTCGACGCGAAGGGGAACTCGCGCCCGCCCGGCTCTCGTGATACGCCGTGGCCGATGGACTTCGTCGACGTACAGCGGTCCCTTGCGCTCCTGCTCGCGCTGGTGGCCGCATCGCTGCTGAGACGGCTCCTCGCGCGCCGAGGCTTCGTCGCGTCCGGCCTCGAGGCCCTCGTCCTCGGCGTCCTCCTCGGCCCGGCCGGGCTCTTCGCCGTCGGCGACGTCAACCCGGTCGACGGGCTGCTGCGCGATCTCAGCCCGCTCATGAGCTTCGCCATCGGCGCCGTCGGGCTCTCCGCCGGGCTCCAGCTCCGCGTCGCCGATCTGCGCGCCCGCCCGCGCGAGTCGATCCGCATCACCAACATCCTCGCGATCGTCACCGGCGTCCTCGTCGGCGCCGCCATGTACGGCGCCCTCTACGTCATCCGCGACCCCGAGGGCGCCCTCGTCGAGGCCAGCGCCATCCTCGCCGCCGCCGCCCTCCTCGCCGCCCCGCGCGTCGTGGCCACCCTGCGCGCCAGGGACGGCGCCGGCGGCCCCATCGCCGACCTCCTCGAGCACGTCGCCGCCTACAGCCAGGTCTACGGCATCCTCGTCTTCGGCCTCGCGACCGCCATGCTCCACGTCGGCGACACGAGCCTCGCCGGCCGCACCCTCGTCCCGGTCGAGTGGGCCGCCCTCAACATCGGCGCCGGCGTCGTCATCGGCCTGCTCTTCAGCTGGTACCTCGGCGCCCGCCAGGACAGCCCCGACGCCCTCGCCGTCACCTACCTCGCCATGGTGCTCTTCGGCGCGGGCCTGTCGCTGTCGCTCAACCTGTCGCCGCTCCTGACCTGCCTCGCCATGGGCGCCACCACGGTCAACACGAGCCCCGCCCACGCCGGCCTCACCCACCTCGCCGAGCGCATCCAGGGCGCCATCTTCGTGGTCCTCGTCTTCTTCACCGCGCTCGTCTGGCGCTGGCCCGAGCCGCTGCTGTGGACCCTGGTCCCGACCTTCATCCTCGCCCGCGCCGTCGGCCGCTGGTTCGGCGGCCAGCTCGCCGCCTACGCCTGCCCGAGCCGCGCCGAGCGCTCGATCCGCACCCTCGGCACGTCGCTCATCAGCATGAGCGCCTTCACCCTGGCCGTCGCGCTCTCGACCTGGCAGCTCCACGGCCCGACCTCCGACGTCACCCACGTCGTCGTGACCTGCCTCGTCATCGCCGGCGTCATCAGCGAGCTCCCCGGCCGCCGCCTGATCAAGAACGTCCTCATCGACGCCGGCGAGCTCGGCGTGACCCGCGCCAAGAAGGAGGCCGAATGAACGTCGTCCTCGCCGGCCTCGGCCAGGTGGGCCTCCACGTCGCCAGCCGCCTCGAGGCCGACGGTCACGCCCTCACCGTCATCGACCTCGACCCCGAGGCCATCGAGCGCGCCGAGAACCAGATCGACGCCCTGACGCTGCGCGGCAACGCCGACGCCCCCGCGACGCTCCGCGAGGCGAACGTCCACAAGGCCGACCTCTTCGCCGCCCTCACCTCGAGCGGCCCGGTCAACATCATCGCCTGCCTGCGCGCCAAGGAGCTCGGCGCCAAGCGCGTCGTCGCCCGCGTCGGCGACAAGCACTACTTCGAGGACGCCCAGGGGGTCTACCCCGACTACATGGGCCTCGACCTCGTCGTGAACGAGCAGTTCATCGTCGCCGCCGAGCTCCGCCGCCTCGTCCGCGCCCACGCCGCCACCTCCATCGAGGTCTTCTGCGACCACCGCGTCGAGATGCTCGCCCTCGACATCAACGAGGACGGCCCCGCGGTCAACCGCCCCCTCGGCGACGTCCCGCTGCCCGCCGGCGCCACCATCGCCGCCATCAAGCGCCGCGACACCCTGCTCGTCCCCAACCCGGCCGACATGGTCCAGGTCGGCGACGCCGTCGTCTGCATCGGCGCCACCACCGCCATGCCCGAGGTCGAGCGCCTCTTCGCCCACGACCGCCAGCGCTTCAACAAGCGCACCTTCATCATCGGCGGCGGCGGCTCCGGCCACGCCCTCGCCGAGGCCCTCGAGGCCGAGGGCACCCGCGTCGTCCTCATCGAGCGCGACTCCTCCCGCGCGACGACGCTCAGCCACCAGCTCGCCAAGACCAAGGTCCTCCTCGGCGACGGCACCGACGTGAACCTCCTCGAGGAGGCCGGCGCCGGCGAGGCCGACGTCTTCTGCGCCGTGAGCGGCCTCGACGAGGTCAACCTGATGTCCGCCCTGCTCGCCCGCGATCTGGGCGCCAAGCGCTGCATCACCCTGGTCCACAAGCCCGACTACGTCACGGTCTGCCGCCGCCTCGGCCTCAACATCAACATCTCGCCGCGCCTCCTCGTCGCCCGCGAGATCGTCCGCCAGCTGCGCCGCGGCGCCCTCGTCGAGTCGACCGAGGTCCTCGACGGCCACGGGCTCGTCCTCGAGCTCGTCGTCGACCCCGGCACCCGCATCGCCGACAAGGCCCTCGGCGACATGGCCTTCCCCCGGGGCGCGGTCGTCGCGAGCCACGTCGACGCCCAGGGCCGCGTCACCGCCCCCAACGACGACACGGTCTTCCACCCCGGCGACCGCGTGGTCGTCTTCACCCCGCGCGACCACCAGGCGGCCGTCGAGCGCCTCTTCAAGCGCCCCCTCCTCGGCGGTGGCGGATGAGCTACCGCACCGCGGCCCGGCTGCTCGGCCAGCTCCTCGTCTTCCTCGGCGCCGCCGAGGTCGCCCCGGCGCTCATCGGGCTCGCCTACGGCGAGGACTCCTCGGTCCTCGCCTACCTCATCGGCGCCACCATCACCGCGGTGCTCGGCTTCACCCTGATGCGCTTCGGGCGCGGCTCCGACCAGACCATCCACCGCCGCGACGCGCTCCTCGTCGTCGCGGGCGGCTGGGTCGCCGCCGGCCTCTCGGGCGCCATCTGCTTCTACCTCGACACCGCCGTCCCGACCTACACCGACGGCTTCTTCGAGACCATCAGCGGCTTCACCACCACCGGCTCGACGATCCTCACCCAGGTCGACCCGGCCACCGGCCTCTTCGACATCTCCCACGCCTCGCTCTTCTGGCGCTCGATGACCCACTGGCTCGGCGGGATGGGCATCATCGTCCTCTTCGTCGCCATCTTCCCGCAGCTCGGCGTGGGCGGGAAGCTGCTCTTCCGCAACGAGGTCCCGGGCCCCATCACCGAGGGCCTCAAGCCGCGCATCAAGGAGACCTCCGCCGCCCTCTGGCGCATCTACCTCGGCATCACCGTCGTCGACATGATCGCGCTCATGGCCTGCGGCATGGACCTCTTCGACGCCGCCAACCACGCCATGGCGACCCTCGCCACCGGCGGCTACTCGACCCGCGGCGCCTCCATCGCCTACTACGACAGCGTCTCCGTCGACGTCGTCACCACCGTCTTCATGCTGCTCGCCGGCGTGAACTTCTCGCTCTACTACCTCATCCGGCGCGGGCGCTGGAAGAAGGCCGCCACCGACCGCGAGCTGTGGACCTACATGGCCATCGCCGTGATGGCGACGGTCATCGTCGCGCTCAGCATCATCGAGCGCCACGGCGGGATCTTCGAGGCCTTCCGCTACGCCGCCTTCCAGGTCGCCGCCATCATCACGACCACCGGCTTCGGCACCGACGACTTCAACCAGTACCCGCCGATGGCCAAGCTCGTCCTGGTCGGCCTGATGTTCGTCGGCGGCTGCGCCGGCAGCACCGCCGGCGGCATCAAGATCTACCGCCTGATGGTCGTCGCCAAGGCGACCTGGCGCGAGCTGACCCACGCCTTCCAGCCCCAGCTCGTCCGCGCCATCCGCGTCGGCGGCCAGGTCGTGCCCGACGCGGTGGTCGGCACCATCCTCGCCTTCTTCGCGCTCTTCGTCGGGATCTGGGTGACCGCCTCGATCATCATCGCGGCGATGGGCATCGACATCGTGACCTCGACGACCGCCGTCGCGGCCACCCTCGGCAACATCGGCCCCGGGCTCGAGCGCGTCGGCTCCATCGAGAACTTCGCCTTCATCCCCGTCGGCGGGAAGTGGCTCCTCAGCGCCTGCATGATCCTCGGGCGCCTCGAGATCGTCACCGTCGCCGCCCTCCTCGTCCCGTCCTTCTGGAGGCGATGATGGCGCGTCGCCTCACCATCGTCGCCGCCCTCTACGCGCTCCTCGTCGGCGTCTCCTGGCTCATCCCGGCCGGCCACGCCCTCGCCGAGCCGCTCGCGCTGATGAGCTACGCCTTCATGCTCATCGCCGCCTTCGCCGCCGGGGACGTCGCCGCGAAGATCGGCCTCCCGCGCGTCACCGCCTACCTCCTCGTCGGCCTGACCTGCGGCCCGCACGCGACGGGCCTGGTCAACGCCCACTCCGTCGGCGCGACCCACCACTTCACGCCCGACGTGCCGGTCGCCCCCTTCGCCATCCTCGCCCTCGGCCTGGTGGGCCTCCGCGCCGGCGCCCGCGCGCGCATCCAGGCGCCCACGGGCCACGGCCGCGACGCCCTCTTCACGATCCTCCTGTCCACCCTGGCGGTCCCCCTCGCGGTCGCGGCGACCGTCCTCGGCGCCGTCGAGCTCCGCATCCTCGAGCTCCCCGGGGTCCCGCGCGAGGACCTCCCGACGCTGCTCCTCGCGGCCCTCACCGCCGGCGTCGTCGCCCTCGGCGCCTCGCCGGTCACCACCGCCGGCGTCCTCGACGAGACCGGGGCCCGCGGCCCCG
>SBGO01000424.1 GCA_006226565.1 Deltaproteobacteria bacterium | reverse complement strand
CCCTGGTCGGGCTCGCCGACTCCGGCGCCGCCGAGGCGCGCCAGCGCATCGCCGAGATCGCCAGCGGGCGGGTCGTGCCGGTGCGTGGCGGCCGCAGCCAGGTGGCGGCCGCGAAGGCGGCGGAGCGCCGGTTCGCGCTGCTCCGCGGCGAGACCACGCCGGTCGCCATGCCCGAGGTCGCGCGCGCCATCGACGGCGAGGACGACTTCATCCCGAGCGTGCCCGTCCAGGTCGCGCCGCTGACCGACACCCAGTCCATCGCCCATCGGTCGCCGCTCACCTACGCCAACCACGTGGCGGTGACGAACAAGATGAGCGACACGCGCCTCGACAGCGTGCTCGCGAACTCCTCGCTGCGGAGCGGCCGCGCCGACTACAGCGACGACACCGCGTGCTGCGTCAGCGTCGAGCGCGGCAGCGCCGCCCTCGGCTTCGGCTCGACCAACGACGGGCTCGACATCATCGACACCGACGCCGAGCTCATCACGGTGCTCAGCAACGGCACGGCCCGCGTCAAGGTCGTCAAGGCCATCAACTACTGCGGCAGCCCCGGCACCAACATCATCGGCTGCGCCTGGGTCGGCGGCAACGGCATGTCGCTGGTGCGCATGACCGCCGAGAACGACGAGGCGATCCTGTGGCTCCACGAGTACGGCCACAACACCGGCCTCAACCACGAGACCGACACGCGCAACATCATGTACGGCGTCACCACCGGCGCCAACAACGTGCTGACCCAGACCCAGTGCAACACCTACCACGCCCCGTCGGCCGGCGCGGCGATGAGCGTCCTGCAGGACGGCGTCTGCGCCGACGCGGACAACGACGGCGTCCAGGACGCCATCGACAACTGCCCGACGGTCGCCAACTTCGACCAGGCCGACGCCGACAAGGACGGCACCGGCGACGCCTGCCAGGGCGTCTGCTTCGTCGACGCCGACTGCGACGACGGCGACCTCTGCAACGGCGCCGAGGCGTGCTCGGGTGGGCAGTGCGTGCCGGGGACCGCGCTCAGCTGCGACGACGGCGACATCTGCAACGGCTTCGAGACCTGCGACGCCGCCACCGGGTGCGTGGCGGGGACGCCGCTCAGCTGCGACGACGGCGACAGCTGCAACGGCGCCGAGACGTGCGACGCGGTCGCGGGCTGCGTGGCCGGCGCGCCCCCGGCCTGTGGCGCGGTCGACGGCTGCTGCCCGGCCGGCTGTGACAGCTTCCAGGACGACGAGTGCGCCGTCGCGTGCGGCAACGGCGTCTGCGAGCCGGGCGAGAGCTGCACGACCTGTGGCGCCGACTGCGCGACCGCGTCGGGCGCCGTCTGCGGCAACGGCGTGTGCGAGATGGGCGACGGCGAGAGCTGCCTGACCTGCCCGACCGACTGCGCCGGCGTGACCGGGGGCAAGCCGAGCGGCCGCTTCTGCTGCGGCACCGACGTGGCGTGCGGCGACTCGCGCTGCGGGGCGTGCACGACGACCGCGGCCGAGGCGAGCTGCTGCGGTGACGGCGTCTGCAGCGGGGCCGAGGACTCCTACGACTGCCAGGTCGACTGCGGCGCGCCGCCGGTCTGCGGCGACGGCGTCTGCAACGGCGACGAGACGCGCTGCACCTGCGCCGGCGACTGCGGCATGCCGGCGAGCAGCGAGGCCGGGCTCTGCGGCAACGGCAGCGACGACGACTGCGACGGCGTCAGCGACTGCAGCGACAGCGACTGCGCCACCGACGCGGCCTGCGTGGTGACCTGCTTCGCCACCGGCGACAGCTGCGACACCAACGGCGACTGCTGCAGCGGTCGCTGCAAGACCAACCGGAAGACAGGGCAGAGTCTCTGTCAGTAGGCGGGGGTGTCGGGGCGGCGGACGCGGCGCGGGGCCTCGTCCGCCGCCACCGCGGCGAGGCCGCTGCGCCCATCGGCGCCGCGGGGATCAGCCGAGCGCGGCGACGTGCTTGCGGAAGCTGTCACACTCGGTGACGAACTGCCCGCCGTAGACGCGGACGGCCTGGCCGGAGACGAGGGCGCCCATCGGGAGCTGCCCGGTGGCCATGCCCTTGTCCTCGGGCGCGGCCATCTTCTTGCCCTTCGCCGCGTCCTTCGGGCCGACCATGACGCCGCCGTGCGTCTTGTGGCTGAAGAGGTCGAGGAGCAGGCCGTTGGCGCCGAGGCTGTCGCCGGGGCCTCGGAGGCCCGTCAGCACGATGCGCATGGCGACGGCGATGGTCATCGCCTGCTCGAGGGCGTTCTTGAGGGGCGCGTCGTCGCCGGTCCGCTCGTAGCGGCCGTAGGCGGCCAGGACGCGGGTGTAGGCCGAGTCGAGCTGCCCGGCGCGCTGGAGGAGCGGCCCGCACTTCTCGGCGGCCTCGGTGTCGCCGCTCTGCGCGGAGTCCTGCTGGTACTGCGGGATGCGGTGGATGAAGTTGTTGGCGAAGGCGATCATGTTGGTCATGCCGCCAATCGCCGCGTCGTACTTCGCCTTCATCGCGGGGTCGATGGGCTTCTTCGCCCCGCCCTTGGCGCCGGACTTCCCCTTGTCTGCGACGCCGAAGAAGTCCTTCACCCTGGCCCCGAGCCCGGCCATCCCGCCCTTGGGCGCGAGCGCCGCCTCCTGGGCGGCGTGGCCGTCGATCCCCTTGAGCGCGCTGCCCTTGGAGGGGGACCCGACGTTCTGGGCGCCCGACTTTCCGCCGAGCGACTTCTTCAGGAAGTCGAAAGCCATACGAACTCCCCCCGCCTGGCGCGGTGCGTACGAACCCGAGCTGCTGGATTGGGCCGAAGCTAGCAGGTTTCTTTGCGCCGTAACAAAGAATTCAGCCGACCTCGCCGCGGCGGCCGAGTTGACGGTCGCGGCCGGCGCTCGGTACGGTCGACGCGAAGGTCCGTCCCGTGTCCGGAGGTCCGGTCGATGCGAATCGACTTCAAGGCGTTGGCCGCGTGGGGAGTCGTCGGCGTCCTGGCGACGGTCGGAGCCGCCTGTACGGGCGCGCCGGCCGCCGGAGTGGCCGACGCCGCGGCGGCGGTCGATTCGGGGGGCGAGGACGCCGGGGCGGATACGGCCGCGTCCGTCGCGGACGCCGCGCCGACAGACGGCGCCGTGGGCGACGTCGCAGCCGAGGACACGGGCGCCGAGGACACGCGCGAGGTCGATACCGTCGAGCACGATACCGTCGACGCGGATTCCGCCGCACCCGACACGGCGGAGCCGCCCCCGGTGGCGTTCCCCGAGGCGGAGCTGCTGCTGCGCATCCTCACGCCCGGCGGCCACGGGACGGCGTCCGTCTCGGGCTCCGTGACGCGCCTCGGCGGCGTGCTCTTCGGCGGCGCGGACTCCGTCACCTGGGACCTCGGCAGCCAGGGCGGCGCGGTCGAGGCAGGGACGTTCTGGGAGACCGGGCCGATCGCCCTCGCCGAGGGCGACAACGTCGTCACCGTGACGGCGCGGCGGGGCGCCGAGGTCGCGACCGACCGCGTCGTCGTCACCTACGCGCCCGGCTTCCGTTTCGAGCGCGGTCTCCGCGCCCGGCCGCGCGCGGTCTGGGTGGGCGAGCCGACGCAGGTCGTCTTCACCCTCTCCGAGGCGCTGCTCGCCGACGGGCAGAGCGTCGTCCTGGCGCGTGCCGACGCCTCGGGCGTCGTCGTCGAGCCCGTCGGCGCGATGGTCGACGACGGCGAAACGGACGCGTCCGGGGACGAGCTCGGCGGCGATGGGGTGCGGACGCGGCGGGTCGCGATCACGTGCGATGGGCCTGGACCGCGCTACTTCCGGGCGGGCGTGGCCGCGGCGTGGGCGTCCGACACGGCCTGGTCGCCCCTCGTCCGGGTGGACTGCCTCGAGCACCTGACCGTCGAGGACTGCGAGGCGCACCGAGCGGTCCTGGCGGCGGCGGAGCAGGCGCTCGCCGACGGCGACGACGTCGCGTCGGTGGTCGAGGTGCTCCGGCAGGCGCCGAGCGTCGAGGCCGCGGGGGCGTCGCCCGGAGCGTCGGGCGGCGTCTGGCTCCAGTTCCGCGATGGCGTCCTCGGGGCGCTGCTGAACGGGCCCGCCGGCACGCGGGGCGCCGGCGGGGACGAGCCGGTCGCCTGGGCCGAGAGCGTGCCGAGGGTACAGTCCCGGCGCGCGTCCGTGCTGGCGCCGTTCCTGAGCGAGCTGGGCGCCACGGACGACGGGCCGCGCGTGGTCGCGGCGCTCGAGGAGGCGAGCTGCGCGGTCTTCGCGCCACCGGAGGGCGTCCTGGCGAACGCCGGGGCGTCGCTGGCGGCCTTCCGCGGGCTATCTGAGCGCGGGCTCGTCTCGGTGAGCACCCACGGGGACGCGCTCTTCGGGGGCCTCGAGAGCAGCGGCGGGGCCGAGCGCTACGGCTGGCACCACGATGGGGCGCAGGAGGTCCTGTGGACCGGGAGCCCCGTGCGCTGCGAGCGCCTCGTCCAGGAGCCGTATGCGTGCACGGTTGCCCCTGGGGCATCGAGCGGCGACTGTCCGAGCGGGCTGCGCTGCGAGGTGACGGCGGGCGAGCTGGGCGGCGGCGGGGCCGGGGTGTGTGTCGACGACACCCAGGCGGACCTGCGGCGTGGTCGCGTGGTGATGACGAATCGGGGCTACGCGGTGACGCCGGCGTTCTTCGAGCGCTATCGGGGCGAGGGCTACCCGAACAGCCTGGTGAACCTCGGCGCCTGTCGCTCGTTCTACAACGGCTCGCTGGCGAGCGAGCTCTACGCGTCCGGCGCGCGGGCGGTCACCGGGTTCACGGGGGTCGTCGACAGCGCGTGGGCGCGGGACCGCGTGGTGGCGCTCTTCACCGGGCTGACGGAGGGCGGCGCGGTGGGCAGGGGCTACAGCGCGGCCGAGGATCCGCACCACCCCGGCACGTGGTGGCGCCTGTTCGGCGCGCGGGACCTGGACGCGTCGGGCTTCGGCGTCGTCAACGGCGACTTCGAGGCGGGCGCGCTGGCCGGCTGGGCGGGGGAGGGCGACCGGCGGGGCGTGTCGCGGTTCGCGGGCTCGACGCCGCCCGGCGGCAAGCGGATGGGGCTGGTGTCGACGGGGCTCGGGTTCACGGACGAGAGCGGGGCGCTGAGCCAGCGCTTCTGCATCCCGCCGGGGACGGTCCAGGTCAGCTTCTACTGGCGCTTCATCAGCTCGGAGTTCCTGAGATGGTGCGGCACCAACTATCAGGACCGCTTCACGGTGGTGCTCGAGGGCGAGGAGGAGCGCGTCACCCTGGTCGACGCGCGCGTGGACGACCTGTGTCCGCCCTTCGCGGGCGAATGCGCCGCGTGCCCCGCGCTCGAGATGGCCTGTGACCTGGTCTGCATGGGCGAGCCCGGATGCGAGGCGACGGCGGCTCGGGACGGCGCGAGCTGTGTCGGCACCTACCCCTGCATGTGTGGCCGTTTCTACGTGGGGCTCGACGCGGCAACCGCCACGGGCCTCGGGCCGGACGGGGCGGGCTTCCAGACCCCGTGGATCCACGCGGTGAAGAGCGTCGCCCGCCTGGCCGGGCAGGGGCCCGTGACCCTGCGCGTCTTCGTCACCGACATCGGCGACCAGGTCTACGACACCGCGGTGCTCATCGACGACCTCGAGCTCCGCTGACCCGGCGCGTGCTCCCCGCGGGTCTTTCACGACGCGCTCCGGCACCGCGACCGCGATGTTCCGCTCGGTCGCACCGATTCGGGGGCTCGGCCGCTCGCGTTCCGGCGCGGGCTCCGAGCTCAGCCCGAGCGGGCGCTACCTCCCGGCGGGCGCCGCTGGGACGGCGTGGGTCGCCCAGCGCCGCGGCGGCATTCCGTACTGCCGGCTGAACTCGCGGCTGAACTGGGACGGGCTGGCGTAGCCGACCTGGCCCGCGGCGTCGGCGATGTTCACCCCGCCCGCGATCATCGCCGCGGCGTTGTTCAGGCGGATCGCTTTGACGAACTGCAGGGGCGAGAGCGTCGTGACCGCCTTGAAGCGCCGATGGAAGACGGCCTTGCTCATCCCGGCGATGCGCGCCAGCTCCTGGACGCTGACGGGCTCGGCGAGGTGCTCGTGCAGGAAGGCGAGCGCGCGGCCCAGGTCGCGAGACGCGCCGAAGGTTCGGCGAATCGCCCCGCCTGCGCCGCTGCGCAGCAGCGCGAAGTAGAGCTCCCGTAGACGCGAGGCCGCCAGCACCTGGCGGGCGCTCGGGTCATCGAGGAGCTGGAGCAGGCGCGACAGCGCGTCGACGAACGCGTCGTCCAGAGGGGCGACGACGAGCCCGGGGGTCGCCTCCGCCCCGGCCTCGTCGGGCTCGAGCCGGGCGCTCGCCTCGGCGGCGACCAGCGTCTCCGTCATCGCCGGGGTCTCGAGGCTGAGGAGCAGCCCCACGACCGGGTTGCTGGGGCTCGCGTGCGGGATCTCGGCCTCGACGGGCAGCGGCATCGTGCAGCAGACGAACGAGCGCTCGTCGTAGGTCTTGGCCTCGCCGCCGAGGTAGACGCGCTTCGTCCCCGCGACTAGCACGCAGAAGCTCGCCGGGTAGATCGAGGGTGCGGTGGGCATCGGCTCGGTCACCCGGAAGAGCTGCAGCCCCCCGATCGGGAGGTCGACGGACCCCTGGGCCGGAGCGTGACGGAGGACCAGATCTCGGAGCTCCCGGAGCGACATGCTGAGAGCCTAAGACCGAATTTCGAGAAAGCCTATCCGGTGAGACGAATAGGCAAGTATTCGAGCCGTTCTCGCGTAGAACGAGCCGCTGACGCTCGTAGTGTGCTCAACACACCAACGAGGAGGCTGAGCCATGACGAGCGACAAGAGATTCGGACCCAAGGGGTGGACGCCTGACCGGCTCGGCTCCCTGGCAGGCAAGACCTTCGTGATCACGGGGGCCAGCGCCGGAGCGGGCTTCGAGGCAGCCCGGGTCTTTCTCTCGAAGGGCGCGCGCGTGGTGATGCTGAACCGCAACCCGGAGAAGTCCGCCGCCGCCATCGCGAACCTGAAGCGGGAGCTCGGCGACGACGCCGACGTGGCCTTCGTGCGCATGGACCTGGCGGTGCTGGGCTCGGTCCGGGAGGCCGCCGCGGAGGTGATGCAGAAGGTCCCCCGCATCGACGCGCTCATCTGCAACGCCGCCATCGCGCAGGTCGCCAGGCAGGAGATCACCGTGGACGGCTTCGAGAGCCAGCTCGGGGTGAACCACTTCGGGCACTTCCTTCTGTGCGGGCTGCTCTTCGATCGGGTCGAGGCGTCCGGGGGCCGCATCGTCGTCGTCGGCAGCAACGCCTACAAGACGGGGCTGAAGAGGATCCAGTTCGAGGACCTCGACTTCGACGAGAAGTACACGGCCTGGAACGCCTATGCGCAGAGCAAGCTGGCGCAGATGCTGTTCGGCTAAGAGCTGCAGCGTCGGGTCCAAGCTGCGCAGAAGAACGTCCAGGTCCACGTCTGCCATCCGGGCGCGTCACGCACGAACCTGCTGATGGACACCGCCAGCACCTTCAACAAGGTCGTCTGGTCCATCCTCTCTCGGGTCGTTGCGCAGTCCGCCGAGAAGGGCGCGTGGCCCGAGGTGATGTGCGCGACGGAGGAGGAGCTGAGCGCCCAGGCTTTGTTCGGGCCGACGAAGCGATGGCAGACGGTCGGCCCCGTCGGGGAGTGCCCCCTGGACGAGGTGGCGCTGGACCAGGAGGCGGCGGCCAGGCTCTGGACGCTCTCGGAGCAGAAGACCTCGCTGACCTGGTCGTTGTAGGGAGCGGCGGCCCGGCGACCGCATCTGTCACGGCGACAAAGCACACCGCGGCCCCCCTCGGCTACTTCTGGCGCGGGCCGCTCACCCCGGGCAGAACGGGGCGTGGCGGCACGTCCTCTTCACGGACGGCCGCCACGGACGCTTCGATGGGCGTGAGCGCTCACGGCCGGGCGTTCAGCGCCCCGTCGCCTCGCGCAGGCGCTCCAGCTCGGCCTCGAGGCGCGAGAGCTTGTCGCTCTGGAGGTCGAGGAGCTGGCGCTGCGTCGCGATGAGGCGGCGCTGCTCCTCGAGCTGGGCCTGCTGCTCCTGGATGGCCTTGGTGACGACCGGGAGCAGCTCCGTGTAGTTCATGCCGTAGGCGCGGCCCTCCGCCGGGCCGCCGACGACGGCCTCCGGGACGACCGGCGCGACCTCCTGGGCCAGGAACCCGAGCATCTGGGCGCCCTGGCCGGACTTCCAGTGGTAGGCGACCGGCCGCAGCGCCATGACCTCGTGGAGGCCGTAGGGGCTGTCGTGGATGTTGCATTTGAGGCGAGCATCCGACGTCTGGATGACGCCGTCGGCGGCGTAGACCGTCCGCCAGCGGTGGTCGGTCGTGCCGAGGTCGGTCGCGGCGTCGACCGCCGGCCGGAGGGCGCTCCCCAGCACCGCCACGTCGCCCGCGGCGAAGTCCACGCCGGGCGCGGGGATGACGAACGTCTTGAAGCGCATGTCCTCGATGGCCTTGGTGCTCGCGCGCCCGCCGAGGTAGGTGTCGCCGGCGGCGCCGCTGTAGAACTCCCACTGCCACTGTCCGCCGACGTCGACCATCCGGACGGTGTACTTCAGCCCCCGCATGACGGGCACGGGGGTGCTCAGGACGTAGGACTGCCAGCCGCCGCCCGCGCGCGCGCCGATGTGGTCGCTGAGGAGCGGCGTCCCGGAGGCCCCTTCACCCGCGTAGATGCTGATGGTGGCGTCGGTCAGCTCGCCGGTGTAGTGGTGGAGGTCGACCTGGGTCAGGAGCCCCGTCGCCTCGGCGGTGAAGGACTGCCAGATGGGCGTGCCGGCGTAGGGCAGGTAGACCTTGTCGGCCCGGTCCGAGGTTCCGTCCTGCTCCGCCGTGGCGGTGGCCGCTGCGACGCCGACGACCCCGCCGACGTCGACCGCGTCGGCACCGCCGCCGTCGTTGCCGGCGCCGAGCACGTCGGCGAGGCCGGGCGTGACGGTCGGCAGGGTGACGGTGTTGCCGCCGGAGATGCTCAGGTCGAAGCCGCTCAGCGAGAGCGTCTGGCTGTCGGTGTTCTCCGTCATCGGCTGGCAGGTCACGGCGCCGGTGGCGTCGACCTGCCGGATGGCGGAGCCCGAGGCGCAGGATCCGCTGACACGTGCCTGGATGGCCGACGCGTCCCAGCCGACGCTGACGTCGCCGGCGGTCCCGCCGCCGGTGAGCCCGGTCGCCACGCTGACACCCGTGATCGCGCCTGCGTCGAACGCGGCGCGCGCGGTCGCCTCGTCGCTCAGGCCCGCCGCGAGCGTGGCGTCACCCGCCGCTCGCAGCGCCGCCTCGTCGCTCAGGCTGG
>SBGO01000766.1 GCA_006226565.1 Deltaproteobacteria bacterium | reverse complement strand
CACGCTGCGGCACGTCGTCGGCGCCCTCGACGAGGACGGCGGGCGCGTCGTCTACGCGGCCGGCGACAGCGCGACCGTGCTCCGCCGCGACAAGCGCGGCTGGATCGCCGAGAGCATCCCGACCACCGCCGACCTCACGGCGCTCGGCGTCGACGCCCGCGAGGTCCCGCTCGCAGCCGACGCCAGCGGCGGCCTCTTCCGCCGCGACCCGAAGGCCGGCTGGCAGCGGCTGGACGCGCCCGGGCTCGGCGTGGTGCGGGCCATCGCGCCGCTCCCCTACGTGGAGGTCCTCCCGCTACCGCGCGACGTCCGCTACGTGTGGCAGGGCCGCGCGCCGCTGCCGGACATCGACGGCTTCATGGCCGACCCCGCCCGCGAGTTCGGCGCCGTCTCGGTCGCCGACATCAGCGCCGTCCAGCGCGGCTTCACGACCCCGGTCATCTTCGGCGGCATCACCTGGGAGCCGCCGAAGGACGGCAGCGGGATCCGCACCAAGTACAACACCGCCGTCATGCTCGACGACGTCGGCCGCGTCGTCGGGACCTACGACAAGGTCTATCTGCTGGCCTTCGGCGAGTACATCCCGTTCGGCGACCTCTTCCCCGAGCTCTACGACATGCTCCCCGAGTCGGGGCACTTCACCGCCGGCACCGAGGTCCGCGCCTTCCAATGGGGCGAGCGCCGCGTCGGCGTGATGATCTGCTACGAGGACATCATGGCGAAGTTCACCGGGAAGCTCGCCGACAAGGACCCCAACATCATCATCAACGTGACCAACGACGCCTGGTTCGGCCGCACCAGCGAGCCGTACCTGCACCTCGCGCTGTCGGTCTTCCGCGCCGTCGAGAACCGGCTCGTACTCGCCCGCGCGACCAACACCGGCGTCAGCGCCATCATCGACCCGGTCGGGCGCATCGTCGCCCAGACCCGGCTCACCGATCCCGAGACGACCCTCGAGACGGTCCCGCTGATGGACGGCGAGACCTTCTACGGGCGGGTCGGAGACCTGTTCAGCTGGGCCCTGGCCCTGGCGCTCCTGGTGTACGGCGTCCTGGTCAGGCGCCGCGACCGGCGCGCAGAACCCCGCGTGGAGACCGCATGACCGCTATCGTCGACGAGGAGCTCGAGGGCTACGCCGCCGACCACACCGAGGTGCTCTCCAGCGTGTACTGGCGCCTCCAGGAAGAGACCTACGCCCGCATGTCGTCGCCGACGATGCAGGTGGGGCGCGTCGAGGGCCGGCTCCTGAAGCTCCTCGTGCAGCTCGTCGGCGCCAAGCGCGCCGTCGAGGTCGGCACCTTCACGGGCTACTCGGCGCTCTGCATCGCCGAGGGCATGGCCGACGACGGCCAGCTCGTGACCTTCGACAGCGACCCGGTCGCCACCGAGATCGCCCGGCGCCACTGGGCCGAGGTGCCGTGGGGCAAGAAGATCGAGCTGCGCCTCGGCGACGCCCACGTGGAGCTGCCGAAGCTCACCGGGCCCATCGACTTCGCCTTCATCGACGCCGACAAGACCGGCTACCGCTTCTACTGGGACATCCTCGTCGATCGCCTCCGCCCCGGCGGAGTCATCGTCGTCGACAACGTCCTCTGGAGCGGCCGCGTCCTGGCGCCCGAGCGCGAGACCGATCAGGCCATCGTCGCCTTCAACCGCCACGCGGCCGCCGACCGGCGGGTCGAGAAGGTCATGCTGACCGTGCGGGACGGCATCCTGGTGGCGCGGAAGCGCTGACGGGCTGCGGATCGTGTCCCATGGCGGCGGCGACGGCCGGTTGAAATCCCTCCGGGGCCTGATAACTTGCGGCGGAGCGGGGCGCCCGTCGGTCTCGCCCCCAGCCCCATCCCGCACGGAGTCGCCGGTGAACCGTTGGATAGCCCTCGGGGTGTCGACCCTGATCGCCTCGGCGACGCTCGCCGCGCTCGGCCCGGTGGCGCACGCCGAGCCCTGGGCCCCGCGGCCCTTCCGTATCCTCCCCGAAGAGCCGGGCAAGGACCCGGTCTTCGTCGTGGTGCACCCCGAGTACCGCGTGCGCTTCACCGGCATCGACCCGCTCGAGCTGAACGGCACCGTCGCCCAGGGCGTGCGCTGGGCCGACCAGCGCCTCCGCCTCGAGAGCTCGGTCGGGCTCCGCGGCGTCGGCGCCATCCACGTCCAGGCAGACGTGCTCGACGGCGTGCTCTTCGGCGACAACGGCGAGTTCGGGCGCGCCCCCGAGCCGACCTCGGGCCTCGGCATCGCCTCGCGCCAGGCCAACCTCGCCGGCTGGACGGTCGGCCTCCTCCCAGGGGCGGACCCGGTCCAGGTCGACTCCTACGGGCCGGTGCTGCGCGCGGTCGCGCCCATCGAGATCAACTACCTCTACGGCGAGGTGCTGCTCCCCATCGGCGTCCTCCGCATCGGTCGCCAGCCGATCAACGAGGGCGGCACGGTGTCGCTCAACGACGGGCTCAGCGGCCGCAACACCTGGGGCGCGAGCTTCTACCACGAGTCCGCCGACCGGGTGCTCTTCGGCACCAAGATCTCCGAGCTCTTCAACCTCATCGCCGAGGGGCCCGACTACCAGGTCGACACGAGCTTCGACAACGGCGTCTTCCTCGGGCTCGTCTGGGACTTCCTCGTCGACGACTCCATCACCTCCAAGCGCGACGACCTCAACGGCCTCTCGGCGCAGCTCGACTTCCGCTGGAAGCGCCCGGAGATCCTCGGCCCCGACTGGGGCCCGATGCGCTTCACGGCGACGCTGACCTACCGCTGGGACGAGCGCTTCAACACCAGCATCTTCGCGCTCCCCATCCGCGGGCACTTCTCGGTGGGGGACCTGCGGGTCCGCGGCGAGCTGACCTACGTCACCGGCAACACGCGCGAGCTCGCCGCCGGCTTCTCGGCGCTGACGAACTCCGCGGTCAGCGACCAGGACGTGCGCCTGCTCGCGAGCCGCGTCGAGGCCGACTACAAGGTCGGCCCGCTGACCTTCGAGCTCGAGTGGGGCTTCGCCGACGGCGACGAGGACCCGCGCTCGACGACCCGGCTGACGACGACCTCGTGGCCGCGGGACACCAACCTCGGGCTCCTCATGTTCGAGCACACGCTGGCGTTCCAGTCGGCCCGCTCGGCGGCGGTCGGCATCGAGAACCTGCGCCAGCTCGACGCCGAGAGCTTCCCGCTCACCGAGGTCGCGACCGACGGCCGCGTCACCAACGTCAACGCGCTCTTCCCGCAGGTCTTCTACGACCCGACCCCGGAGCTGCGCTTCAAGCTGGGCGTGCTCTTCGCCTGGTCGGCCACCGACGTCGTCGACCCGGTGCAGACGCTCCTGCGCTTCGACGGGACCGACATCCGCGACGACGCCGTCAATTACAACGGCGGAAAGCCAGGAAAGTACTGGGGAACCGAGTTGGATCTGGGCGTGGAGTGGCGCTACCGTGACTTCTTCGAGGCGGCGCTGGAGTTCGGCTATCTCGCGCCGGGCGACGCCTTCCAGGACGAAAACGGCGACGCCGTGAGCTCTTGGATGCTCGAGTCGCGCTTCACCTTCCGGCTGTAGGAGCGCCCGCATGAACCACCGCACCGCCGCCCTCGGCGCCACGCTGGCCGCGCTCCTCGGCGCGCCGGCGTGCGAGAGCTACGACCCGCCGCCGACGACCTCGCTCGTGCAGCCGACGTCCGGCCTCTGGACGAAGAACACGCCGGTCGTGCTGCGCTTCTCCGAGCCCATCGTCTCGGACTCGCTGGTCGTCACCGTCTGGCCCCACGATCTCGACGAGGAGGGCGACCTCCTCCCCGGCACGCACCCGCTCGTCGACGCCTGCACCGTGGCGACGTCGCCGTGTGGCACCTTCGTGATGACGCTCGACGAGGACCGCACCGAGCTGACCATCACCGTCAACGACACCTTCGCCGAGGAGGAGGGGGTCCCGCTCATCCTCGACGTCCACGCCGGCCTCGAGGACGGCGCCGGGCGGAAGCGCCGGGTGAACGACTGGTTCGACTTCCAGATCAGCCCCCTCTGCGGCAGCCAGCCCATCGACATCGAGCTCCACACCGGCGTCATCTCGCTGACCGCCAACCTCCAGGTGCTCCCGATCTGGCTGCACTTGTACATGGACATGGCGATCGACCCGGACACCGGGCTCGCGACCGTCGTCGCCAGCTTCGCCAAGGTGCGCTCGGGGCTCCCGTCGAACTACAACCACCCCGACGGCTTCGAGCTGCCGCTCGACATCGCCGGCTGGGCGGTGACCTTCAACGGCTGCATCATCGCGCAGAAGGACGGCACCTTCTTCTTCCAGAGCGACCCCTTCGACGTGAACATCACGGTCCTCGACACCATCCCGGTGACCCTCGCGGGCTTCCAGGTGCAGGGGACCCTCGACCCGCGGAGCCAGGTCGACGGCCGCGACTTCGCGTCCGGCACGCTCTCGACCACGGGCGGCGCCTTCGGGGACCCGCCGAACTCCGTCGACCCCATCACGAGCGCGTGGGACGGCTTCAGCTTCACGCCGGAGGAGATCCCCGAGGGGCTCCCGCGCACCTGCGAGGAGGATCCGTGCGCCGAGATGGACACCGAGGGCGGGGACTGCCAGCTCACCTCCCCGTGGACGCCCGGCGCCGTGTGCCCGGCCGCGACGGAGTAGCCGCTTGAGCCGCGACCGCGCCCCGCGTCTGGGGCCGCCCGGGCCCGGCGCCCGCCGTGCGACCTTCGTCGTCCCGCCCACGCTCGCCGGCGAGCGGCTGGACAAGGCCCTCGCCGCCGGGGTCGAGGAGCTCTCCCGCGCCAAGGCCCGCAAGATCATCGGCATGGGCGCGGTCTACCTCGGGACCGAGCGCTGCCGCGTGGCCTCGAAGCCCGTCGCCGCCGGGGACGCGCTGACCGTGACCTGGCACCCGGAGGTGCTCACCCCCGAGCGCTACGAGCTCGACGTCCTCCACGAGGACGCGCGCGTGGTGGTCGTGAACAAGCCTGCGCAGCAGCTCTCCTTCGGGAGCGAGCTCGGCGACGTCGGCTCGCTGGCGCACGCGCTGGCGCGCCGCTATGGGCCCGAGGCGGTCCTGATGCACCGCCTCGACAAGCCCGCGAGCGGCCTCCTGCTGGTCGCCCGGGACGCGGCGGCGGCCGCCGCCCTCACCCCCCAGGTGCGCGAGCACCGGATGAGCCGACGCTACCTGGCGATCGCCGCCGGGACCCCGGCCGCCGGCTGGTGCGAGACGCCCCTCGTCAAGGAGGGCCGGGCCGTTCGCCCGGCACACCCCGGCGAGGAGGGGATGCCCGCGCGGAGCTTCGTCGAGGTGCTCCGGACCGAAGGCGCCGCGAGCCTCGTGCGCGTGACGCTCGAGACCGGGCGGACGCACCAGATCCGCGTCCACCTGATGAGCCTGGGCGCGCCGCTCGTCGGCGACCGCCGCTACGGCGGCCCGGACGCGCCGCGGGTGTGCCTCCACGCCGCCCACCTCGGCTTCGTGCACCCGGACGGGCACCCGCTGGCCTTCGATGTTGCACCGCACGATGACTTCTGGGCGGCGGCCGGCTGGAGCCGCCCGAGTGACCTTGACCTGGCCTAATCGGCGCCAATCGTGTACGCGTTCCGCCCCACCCCGGGGCACGGAGCCTGCATGTCCGAGTCACGCGCCAAGATGGCCTACGCCGACGCCGAGGGCCGCATCTACGAGCACCCCGACCTCGAGATGCTCGGTTGGGACGGTGAATGCTGGCGGCCCCTCGAGGCCGACGAGCTGACGCCGCTGCCGGAGGGGAGCGATCTCTTCACCCTCCCGGGCCGCCTCGCCGCCGGCTACGACGCCGAGCGCGACGAGGTCGTCGTCTTCGACGAGCCGGGCACGACGGCGGTGAGCTGCTTCATCGCGCCGGCCTACCTCCGGACCCTGCTGCCGGCCTACGAGACCCTCGACGACGCGCCCGCGCTGCCGCTCTTCGCCTACAGCGCCGTCGGCATCCGCGACGGCGAGATGGTGACGGCGACCGTCCGCGTCGACGAGGACATCCGCCAGGACCCGTTCCGCTTCGACATCGACGACATCGCGGGCCGCGTGGCGACGCGCCGCGAGGCGCACCCGGACAACCGCCTCATCGAGCACCTCGAGAACTGCGCGCTCAACTACCACTGCCGGGCCGCGCAGAACTACTTCCTCGACCGCTTCGAGGCGCCGCTGCCGGCCGCTCCGACCTGCAACGCCTTCTGCGTCGGCTGCATCTCGCTCCAGCCCAAGGGCGGCGACGAGCAGATGGTCGCGGCCCACGACCGCATCGGCTTCGCGCCGCGCGTGGACGAGCTCGCCGAGGTCGCCCTCGGGCACATCGCGCGGGTCGGCGACGACGCCGTCGTCAGCTTCGGCCAGGGGTGCGAGGGCGAGCCGCTCAACCAGCCGCTCGAGCTCGAGGGGGCGGTCCGCGCGATCCGCCGGCAGACCGACCTCGGGATCATCAACCTGAACTCGAACGCGTCGCGGCCGGACGTCATCCGGCGGCTCGTCGACGCCGGGCTCGACAGCCTGCGCATCTCGACCAACAGCGCGCGCCCCGAGGTGTGGGCCGCCTACTACCGCCCGGTCGGCTACGACTTCTCGGCGGTGCGCGAGTCGGCGCGGATCATCCGCGACGCCGGCCGCTACCTGATGCTCAACTACTTCGTGTTCCCCGGCGTCACCGACACCGAGGCCGAGCTCGACGCGCTCTCGGCCTGGATCGACGAGGCCCGGGTGCACATGGTGCAGCTCCGGAACCTCAACCTCGATCCCGAGGTCTACCTCGACCGGATCGCCGCGGTCGGCGGCACCGGACAGCCGCTGGGCCTGATCCCCTGGCTCTCGCGGCTGCGCGAGCGCTTCCCGGAGCTGACCTTCGGCTACTTCAACCCGCCACGCCGCAAGATGGGAGGCTTGGATGCCGATCTACGAGTATCGATGTGAGGGCTGCGGGCACCAGCTCGAGAAGCTGCAGGCCTTCAGCGACGATCCGCTCACCAAGTGCCCGGTGTGTGCCGAGGACCTGCTGAAGCGCCTCATCAGCCAGACCAGCTTCCACCTCAAGGGGAGCGGCTGGTACGTGACCGACTACAAGAAGAGCGGCGGCGCCGGCAGCAAGCCCTCGGCCGCCGCCTCCAGCGCGTCGGACAGCGGCTCCTCCAGCGCGACCTCGACGAGCACGAGCACGAGCAGCGCCGGCAAGAGCGACACCGCGTCGACCTGAGACATCCTCGCGGCGGCGCCGGCGCGCCGCCTCAGCGCTCCTTTTTGATGCGGAGCACGCTGACGAGGTAGTAGTTCTCGGAGTACGCGTCCTCGACCCGCTCCATGTCCAGCCTGACGCGGTAGTCGGTCTTGCGCAGCTCCTCGAAGAAGGCGCTCGCGATCGGGCGCCCCGGCTCGGCGAGGAACGCCGTCCGTCCGGGCGTGAGGTTGTCGCGCAGGATCCGGAAGACGTGCTCGAAGTTCTCCTGGGCGTAGAGCACGTCCGCCATGATGAGGCTCCCGACGGGGCCATCGAAGCGGTCGTGCTTCCAGTCGAACTCGAGCGGGCGGACGTGGGTGAAGCCGTTCTGCAGTGCGTTGAAGCGCGCGAAGCGCAGCGCCTCGGGGTTCGAGTCGGCCAGCGTCACGCGCGCGCCCTTGGCCGCCGCGCCGAGGCCGGCGGTGCCGAGGCCGCAGTTCAGCTCGACCGCGTCGACGCTGCGCATGCGGACGCAGTGGCCGAAGTAGCTGGCCATGGCGCGCGAGCTCGGCCACAGCTCGGCCCAGTTGACCTCGCCGATCGAGCGGGACTCGGGGGAGGGCGCCAGCCCGTCGCGGCCGTGGAGGGACTCCGCCGACTCGAGGCGCGAGCGTGTCGAGCGCGCGGTCGCCCGGGTCAGGAACGAGCCGTCGAGCTCCGGTCCGGTGATCTTGAGCACCTTCGGGCCAGCGTCCACGTCGTAGTCGCGCAGCTCGTAGTCCTGGGCGAGCCCTCCACGAAGCCGCGAGAGCTCCTGACTCGACACCGCGCGTCGCCTCATGACCGCTCCTGTGCTCGGCGACGGCAACGCGTTACGGTCTCGCCCTCGCGACGAGCCGTGGCGTGTGGCCGTCTCGGTGTGCCCGATGCTCGACAATTCACTTCGTGCCACACAATAGCACAACCTGAAAGTGGACTGAACAGGTCCTATTTACACCAGCGACGGTCGCGCAGGGAACGGCGCTCCTGACGTTGCGGACCGGGGCCGAGCGCTTCGTCGCAGGCGGCCGTTGACGCCGTCGGCCGGCCCCCGGTATCACGGTGGCGTGATCGCCGACCCGACCGAAGTCGCCGCGCGGCTCACGCTCGCGACCTCCGCCGCGCGCGCGGCCGGCGCGCTCCTCGAGCGCTACCGCGGGCGCCTGCGCGAGGTGGTGAAGAAGGGCGCCATCGATCTCGTGACCGAGGCCGATCGCGCGGCCGAGGCGGCGCTGATGGCGGAGATCGCGGTCGCCTTCCCCGCCGACACCCTCCGCGGCGAGGAGAGCGGCGAGGTCGCCGCCGGAGACAGCGGCTGGACCTGGCTCGTCGACCCCCTCGACGGCACCACCAACTTCGTCCACGACCTGCCGTGGTTCGCGGTCAGCGTGGGCGCGACCTACGCCGGCGTGCCGACGGTGGGCGTCATCTTCGCGCCGGCGCTCGGCAAGCTCTGGTGCGCCGCGCGCGGCCACGGGGCCACGCTGAACGGCGCGCCGATCCGCGTCGCCGCGACCGAGCACCTCGAGGACGCGCTGCTCGCGACCGGCTTCCCCTACGATCGCGCGACCACCGCCCAGGCGCTCGTTCCGCCCGTGGCCCGCGCGCTCCAGCGCTCGCGCGGGCTCCGCCGGATGGGCGCCGCCGCGCTCGACCTGGCGTGCGTCGCCGACGGGACCTTCGGCGGCTACTGGGAGCCTCGCCTCAAGCCCTGGGACCTCGCGGCCGGCATCACCCTCGTGCGCGAGGCGGGCGGCGTCGTCACCGACTTCGGCGGCGGCGACGGGATGCTTGCGAGCGGCGACGTCGTCGCCACGAACGGGACGCTGCACGCGGCGCTCATGGGCATCGTCCACGGGGACGGGGGGTGAGCGCGCGCCTCGCGCCGGGCCTGATCGTCTGGATCCTGCTCGCCGCCGGCTGCGCCCGGAGCCCCCGCCAGGTGGCCTGGGACGCCGCCTGGGACGCGGCGAACCGGGTCGACCCCCGCGATCCTGCGGCCGCCGGGCGCTTCGAGGACCTCGTCCACACCGCGCCGCGCACGGTCGACGCCGGGGCGGCCGAGCTC
>SBGO01000420.1 GCA_006226565.1 Deltaproteobacteria bacterium | reverse complement strand
CGCCCGCGCCGCCGGAGCCGCGCGCCGCGCCGCGATCCTCGCCGTCCGCGAGGATCTGCCCGTCGACGACCGCGAACCCGCCGGGGTTGACGGCGATCCGCACCAGCCCGCCGCCGGCGCCGCCGCGGTAGCTCTCGCTCGTCGTCGTGTTGTAGCGCCCGCCGCCCGCGCCGGGCTCGCTCGGGTTCTTGAGCTTGCCGTAGACCAGCGCGCCGCCGTTGGCGCCGAGGCCGCCGTGGCTGCCGCCGGTGTTGCCGCTGGGGCCGTGCGGGAGGTTCCCGTGGGTGAAGGCGTTCGGGTAGAGGCTCCCGTTGCCGCCGAGGTAGCCCTTGCCGGTGACGTCGATGGCGCAGCCCGACTCGACCCGGAGGCTGTCGACGCGGATGTCGATCTTCTCCCAGCTCGTGGAGGTCGCGGCCGCGTGGGTCAGCGTGCAGGTGCCGAGGGTGTTGCGGAGGATGACGTCGCCGAACTCCATCGGCGCGCAGCCGGCGCTGTTGATCGTCAGCGTGCCGCCCTGCACGACGAGGTCCTGGCCCTGGTAGGTCGCGTAGTTGGTGCAGTCGATGGTGAGCCCGGCGACGTCCTGCACGGTGCGGAACTCGACGGTCGCGGTGGCGGCGAGGGTGACGGGGCTGCCGCCCACGGTCACGACGGCGCCGAGGGTGGCGGTGCCGACGGCGGCGGCGGCCTCGAGCTCCTGGGTGTAGGTGCCGTCGCCGTTGTTCTGCACGCTCCCGAGGAGGGTGCCGGTCCCGGTGTTGGTGATCGTGACGACGTAGGGGTCGGTCAGGAGGTAGCCGGCCGAGTCCTTCAGCGTGACGGTGACCGTCGCCCGCTCGCCGCTGCCGGCGATGAGGATGGTCGGCGTGGCGCCGAGGGTGGAGCGGATCGGGTCGGGGTCGCCGGGGGGCGGCGGGATCACGGTGAGGATCCCGGTCTGCCCGTCGATGACGGCGGGATCGGGGTGGGTGGCGTAGACGGCGCCCGTCCCCTCGGCGGTCGCGTGGAAGGTGTAGCTCGACTGCGGGCCGGCGACGTTGCTCGGGAGGCTCCCGCCGGCGTGCCACATGACGTTGGTGTCGGCGACGAAGTCCCCGGCCGCGTCGTAGCCGGCGGCGTAGTAGGTGCGGGACTCGCCGATGACCAGGACGTCCTCGGGGCTGTCGGCGGTGAGCGGGGTGCCGGTGCCGCCGGGCGCCGTGCGCACGATGACGTAGGAGACGGCGTTGCCCGGGCCCTGCGACGGCGGGGTCACGGTGATGTCGAAGGTCGCCTCGTCGATGAAGACGCCGTCGGACACCGAGACGGTGGCCGTGTGGGTGCCGAGGTCGGCCTCGGTCGGCGCGACGCCGATGGACGCGGTGCCGTTGTGGTTGTCGGTCAGGCTCAGGAAGCTCGGGCCGACCAGGCCGAAGGCGAGGTCGGCCCCGGCGGTGTCGACGTCGGTCGCGGTGACGCCGATGAACTGGGTGGAGCCGTAGCTGACGAAGGCGTCGGCGACGAGGCCGAGGCTCGGCGCGTGGCCGGGGGCGACGATGATGTCGTCGACGTCGACGTAGAGGAGGTCGGAGGCGACCCCGCCGGTGACGACGTAGCGGAGCTGGGCGTCGGGCTGGTTGGCGATGTAGGAGGAGATGTCGAGGGTGACGACGCTCGGGTCGAGCGGCGCGCTGGTGCCGCGGCTGTACACGGGCTGCCAGCTCGCGCCCGCGTCCGCCGAGACCTCGGCGGTGAAGGTGACGCTCGCGCCGTCCCCGTTGGGGAGCAGCGTCGCGCGGAACTGCCAGGTGAGCTGGGTGTAGCCGGTCGCGTCGAGGAGCGGCGACACGACCGGCGCGGCGAACCCGTTGGCGACCGCGTCGTACATGTAGCGGAGGTGCGGGTCGGGGCCGAGCGGGCCGGCCGTGGACAGGCGCCACTCGGGGGTCCCGGGCGCCCACCACGGGATCTCGGCCGCGGTCAGGGCGAGCATCTGGACGGCGGTCGAGTCGAAGGGCTCGTAGTACGGGAGGGTGGCGCCGGCCTGCAGCGTCGTGGTCTGGCAGTCCGTGTCGCAGCCGTCGCCGTTGAACGGGTTGCCGTCGTCGCAGACCTCGTTGCGCGGGGCCCCGGGGTCGACGATGCCGTCGCCGCAGCGGGCGAGGGTGCAGTTGGTGCGGCAGGTGGCGTCGGGCGCGTCGGAGTTGGCGGCGCCGAGGTCGCACTGCTCGGGGGCCTCGGGGTTGCCGTCGCCGCAGACCTGGCCGCCGACGTCGCAGGCGTCGCCGAAGCCGTCGAGGTCGGAGTCGGCCTGGCTGGGGTTGTAGACGTCGGGGCAGTTGTCGGAGCCGTTGAGGACGCCGTCGCCGTCGAGGTCGGGGTCGCAGACGTCGCCGAGGCCGTCGCCGTCCTGGTCCTCCTGGCCGGGGTTGTAGGCGGGGTTGGAGGCGCCGGCCGGGCCGCCGAGGCCGGGGCAGTTGTCGAGCGCGTTGGCGATGCCGTCGCCGTCGTCGTCGGGCGGGTCGCAGCCGACGAGGCCCTCGTCGATGAGGCCGTCGCAGTCGTCGTCGGCGCCGTTGCAGATCTCGGTCTCGAAGGGGCCGACGGGGCTGCCGTCGGGGAGGTCGGGGCAGTCCGCGCGCTGCTCGCCCGCGGCGCTGTAGGTGATGGTGACGGCGGAGGTCGGCCCGCAGGTGCCGTCGCTGAGCACGTCGGCGAAGAAGTGCACGGCGGGCTGGCCCTCGACGTAGGTCGTGCCGGGGTTGCCGTTCGGGTCGGAGTTGACGAAGCCCAGGGCGCTGAAGGTGCAGGTCGCCGTGTGGCTGGCGAGGTAGGCGTCGTCGAGGCGCCAGGCGGTGTTGACGTAGTGCTTGCCGGCGATCTGCTCGGTGCCCGCGAAGGTCTGGGTGTAGAGGACGCCGGCGTTGGCCGGATCCTGGCCGAGGAAGGTGCAGGCGGCGGTGACGCCGTCGTCGCAGCACAGCACGGCGTCGACGAAGCCGACGTAGTTGTCCTCGGGGGCGGTGTCGGCGCCGCCGGTGCAGGCCAGGCCGGTCACGAGCGTCGGGCCGCGCACGCCCGTCGTCGGGTGCTGCAGCAGCGCCGACTGGCAGTCGATCTTGGCGCTGCAGAAGAGGTCGTTGAACTCGACGCTCAGGTCGAGGAAGCCCTGGGAGGCGGCGAGGGCCACGAAGACGTCGAGCTCGACGAAGGTGTCGGCGTTCTCGACGCAGGTGAAGCCCTCGCTGATCGGCGGCGGCAGCATCACGTCCATGGGCTGGCCGTCGGGGTCGTCGAGGCTGGTCACGGTGACGGTGACGCGGCTCGGCCCCGGCACGCACGGGCCGACGTAGCTCGCGGCGCCGCCGGCGATGGACTCGATGCCGGTCACGGTCGCGACGGTCGTCCAGCCGTTCGTCGCGTCGTCGTATTCGACCGACAGATCGTAGGTCGCCACGCCGACGTTGGGCAGCTCGAGCGGCAGGATGGCCAGGCTGATCCGCGACGGAGGCGCGTCCGACGAGCCGCAGGCGGCCCCGGTGAACGCCGAGATCAGGAGGCTCAGGAGAGCGAGACGGCGCATGGATCCTCCTCGGGCGTGCGGACCCGGCAAAGATCTCTCGCGGATGAACGGAGAACGGCCGCCCCGGAGAGGGGCGACCTACGCGACACGCTAGCGCCACTCCATGCGTCCGCGCAATGTCCCGAAGTCACCCGTGAAACCTGACTTCTCGTTCGATCGGCGGGGACCGCATGACGCCATGCGAAAATCGCCCGCACGGCATGTACCGTGCGGGCGATTTATTTCGTCTCGGGCGATGACGGGGCGCCCGCCGATCCCGCCGGCGATCGTGCGGGCGGGTGGGCGAGGCGTCCCGGGGCGACGCCTACGGCGGGCCGTACAGGTCGTCGCAGCTGCCGCCCGGCGCCGCGAGGGTGCCGACGCTGGTGGCGTCGCCGAGGAGCGACGCCACGAAGTCGCGGATGGCCCCGTGCATCTCGCACACCGGCGAGGCGTAGACGTTCTTCTCGGCGAGCGCGGTGACCGGTGGGTGCGGGTGCTCGTAGCGCTGGGTGCAGATGGGCACGATGGTCTCGGCGTGGCAGGACTTCGACCAGTAGAACATCGCGGCGCTGTGGGTCACGTCGCCGAAGGTCACGTTGCCCGAGGTCGGCGCCGACCAGGCCGTCGCCGCGACCGTGTCCGCCCCGACGACCGTCGCGTCGAGGGTCCAGTCGGCGCCGTGGGTGTAGACCGCGAAGCCCGTCGCGGCGTGCATCGAGAGCTGCGACGAGGTGTAGAGGGTCTCGTCCCAGCTGTCGCCGAAGGCGAGGATCGACATCGCCTTGCCGCTCGGGCGGTGGCGCATCACGAAGGGCGCGTAGCCGGAGGGATCGCCGAGCTGCGCGAGCCACTGGAGCGTCGCGAGGGTCGGGTCCTGCCAGGCGCCGGCGTTCAGCTCCTCGATGGTCGCCGGCATCCCGAGGACCGAGCGCATGAAGCCCGCCGCCAGCATCGCGTTGGTCGGCGCCACGGGCAGGTTCTCGGTCAGCATCTGCCCCGAGGAGACCGAGCTCACGACGCCGCGGAAGTCGTCGGTCATCGCCAGCGACATCGTGGTGAAGCTGGCGCCGAAGCTGAGGCCCTCGTGGAAGATGAAGTCGCCGTCGAAGGAGAGGTCGGTCAGGACCGCGCTCCAGTCGGCGTCGCGGAGGTAGCGGGCGACCATGTGGTTCTCGACCGAGATCTGGGCGGTGTTGGCCGCCGCGACGGCCGGGTGCACGCTCTGCGGGAGGGCGAAGAGGGGCCCGACGGTCTCGGTCGGCCCGCCGCCGTCCCCCATGAGGTCGGGGACGAAGCCGGCGTCGCCCTCGTTCAGGCCGGTGTAGGCGTTGAAGGTGTCCGGCCGCGACGGCAGCAGCGCCTTGTCCTCGGCCCGGTAGGTCTTCTTGATGCGGCCGCCGTGGAAGGGCAGGTCGACCGCGATGGTGGCGACGTCGTCGAGGCAGTTGGCGACGGCGAAGGTCAGCATCTCCGAGCGGTGACCGCCGCCGCCGTGGGTGGCGATGGCGACGGGGAGGTCGCTCGGGGCGTCGACCTGGGACGCGCACAGGAAGATGGTGAACGGCACGTAGGCCTTCACGTCGGTCGTCGGCGTCCCGTCCGCGGCGAAGCGCCAGCCGCGGTTCTGCGGCTCGCCGTCCTCGATGGCCCAGTTGAAGGCGGGCACGACGAGGGTGCCGTTCAGGACCGCGCCGATGCGCGCGTGGACGGTGCCGCCGGTGTACGGCTGGCCGCTGGCGCCGACCTTGGCGGCCTCCTGGCGGGAGCCGTCCCAGGTGCCGGGGGTCGTCGGGAAGTCGCCGCCGGGGGTGCCGAAGTAGCCGTCGAGGTCGGTGCCGGCGAGCACCGCCGCCTGCTCCCAGGCGCCCCCGTCGGCGTCCCAGCGCAGGTCGCGGGTCGGCGCCTCGAGGGTGAAGGCGTCGGCGGCGGCGAAGAGCTTGGTCGCGAAGGGCACGGTCGCCTCGGTCGTGTAGACCGTCGCGACCACCACGTCGGCGGCGCTCTTGCCGGCGTCGGCGAGCCACGCGCGGAGCGGCGCCCAGGCGGTGTAGAGGGCGGCGGGGCCGGCCTCGGTCGGGGCGGTCTCGCCGAGCAGCTCGGCGACGGCGGCGGGGGCCTCGACGGCGACGCCGCCGGCGGTGACACCGGCCTCGACGAAGACGGCGTACTGCGTGCCCGGGACCTGGTAGTCGCCGAAGGCGCGGACGACGCCGAGCCAACCGGTCGGCGCGTACCAGAAGACGCTGGCGGCCACCTCGCGCCCGGCCTCGGGGCCGTCGAGGGCGACGATGTGGACCTTGCCATCGAAGCTCGCGAGGTCGGGCTCGGTCGCCATCGGGAAGTAGACCGAGGTGCCGAAGCCGAAGCCCGTCTTGTCGGCGATGAGCCCGTCGAAGCGGGTCAGCGTGGCGGCCGAGGCGACCGAGGCCATCGCCTCGTCGTCGGCGAGCGACGCCAGCGCGACCTTCCCCGAGCTCAGGTAGAGGTCGTTCGGGAACGGCGCCGCGGAGATCGTCTGCGCCGGGTCGGTGCCGAAGGCGAAGATCGCGTCGGCCGCCGGCGGGGTGGTCGTGTCTTCGGAGACGTCCGCGCCGGTGTCGGTCGTCGACCCGCCGTCGTCGGGGCAGGCGGCGAGCAGGAGGACTGCGGCCAGGGACAGGGCGAGCGTGCGGAGGGGCGTCAGCGCCATGATCATCTCCGGGACGGAAGGGGAATGGCGAGCAGCTAGCCACGGGGGTGGGGTGATTGCAATACCCGGCCGCGCGAGCGCGGGGGCGGGGTGGCCAGGGGGGGCTCGGCGGCGTAGGATGGGCGCGCATCCCCTCAAAACGACGGCGGGCGTCGCCCGGGAGCACGGCCATGTCGCGCGTTTTTCGCCGATTGCTCATCCCTCTCGCCCTCGCGCTCGGCCTGGCGACCGCGCCGGAGCCTCCCGCGGCGGAGGCCTGGGGCACGCTCACCGGCGGGCTCCACCTCGAGCCCGCGAAGCTGGCGGAGCTGAGGCGGCTCATCGAGAACTACGGCGAGTCGGGGCGCCGCCAGGGCCTGCTCGACCAGCTCCCCGCGCGGACCGGGGCCCACCCGGTGCACCAGTTCATCGTCCAGCAGGCCCACAAGCTCGTCGCCCTCGACCCGGCCGCGAAGGATCCCATCGCCGCCTTCCCCGACGTCCGCGCCATCAACGCCTGGGACGGCGTCGAGCGCTGCGAGCACGGCATGGCGCCGACGGTCGGGACCGGCCTCGTCCACGACGCGCCGGACCTCACGCCGGTCCTCGGGCCGGGCGCCGGCGGCCCCGGGCCCGACTCCGAGCTGGCCTTCCCCATGGGGAACCCCTTCGCGCCGGGCGGCGTGGTCAGCGCGACCCTCGGCGCCGGCGGCGGGATGCCCGGGCTCGAGGGCACCCTCGCCGGGCTCGGCTACAACCCCTTCTACAACGGGCGCGCGCACTACTTCAGCCCGTTCCTCTTCGACGGCGCCGCGCCCAAGCAGGCGGCGGCCAACTACAGTCGCCTCGCCGTCGCCCTCGGCGCGGGCGTGCGCGGGCCGGTCCTGCCGCACTACGCGGCCTACATGGCGCATTACATCTCCGACCCGACCAGCGCCAAGCACGCCGACGCCTTCACCCTCGACGCGGCGACGGTGCAGGCGATGATCCGGCACGCCGACGCGTGGGTCGCGGCCCACACCGACGACGTCGAGGACTGGCTGGCGACCCAGCCCATCACCGACGCCGTCGCGACCCTGCGGGCGCGGACCCAGGCGCTCAACGCCGGCAACTCCGCCGGCTACTGGGCCCGGGTCGAGCGGCACATCGCGAACGTCGGCGGGACGCCGCTCTTCAGCCGCGACGGCTACTGGGTGTGGATGGCCCCGAGCACGGTGCGGACGGCGGTCGCGTGCTACCTGCGCGAGCTGGCCAATCGTCCGGCCGGCCGCTCGCTCGACCAGTTCTACACCTACTTCGACCCCTTCTACTTCAACGGCCCCATCATGCAGGTCAAGCAGGACTGGACCCTGGCGACCTACGACCCGCCGTCCTTCGAGGCGTGCACCCCCTTCTCCGAGCACCTCTTCTGGGAGACGAACCCGGCCCAGGGCGCGCTGGTCCGCGAGTGGACCGGCAAGGCCGACCCCTGGCTCGGCGGCGGCGACCCGCGCGGCAAGTACGTGGACTGGGCCCCGCGCGCCGGCTTCTTCGAGCTCGACGAGGAGGTGTCGCGCAAGGCGATGGAGGAGACGATGGCGGCGCTGGTGCGCAACTGCGCGCGCACGGCCCACGGCGGCTTCGACGACGCTCGCGACTGGCAGCCCGGCTTCGAGGATCACCTGCGGATCGGGATCCGCTGCGTCGCGACCGCCTTCCGCGCCTCCATCACCGCGCTCCGGGCCGAGTCCTGGGGGCGCCGCGTCGAGCGCGGGGCCGACATCCGGATCCAGCTCTCGGTGACGAGCGCCGGCGGCGTCCCGGGCAAGCTCCACGCCGCCCGCGTGGGCATCCTCGACGCGGCCACCGGCAAGGTGACGACGCGCCCGGGCTGGTCGTTCTCGCTCGGCGACCGGGCCATCGGGGCGGAGCCGACCGACGTCGGCGTGCTGGTCCAGGGCGTGCCCGAGGGGGTCGCGCCGACCGATCTGGTCGTCGACCTGCGGGCCGACTTCGGCAAGCTCCCCGACTCCGGGCGGGCGCGCATCGCGGTCGAGGAGCGCGGGACGCGGACGGTGCGCAACCCGTCGGGCGGCACGCTGTCGGCGCCGAAGGGGCCCGTCGACGTGATCGTCGTGATGGACACCACGGGCTCGATGGGGAGCTCGCTGGCCAGCCTGCGCAAGAACGCCATCGAGTCCATCAAGAAGCTCCGCGCGAAGTCGACCGATCTGCGGCTGGCGGTGGTCGAGTTCCGCGACCTGAAGGAGGAGAGCGACCGCGCGCACTTCGTGGTGAAGCCCTTCTCCCGCGACCTCGAGAGCCAGTTCGCGTTCCTCAACGGGCTGCGGCCGGGCGGCGGCGGCGACACCCCCGAGGACCAGCTCCACGCGGTCAGCCTCGGGATCAACCTGTGGGAGCGCGAGGAGGCCGATCCCGACCGGGTGCCGACGAAGATCATCGTCGTGGTGACCGACGCCCCGGCGAAGAGCCCGGACAGCATGGGCAACACCTTCGCGACCATCGCCAAGCGCGCCGAGGAGGTCGATCCGGCGCACATCTATCCGATCGTCGTCGGCAACGACCCGGGCGCCCACGCCCACGGCGAGGAGCTGGCGAAGCTGACGGGAGGGCGCATCCTGTCGACCTCCTCCGGGGACGAGGTGGCCAACGCGCTCATCTCGGCGGTGGACGACGCGGTCGTGAGCTACGCCGCGCCCGTGGCCGGTGGCGGGACGCGCTGGGCGTTGGTCGTGGTGGCGTTGGCGCTGCTGGCGATCGCCGGGGTGCTGGCTTGGCTGGCGGTGCGCGCCGGGCGGGCGCGCGCGCAGGCGCTCGGGGGGCTGTGATGGCGGGGCTGACCGACGAGCAGAAGGCCCGGATTCGGGCGGAAGAGGAGGCCCGTGCCCAGGCGCTGGCCGAAGCGCAGTACCGGCAGCAGGTCCGGGCGGAGCTCGAGGCGCGGCGCCAGGCCGAGCTCGAGGAGGCCTACCGGCAGCAGGTGCGCACGGAGCTCACCGGGGGGGCCGCGCCGCCGTCTCCGTCGGCACGGCCGGTGGAGCCGGCTGCCGTCGCCCCGCCGACGTCGTCCGCTG
>SBGO01000759.1 GCA_006226565.1 Deltaproteobacteria bacterium | reverse complement strand
AGGGGAGGTCGGGCGCAGCGAGGGCCTCGCGGAGGCGGGTGGTGGCGCGCTCGAGGTCGCCGTCGGCGAGGTAGCTCTCGCCGGCGCCGAGGCGATAGAGCGGGTGCGGAGCGGCGTCGTGGGCGCGGTCGAGGAGCGCGGCGGCGGCCCCGTAGTCGTGGGCGCGCCGGGCGACGAGGGCCATGTCCGCGAGGTCGTGGGGATCGTCGGCGACCGGGGGCACGTCGGCGCGCACCTCGGAAACGGCGTTCCAGGCGAGGACGACGAGCAGAGGGACGAGCATGAGACGCCGCATCGACATCCACGTATCCATGAACCCGCGCAAGCGTGCAACCGCTGCGCGTGCCTCTGTGTGCGGCAAGTCGCGCCGGCGTTTCGGGGCTCCCCGCCGCCTCGTCGGCGGCGCGCTCGACCGCGGGATGCCGCGCTGAGCGTGACGCCGCTCAGGCGCGGCGTCGGCGGAGGCGATGCGCCACGATCGGGAATCGGCGTTGCGACGAGCGCCTGCGACCTTCGGTGTCGGCCGGCGTGCGCGTCGTGTCGCGGAGCGTCGCGCGAACATCGGCGACGGTGACGGGGCCGGGCCACCCGGCGAAGACATCGGAGAGGGGGCCCAGGTGGTCGGGATCGGTCGGAAGAAACATCACGTGGCATGGCCTGCCGTCACGGGGGCTCTGGAAGCCCGAGCCGGGGATGGGCAGGTAGCCGAGACGCTGCTGGAGCGTCGCGCGCTCCGAATCGACGCCGACGATGTCCAGACGGACGCCGCCCTGGAGGGCCTTGTGCCAAGCGAGCTCGATGAGCAGGGGCACAGCGCGAATGGCGCTGGGGAGAGACGGGGAGCAGCATAGGCGGTCGGTGGAGCCGAGCACGTCGCGAAAGGTGGCGAGGAGCTTCGGAGGAAGATACGGCTCGCAGTCGAGCGGGCCGTCCCTGCGGCGCGTCGTGCGGAGGCTGGCGACGGGCTCGCCCCGGTGCTCGATGAGCCACAGGCTGGCGTAGCGGTCCACGGCATCCTCTGCGTACGCGCTCCCCAGGACCTCCGCGCGGAGCCCGACGATCGCCTCGAAGAGGGGCGCCCCATACGCGACCTGTACGACGCCCAGCTGATGCAGCGCCGCATGCTGCCGCCACCGCCGCGGCAGCTCGGCGAGGTCGAGGAAGCCCGTCCCGGAGTCCGTCATATTGCAGACCTCGCAATGTTGGGCGGCCCTCGGATGTGGCTGCGGCCGCATGTCGTCGTCGCACGATGATCATCCGTGTCTTCGAGGCGGGCTTCGTTTCACGCGGTCACGATGCCCCGAGCCCGACTCCGCCGCTCGGACATCAGGGCCACGGAGCATCCGGCGTCGGCTCTCGTCACTTTTCGCGCACCGATCGAAACGCGCTGCGCGCCGGTGAGACACAGCGTGCGCACGGGATGAAGCGCCAACGTGCAAGCCCCCTGAGCTCAGGAGCCACCTGTGCATTCTTCCTGGCACTCCCTCTTCCGCGCGCCGGACCTCGTCGGTCTCGCTCGGGCCTGGACTGCCACCGTCTCACAACTGCCATCCCACTTACCCAGATGGTCGAGGAACTAGGGGCCAGACGTGGACCGCGAGCTGCTCGGACAGATGTCTCGTTGGGGACGCCGCTGCGGGGCCACGGAGATTCTCGTGTGGATGGTCTCGGAGGCTCCAACGGCGACGGTACTTCCGCTCCTCTCCGAGCCCTCCCTCGCCGCGACGGCCTGGGCGAGGTGGAGGGCTGACGGCAAGCGTCCGGCTCGTTGGTTCGAGCCACTGGACCACCCACCGGGGCTCCCCTCCGTCTCCCGACTGCCCGATCCCCGCCGTCTTCCAAGGCCAAACGAGGCGCTCGTCGCGAGCTCCAACGGGCGCTGGGTCGGCTGGCTCCACGCGCAGCGGTCACTCGTCGGCCTCGTCGAGCTCGAGCTGACCGCCACGGCCGACCGACCACCGCGCGTCGACGAGGCACAGCTCCGGAAGCTGGGGGCCTCTCTCGCAGCGACCCGAGCGCTCGCCGCGGCGTCGTTGGGCCCCCATGCGTTGGCCATCCTCACGCCAGACGGCGCCGTCGACCACGCGACCGCCGACGCGAGACGCGTTCTCGAGGGCCCAACCGGGGCGGCGCTTCGGCTCGCGCTGTCGAACGGTGGGCTTCCCGAGGTGGTCTCCCTGGGTCCTCTGCTCGCTTGGTTGACCCGCGTTGACAGTGCCAGCAGCCATCGCGTCGTGGCGCGACTCGAGCTCTCGAGAGCGCTTCCGCTGTCGCCGGTTGGGGCGCTCTCCCGACGACAGCGCGAGGTCGCCGAGCTCGCCGCCGCCGGCCACAGAGTGACTGACATCGCGCACGCCCTCGGTTGCCGCGAGACGACCGTGAAGACCCACCTGCGAGCCGTCTACGCCACCCTCGGAGTGGCGAATCGCGTCGAGCTCCTCCAGCTGTTGGGGCCCAAGGATTGACGGCTCGGCGAGGGAGCGCTGTTGCCGCCACATCGGCGGCCCCCGTTCGAGCGCCACGGCACCATCGTCCGTTCGGACGATATTGCCCCCGTCCCGGGCCCGCTATGAGTGGCACCAGACCGTACGCCGAGACCGCTGAAGACATGGCTCGCATCCAACATCCGACCGAGCGAACCGAGCACTCGCCGCCTCAGCCGGCGAACCGCGCGGAGGACATGCCCCTGGCGGCGCCGGATGCCCACGCAGAAAGCGTGAAACGCATGGCCGAGTCGCGAGACCGAACATGCGTCACGGACCAAGCCCGAGGTTTCGAGTGGCCGTCGCGTCGGTGAGAAGCATGCCATCGAGCTCCTCGCGGGGGATGCTCGCCCGAGCGTCGCGAGCTCGTCGTGGAGCAGGAGGCGGGGACGTTCGACGTGCCGCGCCGCCCGCGGGCCCACCGAGAGTCGCGTCCTCGAGCAGTGAAGGAGCCCTCACCGAAGACTGGGGAAGAGGCGCCAGCGCCAACGCCAGTCAGGAAGGTCCCCGCGACCGTGAACCCCGTCTCCCTGGACTGGAAATGATGAGTACCTGGAGCCACGCGCGATCTTCGCGGCCGTGTGCCTGACGGCGGTGTCCGTGGCCGCGTCCGCCCGCGCGGCCACGGACCCGCCGAGCGCGCCCGCGTGGAACGGAAGGCGGGGGGCGGCGACGGCGCCATCGCGACCTTGAAGGAGGCGGCCGGGCTTCAGCCGACGCCGTGGCGGCTCCACGACCTCGCGCGGCTCCACGAGGACGCGGCGATAGACGTCGGCGATAGACGTCCGCGGGGCCTTCCGGACCGCGTGGCGCGAATCGTGGCCACCGCGCCCGAGGCCCCTTCTCGGTGCAGCAACCATCTGCGCGCTCCCAGCCCTTGCCGCGTCCGGCTCGTTCGGCCACCCTTCGGTGATGGCGGGCGCGGTGCCCGACCAGGCCCTCCCTGCCCACGACGAGCGCGCAGCGAAGCATGATGCCGCCCGCGCACAGCCACACTCGCCCCCGCCTGCATACGGGCCGCGCGACGTTGAGTGTGCTCGCGGCACTTGCGATATTCGCAATGACGCCCGGCTGTACGCCGGACATTCCGACCGGCCCAGAGGCGCGCCTCGACCTCCACGTGCGCGGGGGACGGATCGGGCACTACGTCGTGCGGGTCAGGCGGGGGGACGGGAGCGTCGTCAGCGAGCAGACCGCGACGGCGGAGGGACAGGGCGGAGGTGAGCGCCTGCGGGTCGCCCTCCCCTGCGAGCCACTGCCCGATCAGCAGCCGAACCGCTTCGAGCTGAGCTTCGACCCTCCGACGACCCCAGAGGACGCGGGCGAGCCCGTCCCGTTCCCCGCTCCCATGGAGATCCCGTTCGACTGCGACGCCACCGTCGTCCCGGTCGCTCACGAGCTCCTCTTCGCGTACACCGACGGCGGAACCCTGAAGGTCGGCAGCTCGACCTGCACGGCGCTCCCCCTCGCGCCCGCCCCCGCGCTCGGCGGCCCCTACCGTATCGCCCAGGAGCTGCGCTGCACCGGGCCCGATCGACTCGTCGTCGAGCGCGACCCACCGCGCCTCCTGTGCGGCGTAGCGGACGTCACCCTCCCCGCCACCAACGGCGCCGACCACCTCGTCGAGGCCTTCCCCTGGGCCGACGTCGCCCTCGCGGCCGACGCGCGCGACCGCGTCCTCCGCGCAGCGATCGAGCCCCTGATGGCCGGCGTCGACTGCGCCCTCGTCACCGAGCTGCGCCTCCGCGAGCAGCGCTCCCCGGGCACCCGCCCGACCCTCACGTGGCGTCTCGACGCGGCCGGCCGCCCGCCCACCCTGGCCTACGCTCCCGCAGCGCCGGTGTTTCCACCAGTCCCCGACGCGCTCACCGCCACCGCGACCTGGGACGGCGAGGCCCTCGACCTCGCGATCACGCTCCCCCCCGACCTCGCACACCCGGCCACCCCGGCCAGCGGCCTCCGCCTCGCCGCGACCACCGACGACGGCGCCCACGCCTGGACCGTCCACGTCACGGCGCGCGAGGCCGTCGCCCTCCACGACGACGCCCTCACCCCCATCGTCGCCGACCTCGGCCGCGACGGCGTCGCCCACCTCCGCCTCCCGGCGGGCCCCGGCGCCGTCGTCATCACCCCACTCCGCCACGCCGACGGCCCCCTCGGCCGCCCCGTCGCCTGGACCGCGAGCCTCCCCGAGCCCGGCGCCGCCAGCGCCGACGTCCCGCAAGACATCGCGCTCACCGCGAAGACCGCCGAGCTCCTCCCCCTCGTCGGCCTCCCGTCGCCCGCCGCCCCCGGCACCCCCGTCCTCCTCGAGGGCCTCTTCCCCGCCCCGACCACCGTCCGCGTCGGCGACACCTCGTCCGAGGTCGCGCAGTCCGCGACCGCGCTGTCCTTCACCTGGCCCTCCGACGCCGCCCCCGGCGACATCGTCGCCCTCGACGCCCGCTGGGCCCCCCTCGCGCCCAACGCCTGCGGCGCCCTCTGCCGCTCGGGCGTCACCACCCCGGCCACCCCGGCCGCGCGTCACCTGACCCCGCCCGTCATCACGGAGGCGGTCGACGCCACGCTCGTCTCCCGCGCCCTCGACGGCGACCCGACCCTCGCCACCGTCCCCCTCCGCCTCGGCGCCGCCCGCGTCGTCGCCTTCGCCACCGGCCGCGCCACCTGCCTCGCCTCCCGCGGCGACACCGAGCCGGTCGACCTCGTCGCCGGCACGACCCACGGCGACCCAGTCCTCAGCGCCGACACCCCGGGGCTCGGCACCGACCGCTACGCCTGCGTCGCGGGCTCGCTGAACCTCACGGCCACCGACGAAGCCGCCCTCGTCGCCCTCGATGTTCGCACCTCCGCGGCCGGCGTCGTCCTCGTGACCGTCGCCGACGGCCCGCGCATCGTCGCCGCCACCCCCGTCGGCGACCACGTCGACCTCGTCCTCGCCGGCTTCCCCGCGGCCAGCGCGCCGACCCTCCACCTCGGCGCCGCCGACCTCCCGCTCACCCGAACCGCCGCCGGCTGGCGCGCCGCCCTCCCGGCCCACGCCCGCTCCGGCTTCGCCACCGCGCGCACGGAGACCGACGAGACGCCCCCCATCTGGCTCGTCCTCCCCGGCTTCGACAGCGACGGCGACGGCGTCGACGACATCGACGACAACTGCCCCCGCGCCGTCAACCGGGACCAGGCCGACCGCGACAACGACGGCCTCGGCGACGCCTGCGACCCCGACGCCGACGGCGACGGCTGGGACGACCGCGTCGACCGCTGCCCCGAGGTCGCCGATCCCGACCAGCGCGACGCCGATGGCGACGGCGCCGGCGCCGCCTGCGACTTCGACGACGACGACCCGACCGAGCAGCGCGACTCCGACGGCGACGGCTACGGCGACAACCTCGAGCACGCCCGCTGCAGCGACGGCTCCCTGGACCTCGACCTCGGCGAGCAGTGCGACGACGGCAACCGCATCCCCCACGATGGCTGCGAGCCCGACTGCCTGCTCCCCTGCGGCGCCGACGTCGGCGCGGTGCGCGCGGTCTTCGACAACGCCTCCGGCCACTGCTTCCTGGCGCTTCCGGACCGCGCCGACTACCCCGACGCCCGCGCGGCCTGCGAGGCGGTCGGTGGATTCCTCGCCATCCCCGACAACGACGGCGAGAACCTGGCGGTCTTCCAGGCCGCGCGGTTCCGCCCCGAGGCCACGTGGCTCGGCATCGACGACCGCGAGACGGAGGCGCGATTCCTGACCGTCGCGGGAAGGCCACCAACCTACACGGCGTGGGCCCCCGCCGAGCCGAGCAGTGGACCTCCCGCGATGCTCGGCGCCGACGTCGAGGCCCAGAGCTGCGTCTCGATCGCCGCCACCGGCCCCTTCTGGGGCGACGGCAAATGCGACGACCTCCTGACCGTCGTCTGCGAGCGCGCCGCCACCCCGTGCGGTGACGGCGTCCCCCAGCGGACCCTCGGGGAGCAGTGCGACGACGGCAACGACGTCGACAATGACGGCTGCGACACGAACTGCGAGCTCCCGTGCCCGGTCTACGACTGGGCCGCCGACCCCGGCGGCGCCCTCCCGGCCGAAGGCGTCGCGGCCTCCCGGCAGGATCCGGAGACCGGCCACTGCCTCGCGCTCATCGCGCCTCGCGGCTGGTCCGCCGCGCGGGAACGCTGTCTCGACCTGGGCGGCCACCTCTGGGTCCCCGAGGACGCCCGCGAGCACGCCCTCGCCGAGGGGCTCGCCCCGGACGAGACCTGGATCGGGCTGAGCATGCCCGACGTCGTCGGTCGCTGGTGGACGGCGACCGGGGCACTCGCCACGTTCACCGCCTGGTCGCCGCTCTCGTACGATGGCTGGCTCTGGCGCTGCGTCGTGCATCAGGTGGACGGGCGCTGGCGTGCCGACGACTGCGGCCGCCCCCTCCCGGCCATCTGCGAGATCCAGACGCCGTCCTGCGGCGACGGCGTCATCCAGCCCGCCCTGGGCGAGACCTGTGACCCCGGGACCGGCGCCATCGGCGTTCGATGCGCGAACGACTGCCAGACGGACTGCCCGGACCTCCCGTCGGGCAGCGTCGCGCTTCGTGACGCCCGGAGCGATCACTGCCTCGTCCGCCTGCCGCTCGTCGTCGGGCCCGAGGACGCCCAGGTCGCCTGCGAGGCCGTGGGCGGCTACGTCGCAGGCCCGAACGATTCCGACGAGGTGGCCCTCACCGCCACCTTGGGGCTCGGCTGGCGCGGCGTGAACTCCATCCACGACCCACCCCAGGTCCTCGACCCGAGTGGGGAGCCCATCTCCTTCGTGCCCTGGAGCCCGTGGCTGGCGCCCTACACGGCCCACCTCGTTCTGGCGACGCGTGAGCTCTTCTGGCGCCCCGCCGCGCCGGACTGGATCGCCCCACTCATCTGCGAGGTCGAGCCCACGACCTGCGGCGACGGGGTCATCCAGGTCGCGTTCGGCGAGGCGTGCGACGGCGCGGGCCGCGGCTGTGGACCGGACTGCTCCGCCGCCTGCGAGGTCGACGCCGAGCTCGCCGCGCGCTCGCCCTCGACCGGACGCTGCATCATCGGCCGTGACGCCCCGCCCGGGACGGTCGCGTCGGACCTCCCCGCGCTGTGCGCCGAGGTCGGCGCCATCCCCTACGCGCCGCTGAGCGTGGACGAGGACCGCATCGCCGCGGACTATAACCGGCGCGCCTGGATCGGCGTCGACGACCTCTCGGAGGAGAGTCGCTGGGTTGGCCCCGACGGCCAGCCGGTCGAGCTCACCTTCTGGGACAACTGGGAGCCCAACGACGTGGGCTCCGCCGGAGCCGACTGCGTCGTGATGGAGAGCTGGGGCCTCTGGAACGACGTCACGTGCAACGCCGTCGTCGAGGGAGTCCTCTGCGCCCGCGCAATGCCCGCCTGCGGCGACGGACGGACCGACGCCAAGCTCGGCGAGACGTGCGACGACGGGAACCTGGTCCCGGGGGACGGCTGCGACTGCCCCGTCGCCTCGTGCGCGGCCGAGCTCTCCCCCCTGGCCGCCTTCGAGGAGCTCGGTGGGCAGTGCGTGTGGGCCAGCGCTGCGCCCCTGAGCGCGGACGCCGCCGCGGCCTACTGCGCCGAGGCGGGCGGCTTCCTCGTGCGCGTCGACGACCCGTGGCGCCGCGACCTCGCCCGGCGCCTCGGCGGCGGCTGGGTCGCCGGGAGCTGCGTTCAGTCCACGCCGGACGGCCTCGTGGTCGGGGTCTGTGAGGCGAGCGCCCACGCCCTCTGCGAGCGCGCGCCCGATCCGTGCGGTGACGGGGTCGTTCAGCGCGCCCTCGGCGAGCAGTGCGACGACGGCAACACCCGCGACGGTGACGGCTGCGACGCCGACTGCTCGCTCCCGTGCGGGGCCGCCGCCGGAGCCGGGGCCGCGATACGCGTCTCGCCCGACGCCTGCTTCTTCTGGCTCCCCGGGACCCCGACGTGGGACGAAGCGGTCGCGCGCTGCGCCAACGCCGGCGCGCACCTCTCCGTCCCCGACGACGACGCGGAGAACGCCGCGGTCATGGCCCTCGGCGGGGGCTGGATCGGGCTCGACGACCGCGACGCCGAAGGGACCTATACGACCGTGCTCGACGCCCCCGCGGTCTACACGCGCTGGGCCCGAGGCGACACCGAGGACCCGAGCGGCAGCGACTGCGTCCAGATGCTCGTCGAAGTCCCCGGACAATGGCGCGACACGCCGTGTGACCGAGGGCTCGGCTTCACCTGCGAGGTCCCGTGACCGGCCGCGCCCGGCGATCGTCCGCCGCGGAGCCGGCCTGACCTCCACGCCGAGTCGCGGTCGTGCGGTTACCGCGAGGACGGCAAACGCTGTGAATAAGCGACGTGCGTTCACCAAACGGTTTGACGTTTGCGCGGCGCGGTGGCTCGATCGCCTCATGCGTCTCGCCCCCCTCGCCTCGATCGCGCTCGTCGCGACGCTCGCGTCTCCCGCGCGCGCCGACGTGCCGACGTGCGACGCGCTGCGCGAGGCCCCCCGCGTCGAAGACGACCCCGCGCTGCGCTGGGCGCGCCCGATCGCCAGCGCCATGACCACGGCCGAGTCGCGCTTGAGCCTTCGCGACACCGGCGCCCCACAGGTCGCGTGGATCGACCTCGGCGCCCGGACCGGCGCCTGGTTCTGCCGCGCGTCCGACACGATCTATGTCTCCGGGGCCCTCACCCGCTACGCCCACCTCGGCCGGGCCTCCGACGGCGGCGACTTCCTCGCGTTCGTCATCGGGCACGAGCTGGCCCATCGCCGCTTCGACGCGCGCGGCGCGGCCGGGGCCGCCTCCCTCGGCGGCGC
>SBGO01000117.1 GCA_006226565.1 Deltaproteobacteria bacterium | reverse complement strand
ACCGAGATCGCCGGCGTGGCGGTGTCGACGGCGGCCGAGCGCATCGCCAACTCGAACTACGTCTTCATCCGCATCGACGCGCCGTACTCGGCCGACCCCGACAGCGGCGACCTCGACTACTCCGTCGCCTCGCTCGAGTACGCGAGCAACGACAACGCCGACGTCCTCGACGACCTCGAGTTCGCGCGCCAGGCCATCGACGCGCTCGCGACCTCGAAGACCCAGATCGTCGTCGGCGTCGACTCCGGTCGCGCCTCGGTGATGAGCGAGATCCTCGCCTACGACCCGAGCGGGCTCTACCTCGAGTGGAGCGTCAGCGACAAGGTCTTCCTCGACGTCGCCTTCGGCATCGTCGCCGGGTCGGGCGTCCTCCCCATGGGCCTGCCCGCGTCCGACACCGCCGCCGCCTCCCAGGACTCCGACGTCCCGGGCGACGGCCAGCACTCCACCTTCGTCGAGGGCTTCGGCCTCACGACGAGCCCCTTCTGATGCAACGCCGGTCGCGCGCGTCGTCGGCTCGGCGCGCGCGGCCCTGGAGGTACCGATGAATCTCAATCACTGGCTCTCCCTCGCTGCAGGCGGGGGTCTCGCAGCGCTCCTCGGGCTCTCGGCCGCGAGCTGCTCGTCCGACACCAACAATCTCCCCATCGACACCTGCGACCCGACCGTGCGCGCGGCGAACCTGCCGTGCGAGGGCGACGCCGAGGTCGACCGCGCGCTGCTGCTCCTGCGGGCGATGTCGCTCGAGGAGAAGGTCCAGCAGATGAGCGGGCCGGCCTACAACCCGAACAACATGTTCGATCAGGAGACCAACGAGCGCCTCGGCGTCCCGGGCTTCCTGTACATGGACGGGCCGCGCGGCGTCCGCTGGTACAACAGCGACTACGGGACGACCGTGTACCCGGTGGCCGCCGCCCGCGCGTCGACCTGGAACCTGGCGCTCGAGGAGAAGATCGGCAAGGCGTGCGCGAAGGAGATGCGCTACGTGGGCCGGCACATCCTGCTGGCGCCGACGGTCAACCAGGTCTCGCATCCCCGGTGGGGGCGGGCGCAGGAGAGCTACGGCGAGGACAGCTACCTCCTCGGCGAGATGGGCGCGGCCTTCATCGAGGGCGCGCAGTACGACCCGACCGTCGCCGATCCGAACGACCCGAACACCGAGGTCGAGGACACCTACCGCGTCCAGGCGTGCGTGAAGCACGTGGCGGCGAACAACATCGAGGACACGCGCATCCACGTGAACGCGGTGCTCGACGAGCGGACCCTGCGCGAGGTCTACCTGCCGCACTTCAAGCGCGCGGTGGAGGCCGGCGTCTCCTGCGCGATGGCGGCGTACAACCGCGTCAACGGCGACTACGCCTGCTACTCGCAGCCCATCCTGCGGGACATCCTCAAGGACGAGTGGGGCTTCAAGGGCTACGTCATCTCGGACTGGTTCGCCAAGGGCAACACCATCAGCTCGCCGCCGGCCGGGCTCGACATCGAGCTGCCGTTCAGCTCGGGCTCCTTCCCGAGCATCTTCGAGAGCGCCTACTTCTACGGGCAGTCGCTCCTGACCGCGCTCGGCAACGGCCTGGTCGACGAGGACCTGATCGACGAGGCGGCGCTCCGCATCCTCTACGCCAAGGTGCACAACGGCCTCCTCGACCACGCGCCGGGGTGGACGCCGTGGCTCACCAAGAGCGAGGACGCGCAGGAGCTGGCGCTCCAGTCCGCGCGTGAGGGCATGGTGCTCCTGAAGAACGGGCCGGCGCGGGCGCTCGAGGACGACGTGCTGCCGCTCGACATGGACGAGATCAACAAGATCGCGGTCGTCGGCAAGTTCGCGAACAGCGAGAACATGGGCGACAAGGGCTCGAGCGACGCCAAGGTGGTCGACGGCGAGCTGGTCATCACGCCCTTCGAGGGGATCCGCGACGCGTTCTCGGGCGAGACGAAGAGCTACACCGAGGTCGCCGGCAACGAGGACAAGATCGGCGCGGCCGACGTGGTCGTCATCATCGGGGCGTACTTCTACGCCGACCTGGCGCGCTCGAGCAGCGGCGAGGAGGGCGAGTGGAAGGACCGTGAGAGCCTCGAGCTCCCGCAGCGCGACCTCGACAACATCGCGGCGGCCATCGCGCTCAAGGCGCAGAACCCCGACCTGAAGATCATCGTCGTGGCGAAGGCCGGCGGCGCCATCGTGGTGGAGGACTGGATCGACGACGTCGACGGGCTCCTGATGGCCTGGTACGCGGGCATGAAGGAAGGGACGGCGCTGGCGGAGATCCTCTTCGGCGACGTCAACCCGAGCGGCAAGACCTGCCAGACCTTCCCGGTGAGCGAGGACGACCTCCCGCTCTTCGACAACACCAACAAGGAAGACGTCGAGTACGACTACTACCACGGCTACCGCCTGATGGACCGCGAGGGCATCGCCCCGCAGTACCCGTTCGGCTTCGGCCTCAGCTACACGACCTTCGACTACGCCAACCTCGCGGTCGCCGAGTCGACCGTCGCCAAGGACGGCACGCTGACGGTGTCGGTCGACGTCACCAACAGCGGGCCGGTCACCGGCTCCGAGGTCGTGCAGCTCTACGTTGGCTTCGCCAACACCTCCGTGGATGACAAGTGGGGTCGCCCGGTCAAGACCCTCGAGGCCTTCGCGCGCGCCGAGGACATCGCCCCCGGCGAGACGAAGACCGTCACGATGACCGTGGACGTGTCGCACCTGGCGTACTGGAACGTCAGCGCGCAGGCGTGGCAGGTCGAGGCGATGGATTACGAGCTGTTCGTCGGCCCGTCTGCGGACGGCAACGACCCGAACATGCTCACCGGCTCGTTCACGGTGAACTGAGCCCGGTCCGAACTCCAACACCCACGGCCGCCTCGCGGGGCGGCGGAGCGAAACAACGATGCGTCTGGGAAAGCAGCAGATCTTGAGCGTGGTCGCCGTGTGTGGCCTGACGTTCGGTGGAGTCGGCACGGCGTGGGCTGGGGAGCCCACGCCGGTCGAGGGGGAGACGGTCGCGCCGGCAGGGGATGGCGCGGCCGTGGTGCCGCCCGAGGCGGAGGCGGCCGAGGAGGGTGCGAGCGTCGTCGCGCCGGCGAAGCCCGAGGAGCCGAAGATGGCGCCTTCGGAGCCGACCGATGCGCCGTCCGAGCCGACGCCGGCCGCGGCGTCCAGTGAGCCCTCCTCGGTCGCCACGCCTTTGGAGGCGGACGCGCCGATGCGTGCGCACACGGCGGTCGGCGCGGTGCCGATCGCGCTGAGCGGGTACTTCTGGACCGACGCCGGCTACATGATGCGCCAGAACGCGCGCGCCGGTCAGTACGACTCGGACGCGGCCTACGCGCAGGGGCGCTTCGTGCTCGCCGCCGAGTACTACCAGGAGCTCGCGACCTTCTTCGCGATGTCCAAGGTCGAGTTCATCGGCTTCGTCAACGAGTTCACGAAGTCGCAGTTCGAGGCGCACGTCCTCGACGCCTACGCCATGCTCGGCGGGCGCGCCTGGGACGTGCAGATCGGGCGCTTCCTGGCGTGGGAGGTCTACTCGCGCGGCCAGGGCATCGAGCTCTTCACGGCCGAGGAGGCCGGCGCCCTGGGCGGCCCGGCGCTCTACTGGCTGGACATGACCCGCGGGTACAAGAACGAGGCCGGGCAGCTGGCGCTCCACTACTACCCGACCGACTTCCTCGGCTTCGAGCTGGCGGGCGTCTATGGGCAGGAGTCGAACCAGAACAACTTCGGCGTCCGCCCGGTCGTGGACTTCCACATGGGCGGCTTCAAGGCCATCGCCGGCTTCGAGTACCTGACCCAGCGGCCGCAGACGACGGCCGACAAGGTCGAGGTCGAGTCGATGGGCTTCGCGGGGCGGCTCCAGTACACGCTGTCGCTCGCGACCCTCGGCCTCAACTACGCCCAGGAGACCGTCGACTACACCGACATCCAGGGCCTCGAGGACACCGAGAAGACCCTCGACAAGATGAGCGCGGGCGCCTTCCTCGACCTCGACTTCGGCTTCGGCCTGGCCGGCGTCGGCTTCCACTACACGTCGGCGAAGAACGAGCAGGGCGAGGAGAACACGCATCAGCAGATGTTCGTGTCCTACCTGCAGCGCCTCCCCATCGACGGCCTGAGCCTCAAGCTCGTCTACGGCTACGCCCTCGCCTACATCGAGGACTCGGACGTGGGCTCGTCGTGGGAGAACTCCATGCACTCGGTCCGTCTGCGGGTGGCGTATGAATTCCAGTAGCGCACAGAAGAAGGGGCTGTCGCAGAACGCGTACGTCCTCTTCATCAGCAGCGCCGCGGCGCTGGGCGGCTTCCTCTTCGGCTTCGACACGGCGGTCATCAACGGCACCGTGTCGGCGCTCCAGAAGCACTTCGGCACGGGATCGGTGGGCGTCGGCCTGGCCGTCTCCCTGGCCCTGGTCGGCTCGGCGGTCGGCGCCTTCTTCGCCGGCCAGCTGGCCGACCGCATCGGCCGCGTCAAGGTCATGATGCTGGCGTCGGTGGCGTTCTCGCTGAGCGCCATCGGCTCGGGCCTGCCCGTCACCATCTACGACTTCGTCTGGTGGCGCTTCCTGGGCGGCGTGGCCGTCGGCGCGGCCAGCGTCATCGCGCCGGCCTACATCGCCGAGGTGTCGCCGGCCCACAAGCGCGGGCGGCTGGGGTCGCTCCAGCAGCTCGCCATCGTCGTCGGCATCTTCGTGGCGCTGGTCTTCGACTACCTCATCGCGGACGGGGCCGGCGGGTCGGCGTCGAACGGCTTCTGGCTCGACCAGGAGGCGTGGCGCTGGATGTTCTGGTCGGAGCTGCCCATCGCGGTGCTCTACGGCATCATCGCCCTGAAGATCCCGGAGTCGCCGCGCTACCTCGTGGCGCGCGCCCAGGAAGAGGCGGCGGCGTCGGTCCTCGACCGCGTCGGCGCGAGCGAGACGGTCGACGAGATCCGCGCGACGGTCGAGCAGGCGCGCAAGCCGCGGCTGTCGGACCTGCGGGCGGCCAAGCGCTTCCTCCTGCCGATCGTGTGGGTGGGCCTCGGGCTGGCGGTGCTCCAGCAGTTCGTCGGCATCAACGTCATCTTCTACTACTCGAGCGTGCTCTGGCAGGCGGTCGGCTTCTCCGAGGGCGACGCGCTGGCGCTGACGGTGCTCACCGGCGCCATCAACGTCGTCACGACCCTCATCGCCATCGCCTACGTCGACAAGTTCGGCCGCAAGCCGCTGCTCGTCATCGGCTCGATCGGGATGGTCGTGAGCCTCGGGGTGATGGCCTACATCTTCGGCACGGCGCCGATGGGCGCCGACGGCACCCCCGAGCTCCCGGGCGCGCTGGGCGTCATCGCGTGCGTCGCGGCGAACGTCTACGTGTTCTGCTTCGGCTTCTCGTGGGGCCCGGTGATGTGGGTCCTCCTCGGCGAGATCTTCCCCAACCGCGTCCGCGGGGCGGCGCTCTCCGTCGCCGGCGCCGCGCAGTGGATCGCCAACTTCCTCGTCACGGTGAGCTTCCCTTGGATGCTCGAGTCCATCGGCCTCGGGGCGTCGTACGGTCTGTACACGTTCTGGGCGCTGATCTCGGTGTTCTTCGTCCTCCGCTACGTGCGTGAGACGAAGGGCAAGGCGCTCGAGCAGATGTAAGCCGGTTGGCGGTCGGGCCGAGTGGCCGCTCGCGCCGACATCGCGCCGCATCAGGGAGGCGCGATGTCGGCGTGAGGGCCGGCCACCCCGACCTACTTCCCGTACAGGGTCGGACTGCGCATCGGGCCCGACCGCCCCCGGCTCTTTTGACGATCCCCCAGGCCCCTCGCAGGGAGGCCGCGCGCGCGAGGGCCCGACGCCCTCGCGTTCGCGTGAGCACGTCCCGAGCGAGGTGAGACCTGGGCCGCCGGTCTTCAACGAGACCCGCGTGTTGCGACGCACAGGGGCGGGGACTAGGATGGCGCCTCCGCGGGGCCCCGCCCGCGGCGCTCTCCAGCTCACTCCCGGAGCCGCCCCATGGCCCGTCGCCTCACGACGCTCCCCCTGCTCGCGCTCGTGTCCGCCTGCACCGCCGGCCCGACCGCTCCGAGCGCGTCGATCTCGGTCCAGGTCGCGCCCCTGAGCTACCCCGGCGTGACCAACGCGACCTACGACCTCGAGGTGCGCAACGCCTCGGGGGACGTCGTCTTCAGCCGCTCGCTCGACTCCCTGGGCTACGGCAGCGGCGACGGCTCGGCGAGCTACATCGGCCCGTGTGACGCGGACACCGGCGAGAACCCGAACCAGATCTCGCTGACCCTGACCGGGCTCTACGCGGGCGCCGGCGGCGCGACCGCGATCCCGGCCTCGGACTACCTCAACCCCGGGACGCTCACGCGGTCGGCCGACTGCCTCCCCAACGCCGACGTGCCGGTCACCTTCGACCTGACCATCGCGCGCCGCGCCACCCAGGGCTTCTTCGACATCGCCGTCGCCTTCTCCGATGTCTACTGCTCGGCCAAGCTCGACTGCGTGGACGCGGCCGGCGACCCGCTGCTCCTCTTGCACGACGCCAGCGGCTCCCGCGCCCGCACCGTGGTCCTCGGGCTCGCCTGCACCGCCGACGTCGCCGCCGGCGGCGAGACCTGGCTCTACCGTGACGACGTGGTCGTGACCTGCGACGCCGGCACCGCGACCGTCGACCCGGCCGCCGGCCCCGGGACGCTCAGCGAGGGCGCGGGCATCACCTCGACCGGGACGGCGCCCCTGTTCTCGGCCGCCGTCTACCAGGGGAGCGAGCAGCTCGGCTTCAACAAGCGGTACTGGAACGTCCTGCTCGGCCTCGCGCCGACCGCGGCCGGCTGCAACGTGACGACCTCCGCCACCGCCTCCCCGACCGAGCTGGTCGGCGGCACCACGGCCGAGGGCTCGAGCTGGCCCTACATCACCTGGGACGTCGGCGTCACCGCGACGAGCACGGCGGCGCTGACCTGCACCACCCACCCGGTCGACGGCGTGGCGCCCAACGACGGCGTGGCCACGGCCTACACCGGGCTCGGCACCCCGGCGACCTTCGCCGCCGCCTTCGGGCCGTCCCTGCCGTCGAACCCGCTCGGCCTCTGCACGGTCGGCCAGGTCGACTGCGCCTACGCGAGCTGCCGCGCGATCTACGACGCCGGCGCCGGCGACACCGACGACTTCTACGTCATCGACCCCGACGGGCCGAGCACCGGCGACCCCGCCTTCGAGGTCTACTGCGGGATGACGCTTCCCTACGGCGGCTGGACCCTCGTCGGCCACTACTACAGCGACGGGAGCACGCTCCCGGCCGGCGTCGCCGTCGGCACGACCCCGGTGACCGTCGACGGCACCGCCTCGCAGGTGGTGGCGGACGCGACCATCGCGGCCTTCGGCGCCGCGACCTACCTCGTCCAGTCGGGCGTGTCGCACACCCGCAACCCGGTCTGCGACACCTACTACCAGCTCCAGACGCCAGGCACGTGGGCCACCGGGACGAACTACTCGAGCGTCCGCTGCAGCCTCGACCTCGCCGACTGGGGCGCCTACTTCGACCCGACCGGCATCAGCCTCAACACCCAGGCCGGCGGGGGCAACTGGGAGCTGAACTACTGCCGCTCCTCGGGCGGGACCACCGGGACGACGGCGCAGTGGGTCTACAACGGGAACCCCGGCGTGCAGGGCGACGACCTCTGCGCCAACGGCGGCGGGCCGAACAACGCCGACAAGTGGCTCTGGGTGCGCGAGGGCGCGCTCCCCTGAGGCCCGGCCGCCCCGGCCACGGCGCGGCGTTCGCCGACGCGCCCGGCGGGGGGCGCGGGTCGTCGGTCACCGGACGGGGACCGTGCCCTCGTCGAACATGTCGAGGTAGATGAGGGCGCCGCGGATGACGTGGAAGGCGGCGCCGCGGGCGATGATGGCCGGGCCGAGCTCGGAGAGGCGGATGTCCGCGCGCTCGAGGGAGGTCCACATGGCGCGCGCGCGAGCGGTCGCGCGGAGCGGCGCGAGGAGGACCTCGCCGGCCCGGGCGAGGCGGCCGCCGATGACCACCTTGGTGGGGTTGATGATGTTGAGGAGGTTGGCGACGGCGACGCCGAGGGCGACGCCTGCGTCGCTGACGATCTCCCGCGCGACCTCGTCGCCGGCGACGGCGGCGTTGGCGATCTCGAGCTCGGAGAGGGGCTCGACGCCGGCCAACATGCTCGGGCGCCCGGCGGCGAGGGCTTCGCGTACGCGGTCGACGAGCGCGCTCGAGCCGATCTCCGCCTCGAGGCAACCCTGGAGGCCGCAGCGGCAGCGGCGGCCGTTCATGTCGATGCAGGTGTGCCCCACCTCGCCGGCGATGCCGTCGGCCCCGCGGAAGGGGAGCTGCTCGACGATGATGCCGGCGCCGACGCCGGTCGCGACCTTGATGTAGACGAGGTCGGCGCCGTCTCGCCCGACGCCGGCCCAGGCCTCGGCCATCGCGCCGCAGTTCGCGTCGTTGTCGGCGATGACCCGCAGCCCGAAGTGCGCGTGGAGGCGCTCGGCCAGCCGGACGCCCATCCAGGCCGGGAAGAGCCGCGGCGAGAGCTGGTCCGGGTTGCGGTCGTCGAGGGGGCAGGGCAGCGCGAGCCCGATCGGGAGGGTCCGCCCCCGCGCCTCGGGCCGGCGGCGCGCCGCCTCGACGCCGTCGATGATGCGCGCGATGGCGCCCTCCGGGTCCCCGGCGACGTCCCACTCCTCGGAGCGGTGCCAGCGGATCTCGCCCCGGAGGTCGCAGAGGGCGACCGTGACGTGGGCGGCGCCGAGCTCGACGCCGACGACGTGGTTGTGGTCGTAGTTGAAGTAGAGGATCCGCGGCGGGCGGCCCACCTGCGTCGTCGTGACCTGGCCGGCGAGGAGGAGCCCGGACTCGAGGAACTGCGCGACGATCGTCGACACCGTCGACGCCGAGAGCCCGGAGAGGCGGCCGATGTCCGCGCGCGAGATGCCCTCGGGGCGCTCCCAGGCCAGCCGCGCGACGGTGGCCGTGTTTTGCGCCCGCATCAGGTGGATGTCGGCGGAGCGTGGGGTCGGCTCTGGACGCGGGGGGAAGACGAACATGGCGACACCATGCCCTACCGCGGGCCCCGCGTCTCGCACGACGGGCGCCCGCGGACTCCTCGCGCCGCGCGCCATCCTGTAACCTCGCGGTCCATCCCGCGTAAGCTCGGGTGGACCGGCGGCCCACGCCGCCCCAGCACGAGGGACCACGATGGCGAAGAAGCGCGAGCCCCGGGGCTCGGAGATCACCTCCGAGTCGCAGTACAGCGGGCGCCGCGAGTGGCTGAAGAAGGTCGGGCTGACCGTCGGCGGCGCGGCCGTCTGGGGCG
>SBGO01000417.1 GCA_006226565.1 Deltaproteobacteria bacterium | reverse complement strand
CGCGAGGGCCATGTGCGCCTCGTGCTCGCGCCGCCCCGCCTCCTCCGCGGCCGCGTCGGCGCGCGTCGTCTGGGCCGCGGCCACCTCGGCGTTGTGCTCCGCCTCGACGCGGCGGGTGTCGGCGGTCTGCCACGCGTCGAGCAGCAGGACGCCACCGACGACGGCCGCCACGAGCGCCGTGAGGACCGCGGCGCTCAGCGCCTTGTTGCGCGCGACGAAGCGCCGCAGGAGCTCCATCGACGAGTAGCTGTAGGCGCTGACCTTGCCGCCGACGAGGTAGGCCTCGACCTCGTCGGCGAGCGCCTTGGCGTCGGGGTAGCGGGCCGCGATGTCCCGCTGCAGCGCCCGCTCGCAGATGGCGACGAGCTCCCCGGGGGCGTTCGGCTCGAGCTCGCGCACCGGCCGCACGGGCTGATGCAGGACGTGGTCGAGGACCTCGCTCACGCTGCGGCCCGAGAACGGAGGCCGGCCGGTGAGCAGATCGTAGAGGACGGCGCCCAGGCCCCAGACGTCGGCGGGCTTGCCGACCAGGTCCTGCTGGCCGCGCGCCTGCTCCGGGCTCATGTAGGCCGGCGTGCCGAGCGCCTTGCCCATCTCGGTGGCACGCCGGTGGCTCCCGACCCGCGCGAGCCCCCAGTCGATGACGATCGTCTCGCCGAAGGCGCCGACCATGACGTTGGCCGGCTTGAGGTCGCGGTGGATGACCTGCTTGTCGTGGGCGTAGGCGACGGCCTGGCAGAGGTCGACGAAGTGGCCGAGGAGCGCGAGCCTCCCTTCGAGGCCGTCCGCCTCGGCGAGCGCCTGCTCGAGGGTGCGCCCGCGGACGAGCTTCATCGTGTAGTAGAGCGAGCCGTCCGGCCGCCGCCCGAGCTCGTGCACCGGGACGATGCTCGGGTGCTCGAGCCCGCCGGTCACGCGCGCCTCTTCGACGAAGCGCTGCTCGGCGGCGTCGAGGCCGGCGCCCAGGCGCTCCGCTCGGAGCTCCTTCACCGCCACCTCGCGCCCGAGGTGGGTGTCGATGGCGCGCATCACGCGTCCGATCCCGCCGGCCGCGACGAGGTCCTCCTCGCCGCGCGTGCGGTAGCGACCGGCGTGCTCCTCCGTGAGAGGCCCGAGGGGATGCTCCTCGGCCTCGGGCGTCGGCTGCGCGGGCCGCTCGTCGAGCCCCTCGGCGGCGAGGGTCGAGAGGTAGAGCAGCCCGGCCTCGCGGGTGTCGTCCGTGCTCACGGTGCGGTCATCCTTGCCGAAGTGGGCGCCGTCCGCCAGCCGACACGGCGAAGCCGCCCTCCCCACGTGGAGAGGGCGGCTTCACGGAGCCGGGCTGGCCCCGGCCGGTGTCGGGTGCGCGCGCGCCCGGGGCTACTGCGGGAGGCAGAGCCCGAAGGCGTCGCCCTCGAAGAAGCCGGTCTCGCAGATCAAGCCCTGGGGGCAGTCGGCGTTCCCGCCGGTGGGGCGGCAGAACGGGATGCAGAGCGCGTTGCCCTGATTGTCGACCGTGAAGCACCGCGACGCCTCGTCGCACCACTGCCCGGGCGTGCTGCACGGGCTGAGCGGCTGGATGCGCGGGTTCGCGACGTCGGCCGAGCAGACGCCCCAGCTGGTCTGGTACATGCTGCAGACCTCGTTCTCCGCACAGCCGCTCTGGCTGGCGTCGAAGGTCTTGCACACCTTCTTGCACGTCCCCGTGGTCTCGCCGCTGGGGCGCTCGCAGAACGCGTCCCCCTGGCAGTCGTCGCCGGCGGTGCAGGCGCCGCCGATCGGCACCGCGCCGGAGCCCAGGCACAGGGCGTGGCTCCCGTCGTCGATCGGGAGGCAGAGCTTGCGGCCGTCCTCGGTGCAGCCGTTGGCGCTCTCCGCGACGAAGGGCTGGCAGCCGGGGAAGCACGCGCCGATCTGGTGGATCTCGTCCAGCTCGGCGCAGGTCTCGCCGGTCGCGCACTGCGAGTCTCCGAGCTCCGGCGCGGTCCGGTCACACATGGGCTCGCAGCGCGATGGGTCAGAGCTCTGAACGCGCGTGCAGAAGAGGAACTCGCCGCACGTCCCGAGGCTGTCTCCGCACTCTTGCCCCGCGCTCAGCGTGCCGACCGCGGAGCAGTAGCCGTTGGTCGGGCCGGTCGGCTGACAGCCGAAGCCCTCACCACAGGTGCCGGGGGCGGAGGTGAAGCCCGGGCAGTAGTCCAGGCAGAACCCGACCCCGCCGGAGAGGCCGAAGTCCTGGCAGGCGGCGCCGTCACCGCAGCCGGGCGAGCCCGTGAGGTTGCACGCCGCCGCGCACGTGCGGTTGACACACAAGGCCCCGGGGGCGCACTCGCCGTCGCCCTCGCACGTCGCGCCGGGGGCGCCGGTGCCGGCGGGGATGCAGTAGCCGCCGCTGTCCCCGAGGGGAACGCAGTGCCCACCGGTGTCGCTCGCGGCGGCGCACTCCGTCGCCGACGCGAAGGTCGAGGTGCAGTTCTTGGTGAGGCAGACCGAGGGGCTGGAGTCGTCCAGCGACGCGCAGAACTGGGTCGCCAGGCACTCGGTGGAGGCCTCGCAGACCAGGTGGCAGGTGAAGACCTCCGGGTTCAGGCTGTCCCCGTTGAGGCACACGAGCCCGCCGTCCGCGCTGGGCTGGGTCGTCTCGGAGCACGCCTGCCCGATCATCTCGCAGCGGTCGGGCGGGGAGAAGGTGTCGCCGACGACGGTGTCTTGCGCGGTCGACGTGTCGTCCGGCGTCACGGTATCGGCCGGCGTCACGGTGTCGTCCGGCGTCACGGTGTCGGCCGGCGTCGCCGTGTCGACCGGCGTCGCCGTGTCCGCCGGGACGACCGTGTCGCTGGCGACGGCCGTGTCGTTGACGAACACGTCGCCGCCGGCGGTATCCGAGGAGCTGGATCCGCCGCTGTCACCACAGGCGGCAAAGGAGAGGAGGGCCCCGACGAGCGTGGCCAGGCGCGGTCCGTTCATGCTGAGTATTCCTGTCGGCTGGATGGACCAACCTTATCCGGTCGGTCGAGGCTCCGCTACCCCGCAGTGCAACAAGAACGCGCGCCCTCCCCCGGCGTCAGCCGAGGGCGATGGCGTCCTCGACCGCGGGGGCCGGCGTCTCGCCGGAGACGGCGGCGCGGCGAGCGCGGCGGCGGGCGCGCCAGAGGTGCTCCCAGACGACCAGGACCGTGGCGAGGGCGGCGACCAGGGCGACGACGACGACGAGGGGAGCGGCCGGGTTGACGCGCTCGGTGAGGAGGACCGCGCGCTCCCGATCGATGCCGACGAAGGCGACCAGCTCGCTCGGCCCGGCGCCCGGGGTGAGGGGGAGCCAGCGCGGAGAGGGCTCGCCGTCGAACTGGAGCTCCGCCATCGGCGCGCGCAGGGAGCGGCTCTGCAGGACGCGGGTCAGGACGAACGCGCCGACGCGGTCCCCGATGGCGAGGCGGCGCCGCTCTCCGACCACGCGGAGGACGGCGAGGGGGCGCTCGATGGGGCGGCCGAGGAGCAGGGCGTGGGCCCCGACGTCGGCGACGAGGGGCGCGTTGTAGGCGACGTCGACGGTGTCGACCTGCCCCGCGCGGTCACGCTCGAGGTGGGCGCGGATGTCGCGCGGCATCCCCGAGGGCGACGTGGTCACGGTGAGGTCGGCCAGGCGGTAGCGGGCGTCGCCGATGGCGGTCCAGTCGCTGCCGACGACGCGCGCGGCGGTCGACTCGCCGAGCCCGTTGTGGAGGTGGGCGAAGAGGGCGAGGACGAAGGCGACGTGGAAGAGCGGCGCACCGTAGGCGCTGACGCGGCGGACGCGATGGCGCAGGCGGGTCCGGACCGAGTCCCAGGTGCAGACGAGGGCGCTGGCGCCCCAGAGGGCCACGGCGAGGGCGAGGCCGTAGAACCAGAAGTGGACGAGGCGCGGCTCGCGGAAGAAGGGGCGCATGTCGTCGAGGGACAGGCCCGCGTAGGCCTCGGGGGCGAGGTCCATCACGACGGTGCCGAGCGCGAGGAAGAAGGCCGCGGCGAAGCCGGCGAGCACGCCGAAGCGCTGGGAGCGGAGGGCGGCGAGGAGGCGGGGCAGCATGGTCTGAGGCCTCCGGTCAGAAGGAGTGGCTCGAGTGGCGGAAGAGGAAGGAGGTCCCCACGTAGGTCACCATCACCACGAGGAAGCCGACGAGCGCGAGCGACGCCTTCGGGCGCGGGGCGTTGCCGGCCGGCCAGTACTTCAGGTGGACGAAGGCCCCGTAGAAGAGCCAGGCGACGAGGGACCACACGAGCTTGGGGTCCCAGAGGAACCAGGCGCCCCAGGCCACGTAGCCCCAGGCGCCGCCGAAGATCATCGACAGCGAGAAGATGGCGAAGCCCCAGAAGGCGTGGTCCTCCATCGCGCGTCGCGGGCCCGGGCCGCGGTTCCCGAGGAGGGTCGCCAGGCCCGCCGCGGCGGCCGAGGTCCAGAGCGCGTAGGAGAGGAACGACGCCGGGACGTGGAGGGGGTACCAGACCGTGCGCATCAGCGGCGGAGCCTCGCTGAGCGCGGTCGGGAAGAGCGTCGTCAGGGCATAGAAGGTGCCGCCGACCACGAACAGCCCCAGGCGATGCACCCGGCTCCCGCTGCGCTCGGCGACGAGCAGGACCGCGAAGACGAAGAGGGCGAAGGCGTAGAAGGACTCGAACTTGCTGGTCAGCGGGAAGTACGCGATGGCGACGCCCCGGAGGACGAGCCCGGCGAGGTGCAGGGCGAGCCCGAGGGCGAGGAGGGCGCGCCGGAGCCGGGGCGGGCCCAGCTCGGCCAGGAGCGCCGCGCCGTACGCGCAGGCGGCGGCGACGTAGAGGGGGCCAAAGGCGGCGGGCAGCGCAGGACCGTTCATGGGCGCGACCCTAGCAGAGGTCGGAGGGCGAGAGTTGCGCCCCAGCAAGTTGGGACCGGAAACGCAGCCCGGCACGGCCTCTGTGAGGAGGCGGGGCCCAGCTGGCGCGGGCTCGGTGTCGCGCTACGGCGGGGTCGGAGTCGTCGGCCCCGGCCTCGTCGTCACAGGACGTCGATGCAGACGTTCCCCACCGCCGGGAGCGAGGCGCACACCTTGCCGCTCGCCGAGAGGCTCGCGCCGATCCCGATGCAGCCGCCGTAGACGCAGCCCTCCCCGTAGAAGCTGGCGCTGGGGCCGATGAACCAGCCGTTGGTGACGATCTTCACCCGGGCCTGGCCGCTGAAGCTCACCGTCGGCCCGATCCACGACAGCTTCGTGCTGCCGCCCGCGCCGACCTGCGCCTCCCAGGCGAAGTGGCCGCTCGGCGAGTAGGCGTAGGTCGAGGAGAACTGCGCCCCGGCGAAGCCGCCGCTGGCCCAGCCGCTCACCGACAGCGCGCTGCCGGCCTTGACGAGCTGGGCGCTGAACCCGAGGGTCATGCCGAAGAGGCCGAGCGACGCGTTGGCGCTGGAGGTCAGGGCGAAGTCGCCGTTGCTCTGGACGTTGCCCGACACGTGGATCTGGGCCGAGAGCACGCGCAGCGCGCCGGAGAGGGTCACGCCGGAGCTGGAGAGCGCCACGTGGGCGCCGAGGAGCCGGTAGCCGCCGAGGTTCAGGTCGAGGTCGGCCCCCATCGCGATGGTCGCCGGCGTGAACGTGCCCGAGAGGCGGCCCTTGACGATGCCGACGTCGAGGTCGCCGCTGACGGTCAGGGACGACGACGCGCTCGAGCCGGCCACCGTGACGCCGCCGAGCCGATAGCCGAGCGGGGCGAGGCTACCGGTCCCGGCCAGCGACCAGCTGCCGTCCTGGGCGACGCTGATGGTGGTGTCGATGGAGCCGCTCCACGCCGCGAGCTGGCCGGTGATGGTGACGCCGTCCTGGGTCAGCACGACCTTGCAGAGCCCCCAGTTGAAGCCGAGGAGGCCGAGGCCGCTGTAGCCCGTGAGCTCGAAGTCACCGTCGAAGCCGATGTCGCCCGACACGCCGAACAGCTGGCCCAGGGAGGTCAGCTGGACCGCGACGCCGAAGCCCGACTCGGAGACGCTCACGACGGCCTCGCCGGTCTGGAAGCCGGGGATGCCGGCCGTGGCGTGGCCGAAGAGGCGGAAGTTGCCGCCGTCCCAGATTCGCGCGTGGAAGTCGACCTGGCCCAGCACCGGGACGCCGAGCGTCGCGTCGAGGACGAAGCCCTCGTCGTCATCGAGGGAGCCGGTCAGGGACGCGACGGGGACCCCGCCGATGCTGCAGCTCGCGCCGTCGGCGCCGAAGTCGCAGTCGAAGAGGTGGCCGAGGTTTCGGAGGAAGCCGATGAGGTCGAAGGAGAAGCGTCCGCCGTGGATTCGGACCCCGCGCTCGGAGTCGATGGTGATGCGCACGTCCTCGATGGCGAAGGGGCCGGCGACGAGGTCGGCGCGCGCCCCGACCGAGAAGCTGCCGCCCTGACGGAGGACGCCCCAGCTCTCGTAGGTCTGCTGGATGGTCAGCGCCGAGAGCGCCTCCGCGAGGTCGCTCCCGCCGGCGTCGGCCAGCACCGCCGCGGGGTTGAAGCCCTCGCCGGTGAAGCGGAGCTCGCCGTCCTCGACCAGGAACGAGGCGCGCCCGACGGTCAGCTCGAGGGGGCCGGCCTGGAGGCTCAGGTCGTTGACGTTGGCGGCGATGCGGGTGTCGAGGAGCGCGTCGGCGGCCGCGCCGGGGTCGCCGAGGGCGTCCTCGACGGCGCCGAGGTCGCCGGCGGCGAGCGCCTCGGCGAAGGGGACGATGAGGTCGAGCGCCGGGCCGACGTCGAAGAGCACCTCACCGTTGAGGAAGACGTTGGCCGGGAGCCCGGGGATCGGGATGAGCGCGAACTCGCCGCTCCGGTAGATGTGGCCCGTGCGCTGGACGGGCTCGAAGACGTCGCCGTCCCAGACGTCGAGGGCGCTCCGCCACGCGAGGTTGCCGCCGTAGGAGACGCCGAAGCCGAAGCGCTCGACGAGGTTGCCGGTGCCCTCCTTGAGCCTGGCGCCGCCGATCTCGACGAAGATCGCCGGGTCGGTCGGGTCGACGGCGAAGGTGGCGCTGTCCCCCTCGACGACCTTGAGGGTCACGGCGTCCCCGGCGCTGACGTCGACGCCCGTGTCGGCGTGCCCGAAGACGTAGGGCCGGCCGTCGGCGAGCGGCGCGGCGACGCCGGCGGCCTTGATCTCGTAGCCGAAAGCGTAGCCGAGGGCGGCGCTGGGCGGCTCGGAGCTGCCGAGGCCGAGGGCGTCCCAGGTGTCGAGCGCCGAGGTGTCGGGGAGGCCCGACATCGTCCCGAGCATCGTCAGCGGCTTGGCGCAGCCGACGCGGAAGCTCTCGACGCCGGGTAGGCTCAGGGTGCCGAGGGGCGTGTCGAGGCCGAGGGTCCCGCTGGTGACGTAGCCGTCCCCGTCCGGCTGCCAGGCGCCGCGGAGGGTCGCGGCGATGGTCGAGGTGATCTGCACGGTGAGCGCGTCGTCGACGAGCGCGCAGCCGGGCGTGGAGGTGTAGCCGTAGCCCGTCGTCGGCGGGCAGACGTCCGCCAGGCCGTCGCCGTTTCCGTCCTCGCAGGCGAGGTGCGTCACGGCGGTCCCGCCGATCTCGCCGCAGAGGACCGAGGACACGCCGAGGCAGCGCAGGTCGTCGGTGCAGCACGCGCCGAGCTCCGAGACGAGGAAGCTGCCGCCGAAGGCGTCGCACTCGAGGTCGGTGGCCGCCTGGCAGCTGCCGCCGACACAGCACTCGCCGACCTCCTTGGCGATGAAGTCGCCGCCGCGCCGGTAGCAGGCCGAGTCCGCGACGTCCTCCTCGCAGCCGGTCGGCCCGCAGCAGAGGCCGCCGACGTCCTTGCGCGTCAGGGTCGCCGTGAAGGTGTTGGTCCAGCCGCTCCACTGGGTCGACTCGCCGGTCGTGGTCGCGCCGGAGATCGAGAGCGGGACGCCGTCCTCGCCCAGGGTGACGGTCGGGGACCACGCGGCGCTGAACTCGCCGGTCGAGGTCGTGACGGACACGTCGAAGCCCTGGTCGGCGATGGTCCCGCTGGCGTTCGTGACGAACGGCCAGCCGCCGATCCAGTTGGCGGCGCAGTGGCCGTTGCCCTTGCCGACCAGGTCGACCGCGCCCGAGGCGTCGACGACGACGGTCAGATCGCCGTAGCAGTTCTGGACGCTCGACGGGACCCCGAAGCCGTAGATGTTGTGGTAGTTGTGGTAGGTGCCGACGTAGGTCCCGGCCAGCGGGCCCGGGGAGTCGCACTCGGCCGCGAACGGCGCCTCGCAGCCGACGAAGGGGGTGCAGACGTCGGTCGTGCACAGGACCTCGTCGTCGCAGGGCAGGATGTCGGAGCCGACGCACGCCCCCGCGTCGCAGACGTCGACCCGGGTGCAGACGTCGCCGTCGTCGCAGGGGGACGTGTTGAAGACGTGCACGCAGCCGACGCCGACCTCGCAGGCGTCGTCGGTGCAGGGGTTGTCGTCGTCACAGCCGCCGGCCTCCGGGGTGTGGACGCAGCCGACGCCGGGCTCGCAGCGGTCGGCGGTGCAGTCGAAGCCGTCGTCACAGCCGCCGTCGTCGGGGGTCACGACGCAGCCGGCGCCGACCGTGCACACCTCGCTCGTGCACGAGAAGCCGTCGTCGCAGGCGGCGTCCACGGGGGTCGAGACGCAGCCGACGTCCGCGACGCACGCGTCGGTCGTGCAGGCGAAGCCGTCGTCGCACTGGGCGTCCTCGGGGGTCGAGGCGCAGCCCGTCGCGGGGTCGCAGCTGTCCACGGTGCAGGCGATGCCGTCGTCGCACGCGGCGGGCTCGCTCGCGCAGCCGTCGGCGCCGAGGCAGACGTCGATCGTGCAGGCGTCCTCGTCGTCGCAGGCGGCGGCGTCCTCGTCGGTCTCGCCGTCGCAGTCGTCGTCGAGGCCATTGCAGACCTCGTCGGCGTCGATGACCGGGAGCGGCGTGTGGTCACAGCCGAAGGTCGCGCTCGGGCCGACGCAGAGGGCGCACGTGGCGCTCGGCGCCGCGCCGTCGACGAGGACGGCGACGCCTCCGTCGAGGCGGACGCGCGCGGTGACGTCCATGAGGAGCGCGAGGGCGGGGAGGCCGTCGGGGAGCACGCCGACCGGCTCCCCGGTGGTCCACACGACGACCCCGTCGACCGCGTGGGCGCCGATCCAGACCGAGGCGCCCTCCCCGCAGGCCGAGGCGGCCCGGGCGTTGAGGTCCGCGACCGCGTCCGCGGTCTCCGGCGACGCCAGGTGTCCACCCCAGGCCACGCAGGCCTCCTCGGCCTCGGCCCAGGTCGCCGCGGTGTCCAGCGCGGCCGCCTCATAGCAGCCGCCGGACGCGCCCGGGGTCCCGCGGACGCAGCCCGGCTCCTCGCTGCAGGCGTCCTGGGTGCAGGGGTCGCCGTCGTCGCAG
>SBGO01000641.1 GCA_006226565.1 Deltaproteobacteria bacterium | reverse complement strand
GCCTTCGACCGCGCGCTGGAGCTGGCGCCCCAGAACCGCGACCTCGCGGACTACCGCCGGACGCTGGTGGCGGGCCGCTCGCTGGCCGACCGCTTCGCCGAGCCGCTCGACGCGGTGCTGGCGGGCCCGGCGCCGCCGCCGAGCCCCCAGGGCGCCGTCTACCTGCTCGAGAAGCACGCCGTCACGGTGTTCCCGAGCGGGCTCTCGTCGCGCTTTCGGCAGGTCGTCCTGCGCATCGACGCCGACCGCATCAAGGACGCCTTCCAGCAGATGGTCTTCCCGTTCACCCCGGGCGAGGACCGCATCGAGATCCTCGAGGCCGAGGTCGTGCACCCCGACGGGAGCCGCTCACGCCCGAGCGCGGTCTTCGACCATCAGCCCGGCAAGCAGAGCGGCGTCTACACGCTGACGGCGCTGAAGGTCGTGCGCTTCGACACGCTCTCCGCGGGCGACGTCGTGCACGTGCAGCTGCGCCAGGACGAGGTCGGCGAGCGCAACGTCTTCGGCGACTTCTTCGGCGTGCTGCTGCCGCTCTCGTCGGCGGTGCCGAAGGCGCGGGTCGAGGTGGTCGTCGACGCCCCCGCGGAGCGGCCGCTCTACGCGCACGGTGAGCGCGTCGGCGCGCCGGAGACGGCCGTCGACCCGGCGACGGGGCGCCAGACGCTCCGGTGGACGGTGCGGTCGCTGCCCGCCATCCCCCTCGAGCCCGACATGCCGGGCTTCGGCGACGTGGGCGCGTACGTGAACGTGTCGACGTTCGCGAGCTGGAAGGCGCTGACCGACTGGTACCGCGACCTCGTGCTGCCGCAGCTGGCGCTGTCGCCGGAGCTCGTCGCCACCGCGCGCTCGCTCGTCGCCGGTCAGGAGACGGTCCGGGACAAGGTCGCCGCCATCCAGCGCTGGGTCGTCAAGAAGACCCGCTACGTCGGCATCGAGTTCGGGATCCACGGCTTCAAGCCGTACAAGGTCACCGAGATCGTCAAGCGCGGCTACGGCGACTGCAAGGACAAGGCCTCGCTGCTCGTGGCGATGCTCCGCGAGGTGGGCGTCGACGCCGAGTTCGTGCTGGTCCGGACGCGCGACCTCGGGACGCTCGCGGACACGCCGGCGACGCTGTGGGACTTCAACCACGCCATCGCCTACGTGCCCGAGCTCGACGCCTACATCGACGGGACGAGCGAGTTCGCCGGGCTCGGCGAGCTGCCCGACCTCGACCAGGGCGCGCTGGTGCTGCGCGTCGACCTCTTCGACCCGGAGGGCGCGGCGCCGACGCTGACCCACATCCCGGTCGCGCCGCCGGCGGTGAACGCCAGCGTGGCGCGGACGACGTACACGCTGAGCGTGAACGGCGACGCGACGGCGACCTTCGACGAGACGATCGGGGGGAGCGACGCGCCGACGCTGCGCGGGCGCCTGCAGGACGAGGCGCTTCGGGACGAGCGCGTCGCCGCGATCATCGCGAGCCAGCACCCCGGGGCGGAGGCGAGCGACATCACCTACGCGCACCTCGACACCCTCGGCGAGCCGGTCCACATCGCCCTGAAGGCGCGCCTGCCCGGCTTCGGGCGGCGCTCGGGGGACACCCTGGAGATCCCGCTGACGCTCTCGCCGGGGCAGCTCCTCGAGCGCTGGGGCGTGCTCGCGAGCCGCCTCCAGCCGCTGGTGCTCGACCACACCCAGCACGAGGAGGAGCACGTCGAGGTGCGCCTTCCGCCAGGGCTCGGGGCGCCGACCCTGCCGCCGCCGGTGGCGCTGAAGACGCCCTTCGGCGAGTACAGCCTGACCTTCACCCCGGCCGACGGGGGCTACGTCATCGAGACGCGCCTGGTCGTGAGCACCGTCCGCGTCCTGCCCCACGAGTACCCGGCCTTCCGGGCCTTCCTCGAGGACATCGCCCGCGCCGAGGCGACGCGCGTCGTCGTCCCGGTGCGGTGACGCGAGCAGACGCGGCGCCACGCCGACGCAGAGGCACGTTGGTGGATGCGTGGGCGGGCGCGTCCGCCCACGCGCGACCCGACCGATCATCGGCATTGACGATCGGCCCCGATTTGGGCAGCGTCCCTGTGGATCGCGAACGGAGAGACACGATGGACGAGAGCGTCATCGACACCGAGGGTCGCTGCCCCCGCTGCCAGAGCGAGGACATCGAGCGTGAGGTGATCCTGCAGACCACGAGCAGGGTCGTCTCGGGCGTCGTGTTCTTCTGCAACACCTGCGGGCTGAAGCGCCAGGCGCTCGCCAGCGACCGCGAGGCCTGGTTCAACCAGCACAAGCTCTGGCGCTCCCCGGGCGTCCCCGAGGCGACCTTCGAGGAGTTCGACCGCCGCTGGCCGAAGAAGGTCTTCCGCGTGAACTACGGGAGCCCCGAGCCGCTCGGCCCGATCCTCCCGGGCGTCCCCTCCGAGCCGCGCTGACGCGGCCCGCGCCCCGGATCGCGCGACCCGGGGCCTTTGCGCGGTCGTGACGCGACGAGTAGACTCGCGCCACGATGAGCACCGAGCAGCCTGGTTCCGGCGCGAAGACCAAGCCCGGTGTGGCGTCCCCCGAGGGCGACGCGCCGGACGGCTTCGTGCGCGCGGATGCCGCCGGGACCTCGACCGCCGCCGACCCTGACGCGGGCGTGCCGAACCCGACGACGGATCCCGGCGTCACCCGCCCGGGCCTCGTGCGTCCGAGCCAACGCCGGCGCACCGAGCGCGACGCCACCGCGGTCCTCGGCGACGCCCTCGGCCGCCCGGAGGCGACCCCGCCCCCCGCCCACCACGACACACCGGGCGTCGTGTCCGGCGACGCCGGGGTGACCCTCGCCGAGCGGATCGGGATGCCGACGCTCCGCACGCCGGTCGCCCTGCTCTCCCTCCCCGGCGAGCGCCCCTTCGACACGCGCAGCGCCAAGCGCGCGGGCCGCCACCTCCTCGGCGACCTGCTCGGCGAGGGCGGCATGGGGCGCGCGATCGCCGCCCGGGACATCGACCTCGGGCGCAACGTCGCGATGAAGACCCTGCGCGACGAGCACCTCGGCTCCGACGCCTTCGTCCAGGCGCTCGTCTTCGAGGCGCGCCTCACCGGGCAGCTCGAGCACCCGAACATCGTGCCGGTCTACGACATCGGCGTGCTGCCCGACGGCGCCCCCTACTACACGATGAAGCTCGTCGGGGACCTGTCGCTGCGCGACGTCCTCGTCCAGCTCCGCGACGACAACGCCTTCGCGCTCAAGACCTACACGCTCCCGCGGCTCCTCCAGTACTTCCGCGGCATCTGCATGGCGATGGAGTACGCCCACGCCCGCGGCGTCGTGCACCGGGACCTCAAGCCCGACAACGTCCTCATCGGAGACTACGGCGAGGTCCACATCATGGACTGGGGCGTCGCCCGCGTGCTCCCGCACGACGGCCGCCCGTCGTACTTCGCCGGACGCGTCGAGGAGCCCGGCGTCATCATCGGTACGCCGCACTACATGTCGCCCGAGCAGGCCCGCGGCGACACGCACCTGGTCGACGCGCGCAGCGACGTCTACTCCCTCGGCGTCATCCTCTACCAGCTCCTCACCTTCAACCTCCCCTTCGACGCGACCACCACCGTCGAGCAGCTCGACGCGCTGCTGAGCATCCCCGTCCCGCCCCCGAGCGCGCGCGCCCGCGGCCGCGAGGTCCCGGCCGAGCTCGAGCGGATCTGCATGCGCGCCCTCGCCTTCCGCCGCGAGGACCGCTACGCGAGCGCCCGCGAGCTCTGGAACGACGTCGAGGCCTTCCTCGAGGGCCGCAAGGAGGAGGAGCGCCTCACCGCCCTGGCCGAGGCGCAGCTCGCCGTCGCCGACGCCGTCGCCGAGCGCTACCGGCGCATCAGCGCCGAGCTGCTCGACCTCGAGGAGCTCGTGCGCCAGGACGAGCTGTCGCGCGGCCACCTCGACCCGCCGCCCCAGCGCAAGGAGGCCCACGACCGCCGCCTGCGCGTGCAGCACTGGATGCTCATCGAGGCGCGCACCTTCGCCGAGGCGGTCGACGACTACAACCAGGCGCTCGCCCACCAGCCCGCGCACCGCGAAGCCCGCACCCGCCTCGCCGAGCTCTACAAGAGCCGCGCCCTCGCCATGCACCAGCGCGGCGACGACGTCGCCTACATGCTCTACCGCGACCTCGAGCGGGCGACCCTGGGCGCGCTGGCGTCCCGCGAGCAGGGCGCGCTCAGCGTCCGCAGCTACCCCGAGGGCGCGCGCATCCGCGTCTACGACCTCGAGGGCGAGGCCGAGCTCGACGAGCGCGACGCCATCGAGCTCGGGACCGCGCCCGTCGGGGACGTCCTGCTCCCCCCGGGCAGCTACCTCGTCAGCGCGACCCTCCCGAGCCATCAGGAGGCCCGCGCGCCGGTCGTCGTCACCCCGGACGAGACCGAGCACGTCCTGCTCGTGCTCACGCCCTGGGACCTTACCGTGCCGCTCGTGGCGCGCGCCGACCAGCTCGAGTCGATCAAGGGCGCCTACGCCGCCGTCGTCACCGAGGAGCGCCTGGGCAGCATGATGGTCTGCGGCGGCCCCGGGGTCGGCAAGGGCAAGGTCCTGAGCGACTTCGGCGCCTGGCTCGACGAGCTCCCCCAGCTCGTCGCCTACGGCGTGGTCCGCTGCGACCCGACCTACCGCTACGTGCCGCTCCAGGCCGTCACCGAGTTCATCGCGCACCGCGCCGGCATCTCGAAGAGCGACGACCCCTGGGCCATCCGCGCCCGCCTCCTCGACGCCGTGACCCGCGCCTGGGACCAGGACGGCAAGCGCCCCCTCGATCCCAGCGAGCGCATGGAGATCGCCGCGGTCACGCGCCGCCTCGCGAGCCTGCCGACCCTCTGCGGCCGCGACGGCAACACCGACCCCCACGACCGCGAGCTCGCCGCGCCGGACTACGCGCGCCTGGTCTTCGAGGCCGTCGTGATGTTCCTGCGGCGCCTCAGCGAGAGCGCCCCCATCGTCCTCGCCGTCCGCGCGGCGGAGAACCTCGACCGCCTCAGCCGGGACCTCCTCTTCTTCGTGGCCGAGCGCCTGGCCGACCGGCCGATCTTCGCGCTGATGTTCTCGCGCTCGGACTCGCTCCAGCTCCACTGTGACCAGACCGTCGTGCTCGAGCCCCTCGACGCGCAGCACGTCGAGCGCCAGGTCTCGCTGCTGCTCCGCGGGCGCGTCTCCCCCGAGGTGATGTCGCTCATCGCCGGCCGCTCCGAGGGCAACGCCTTCATCGTGGCCGAGCTGACGCGGCTCCTCGTCCGCCGCGGCTGGATCGCCTTCGAGGACCGGGAGTGGGTCTTCTCCGCCGAGGGCCGCGCCCACGACCTCGCCGACGTGACCTTCGCCGGGCTCGTGAAGGAAGCCGTCGCCGAGCTCACCCCACCCGCCCGCGAGGTCATCGAGGCCGCGTGCGTCGCCGGGCCGGACTTCTGGGTCGAGGCCGTCGCCGAGACCCTCGGCCGCGCCGTCGAGGCCGAGCTCGACGAGCTCCTCGACGCCGAGATCATCGTCAGCACGCCCTCGCCCCGCTTCGCCGGGATGCGCGAGATGGCCTTCCGACACGACGCCGTGCAGCGGCTCCTCTACCAGCAGCTCCCCGACGACGTCCGCCGACGCGGCCACCGCGAGCTGGCGACCTGGCTCGCCCGCATCGGCGACCAGGGGCACCTGACCGATCTCGCGCTCATGGCCGCGCACTTCCACCACGCGGGCGAGGAGGCCGGGGCCAAGACCCTGCTCCTGCGCCTGGCCGAGGTCGCCGCCCGGTGGGAGCGCCCCGACGCGCCGCCCTGGTTCGACTGGCCCACCAACCTCGGGAGCGGCCTCTTCCCCGACTGGAGCTGATCCCGGGCGAACGGCTGGACTTTTCGCCGATTCGCGCAGAGCATCGGCGCGATGTTACTCGTCTGGGTCGGCTTCTTCCTTCTGATCCTCGTCCTGCTCTTCATCGATCTGCGCGTCGTTCACCGCCACACCCACGCGGTGCAGATGCGCGAGGCGACGATGTGGACGGTCGTGTGGATCGCGCTGGGGCTCGCCTTCAGCGGCGTGGTCTACCTCGCCTACGAGTTCCACTGGGGCGGCGCCGGGCTCGCGACCGGGGGCGCGCCGATTCGCCACGGCACCACGGCGCTGTGGGAGTACATCACCGGCTACCTCATCGAGAAGTCGCTGAGCGTCGACAACATCTTCGTGATGGCGATGCTCTTCCAGTACTTCCGCGTGCCGGCCGAGTATCAGCACAAGGTCCTCTTCTGGGGCATCCTGGGCGCGCTCATCTCCCGCGGCGTGATGATCGGCGTCGGCACCGCCCTGGTGCGGGAGTTCGACTGGATCTTCTACGTCTTCGGCGCCTTCCTCGTCTTCACGGCGCTCAAGCTGATGTTCGGCGGCGACCACGACGCCGACCCCGGCCAGGGGCGCATCGTGCGCTTCGCCAAGCGCGTCATCCCGCTCGTCGACCGCTACGAGGGCGACCGCTTCCGCATCAAGGTGAACGGCAAGAACGTCTTCACCCTGCTCTTCCTGGCGGTCGTCGTCATCGAGCTGACCGACGTCGTGTTCGCGGTCGACTCGATCCCGGCGGTCTTCGGCGTGACCGACGACCCGTTCATCGTGATGACGTCGAACGTCTTCGCGATCCTCGGCCTGCGCGCCCTCTACTTCGTCGTCGCCAGCGCGATGCGCGAGTTCCGCTACCTGAACATCGCCGTGAGCGTCATCCTCGCCCTCGTCGGCCTCAAGATGATCGCCCACGAGGTGGTGCACATCGCGCCGGAGTGGTCCCTCATCGCCGTCGTCACGCTGCTCACCATCGGGATCATCGCGTCGGTGATGGCCAACCGGCGCGACGCGGGTCGCACGGCGAGCGCCGACGCGCCGACGCCGACCGCGGAGCCCGTCCCGCAGCGCGAGCCGGCCGAGGTCGACGCGGGCGAGCGCTGAGCGGCTACATCGGCTGCAGCGCGTCGCTGTACGGCAGCGACGCCGCCTCGGAGGGCGGCACCTCGAAGTAGCGCTTGAACTCGCGGCTGAACTGCGAGGCGCTCACGTAGCCGACCTCGTAGGCGGCCTCCTCGACCCGCAGGCCCTCGAAGAGGAGCAGGCTCTTGGCCTTCAGCAGCCGGACCTTCTTCAGGTACTGGAGCGGCGTCTCCCCCGTGACCTCCTTGAAGGCCCGGTGGAAGGACGACACGCCCATCGCGCTCTCCCGGGCGAGATCCTCGATGGACATCGCCGCCTGATAGTCCTTGTGGATCCGCTCGAGCGAGCGCGCGACGTTGGCGTAGGGCGTGTGGTGCTGGGTCAGCGCGTAGAGCACCCGCCCGTGGGTGGAGCGCAGGACCCGGTAGATGATCTCCTCGACCGCGCTCGGGCCCACCAGCTCACGGTCCAGGGGATCGTCGAGGCTCTTCAGGAGCCGGCTCGCGGCCGCCAGGAGCGGGCCCTCCATCTGCAGCGGCTCGACGCCGCTGTGGATCCCCGACGCCTCGGGCGGGTCGAAGCCGAGCTTGCTGGCGAGCCGCGCGACCATCCCGTGCAGCGCGCCGACGTCGACGTTCACGCGGATGCCGAGGAGCGGCTCGTCCGGGGTGCCGTAGGACTCGCACTCGAAGGGCACCGGGACGCCGAGGACCAAGCAGGAATCAGCGTCGTAGCGGAATCGCCGCCCCCCGAGGTAGCCGACCTTGTACCCCTGTCCGAGGATCACGATGCCCGTGTCGTAGAGCAGCGGCGATCGCGGCGTCGCCTCGTCGATCCAGAAGAAGAGCACCCCCGGGACGCCGGTGTCGACGGCGCCCGAGCGGTCGGTCGACGGGATCCTGTCGCGGTACGCGCGGAGCAAGGGAGCGAGTGTGGACACGGCGCCTCCTGGGCTCGGCCGGCGAGCCCAATGCAGGACGTCAGTTTTCACGGTCGGAGCGTAGCTTGCCAACTTCCTGCCTCCATCAACCGCCGGGGCGGACCTGCGTCTCGGGGGGGGGCCGCGTTTGCGGCTAGACGCTCCTGAGCCGCAGGCTCGCCACGAGCGTCGCGGTGAGCAGCGCGCCGGCGACCGCGAGGCTCACCGCCATCCCGCGTTCGTAGTCCAGGCCCGCGATGAGCGCGCCGAAGCCCGCGATCGCCAGCGCCCCACCCACCTGCCGGGTGGTGTTCAGGACACCGCTGGCGGTGCCGGACCACTCGCCCGGCACCGTGTTCAGCAGGAGCGAGGTCGCCGACGGCATCGCCGTGCCCGCGCCGACCCCGACCGGGACCATCAGCGCGACGAGGACCGGCACGCTCACGGTGCTCGCGAAGGCGCTGAGGGCGAAGAGGCCCAGCGCCATGGCGGCCTGGCCCGCGGCGATGGGCACCCAGGGGCCGAAGCGCTCGGCCAGACGGGCCGCGAGGACGGGCATGAAGACCGACAAGGCCGTCACCGGCACGAACGCCAGGCCCGTCTCGAGCGGCGTCATCCCCCGCTTCTCCTGAAGGAAGAGGCTGACCATGAAGACCATGCCGTAGAAGCCGACCATGAACGAGAAGCCGATGGCGATGGTGGTCGCCGCGGCGCGCGGCCGGAAGAGCGCGAGCGGGACCATGGGCTCGCGCCGCCGGGTCTGCAGCACGAAGAAGGCGATGGCGGCCGCGAGCGCGACGGCGAAGGCGGCGAGGACCAGGGTGGTGAAGCCGACGTCGCCGGCGGCGATGAGGCCGTAGGTCATCGCGGTCAGGCCGACCAGCGCGAGCGCCTGGCCCGGCCAGTCGAAGGTCGAGGGGCGGCGGCGCGAGCGTGGCACGCCGGTGAGGAGCCAGAGCGCGACGGCGCCGATCGGCAGGTTGACGAGGAAGATGAGCGGCCAGCCGAAGCGCGTCAGCGCCCCTCCGACCAGGGGCCCGGAGGCGGACGCGATGGCGCCCCCGACGGCCCAGAGGCCGATGGCGCGCGCCTTGGCCGCCGGCTCGGGGAACGCCTCGCCGATGAGCGCGAGCGACGCCGGGGTCATCAGCGCCGCGCCCGCCCCCTGGACGAAGCGGGCGGCGATGAGCGCCTCCAGCGACGGCGACAGGGCGCAGGCCGCCGAGCTCGCCGTGAAGACGATGATCCCGAGGCCATACGCGCGCCGCGCGCCGAACCGGTCCGAGAGCGTCCCGGCCAGGAGCAGCGTCGCGGCGAAGGGCAGCGTGTAGCCGTCCACGACCCACTGGAGCCCCGTGAGCCCGCCGCCGAGGGTGTCGCGAATCGCTGGCAGCGCGACGCTGACCACGAGCGCGTCGAGGGTGATGATGAAGAACCCCAGCAGCGCGGCGGCGAGCGAGCGGGCAGGCCGAAGCCCGCCCGCCGTGCCGGCGGCCGCGCTCATGGGCTCGGCTC
>SBGO01000449.1 GCA_006226565.1 Deltaproteobacteria bacterium | reverse complement strand
AGCCCGCTCCGACCGAGCCCGCGCCGACCGAGCCGGACGCCGCTGCTGCGCCCGCCGTCGCCCCGACGTCGGTCGTCCTCTACGACGGCCGCCCGGGCAAGGGGGTCGCGCTCCCGCCGCTCGCGCACGACGCGGCGCTCGACCGGATCCTCTTCGAGGCCGTCGGCGGCGACTACGTGCCCGACCTGGCCCGCTGCGGTGACAGCGAGGAGAAGGTGGTGCTGCGCGTCGTGGGCGGCGTTCGCGGCGCGTTCCTCGCGCCCGGCAAGGACCAGCGCCTCTTCTTCGTGACCACCGAGGCGTGCAATCCCCTCTCGGTGGCGGACGCCTTCGGCCCGTCGCACGCCGTCGTGGTCGAGGGCGACGCCGTCGTCGCCAAGCTCCAGGTCTTCGGCAACAGCCTCGCCGCGGCCGTGGACGTCGACGAGGACGGAACGCTCGACCTCGTGACGACGGGCGGCGGCACCGGGCAGGGCTACACCGTCGAGAACCTGCGCGTGACGCGGCTCGCCGGCGGCGTGCCGGCCGTCACGCACAGCCAGGAGGACGTCTACACCGACAACTGCGGCACGGTCGACGCCGTGCTCCAGATGGAGACGTCGGTCCTGACGGTGACGCCGGGGACCCCGCCGACCTACTCGCGCGAGCGCTACGGCGCCCCGTGCCAGGGCGGCGAGGAAGGCGCCGCCGCGTTCCGCTTGCTGACCGAGTAGTCGGGCGCTGCGACCGCGTCCGCGCGCCCGGGCGGCACCGGCTCCGAGGGCCGGCGCCGCCTCGGCCGTGCGGAGGCGAGGATCAGTGGCTGCGGACCACGGTGTCGGCGCTGGGGTTGAAGTCCCCCGCCTCGCCGGTGCGGATCGCGCCGATGATGGTGCTGCCCTGGGCGTTCACGTCGCCCGCGCCGGTGACCTTGATGGCGCCGTGGGCGCCGTCCACGACGCAGTCGACGAGGTTGATGTCGCCGGCCCCGTCGGCCACGAGCGCGACGCCCGCGCGGGAGATGATCTGGCTGTGCACGAGGGTGATCGTGCAGGCGTCGGTCGCCCGGATGGCCGTCCCCACCGTCTCGATGTAGGCGTTCTCGAGGCGGATGTCGTCCGTCCCCGAGCAGTCGATGGTCTGGTGCGCGAAGTAGCCGGCCGGCACGACGATCTCGGCGCCCAGCGTCGGGGCGTCGACGTGGAGGCCCAGGGAGGGGCCGGAGAAGCAGGCCGTGAGGCTGGCGGCGGCGAACAGCAGGAAGATCGAACGAGTGGCCATCGGTCGTACCTTGGCTTGGGGGGCTTCGGGCTCGTCCCGGCGGGTGACTCCGACCGGGCGAGGCGAGCGGACGCCGATGGTGCAGCGCCGTCGCGCCTCGACCATCCTGCGCGAACGCCGCGCTGTCCAGCCCCGTTTGCGGCGCCGGGCCGTTCTCATCGCAGCCGCGTCAGCGGCCGAGGAGCGCGCGCAGGGCCGGCTCCAGCTCCGGGCTGCCGAAGGCGTAGCCGAGCTCGCTGAGCCTGCCCGGGTGGACGCGCTGGCTCGCCAGCACGGTCGCCTCCCCCATCTCGCCGAACAGCGCCCGGATGGCGAAGGCGGGCACTGGCACCCGCGCCGGCCGCCGCAGCGCGCGGCCGAGCGCCCTCGCGAAGGCCTTCTGGGTCACCGGCTCGGGGGCCACGGCGTTGACCGGCCCGGCCGCGCCGTCGGCGAACATGAGGAAGTGGATCGCGCCCACCAGGTCGTCCAGGGTGATCCAGCTCAGCCACTGCCGCCCGCCGCCGACCGGGCCTCCGGCGCCCGCCCGGAACGGCGGCAGCATCTTGGCGAGGGCCCCGCCCTGGGGGTGGAGGACCACGCCGATGCGCAGGTTCACGACCCGAATCCCCGCCTCCGAGGCCGGCCGCGTCTCGTCCTCCCAGGCACGGCAGACGTCGGCCAGGAAGCCCTCGCCGGGCGCGCTCGACTCGTCGAGCGGCGCGTCGCCGCGGTCGCCGTACCAGCCGATGGCCGACGCCGAGATGAGGACCCGGGGCTTGCGCTCGAGCCTCGCCAGCGCCTCGCACAGCGTGCGCGTGCCGTCCACCCGGCTCTTGCGGATGAGCGCCTTGCGCGACGCCGTCCAGCGGCCGTCGGCGATGCCGGCGCCGGCGAGGTGCACGACGACGTCCGCGCCCTCGAGCCCGGCGGCGTCGATCTCGCCCGCGGACGGCTGCCACCGGATCTCCCCCCGGGCGGCGTCGGCCTCGTGCCGGACGAGCTGGCGTACCCGGTGCCCGCCGGTGGTGAGGAAGCTCGTGAGCGCCCCGCCGACCATGCCGGAGGCGCCGGAGATCACGACCTCCTGCGGCCCGCGGGCCGCGAACGCCTGGTGTCGGGTCAGGTCACTCACCGTGCGCTGATGGCGGAAGTCGAACATGCGCCGCAGCATCCGCTTCGTGGAGCGTCCGCCCACGAGCCGCCCGAGCCAGCCGAGCGGCAGCTGGTAGTCGACCCGGTCCACGAGCTGGCTCGCGGCCCCGTCCGCGGGCTCGACGCCGTGGGTGTGCAGCCAGTGGGCGAAGGGACCGCGCACCTGCTCGTCCACGAACCGGCGACCGGCGAGGTAGTCCCGGTGGAGCGCCTCCCAGGTCAGCCACAGCGGGCCCTTCTTCACCTGCATCACGAGCCGCCCGCCGTCGCGAATGCCGCCCTCGCGCGCGACCACGCGCAGGCGCTCCCACGGCGGGGCCAGGCGCTCGAAGGCCCCGGGCCGCTCGTGCCAGGCGAACAGCTCCGCGGGCGGAACCGGTGTCAGGGTCTTGCGCTCGTAGGTCTGCATCCCAGTAGCATTTCCACGCTCTCGCGCGCTTCAACCCCTCCGTGTCTCGACCGCTGCGCGCCCGTCGACGATCCTCCCTAGGTCCGGGGTCGACGCCCGGCACCGGCCCCAGTAGATTCCGCCCATGGGTCACGGCGCGTTGAAGAAGCTCGACGAGGAGTCGCGAGCGCTGCTCTCGTCCTGGGACGACATCGTCCGGGTGACGGTGCACGTCCTGATGGTCGCGGTCCTCGTGTGGGGCGCGAGCGCGCTCCTCCGCGCGCTGGTCCACGAGTCGCTGCACGCGGTCCTGCACTTCGCCGTCGTCACGCCGCTGTGGGGACCGCTCGCCCTGAGCGGCTCGCTCGTGCTCGGCGGCCTCGTGCGCGGGCTCCTGAACCGGCGCCCGGCGTGGCGCGACGCGGCCGGCGACGGCATGGACGTGGCGCTCGGCAACTACCACGTCACCTACGACCACGAGGGCGACGATCCGCAGCCGCGCTACGCGCTCCCGGCCTTCGGGCTGGCGGCGCGCAAGGGCGTGGCGACGCTCGTGACCCTCGGCAGCGGCGGCTCGGGCGGGCTCGAGTCGCCGGTGGTGCTGATGGGCGAGTGCATCGGCGCGGGCTGGGCGCGGATCATGCGCGCACGCAGCGAGCACGAGCTCCGCACCTACCAGCTCGCCGCCATCGCCGCCGCCGTGGCGACGCTCCTCGGCGCGCCCTTCACCGCGGCCCTCTTCGCCATCGAGGTGGCCTACGGCGACCGCATCATCTACCGCAAGCTCGCCTACGCGCTGCTCGCGGCCATCGTCGCCTACGTCCTCAACAACCACCTCATCGGGGCCGAGCCGCTCTTCGTCATCACCGAGCACGCGCGCACCTACACCCTCGCCGAGTACGGCGTGACGGTGCTCGTCGCGGTCTTCGTGTCGGCGCCGATCGCGCTCGGCTTCGGCTGGCTCACGATCCGCACCCGGCGCGCGGTCGAGCGCTTCGACCCGGTGGTGCGCGGGCTCGTCGGCGCGGGCGCGACGGCGCTGGTGGTGCTGGCGCTGTGGTTCGGCGTCGAGATGGAGCCCGGCCACGTCCTCGGGATGGGCGAGGACATCGTCGCCGCCCTGCTCTCCGGGGCGGGCGACGCGCGCCTCGGGACGCTCTGGTTTCTCCTCCTGGCCATCCTGGGACGGATGCTGACGACCGGGCTGACGCTGGAGAGCGGCGGCTCGGCGGGGCTCCTGGTGCCGTCGATGTTCTTCGGCGGGATGTCGGGCGCCGCGATGGCGAGCCTCTTGTCCCTGGTCGGGATGGGCGGGCTCGACCCGGCGATCTTCGTCGTCGCGGGCATCGCCTCGGCGCTCGTGGCGGTCGTCGGCGTGCCGATGGCGGCCATCGCGCTGGTGCTCGAGATCTTCGGCCCCGCCTACGGGCCGCCCGCGGTGCTCGCCTGCGGCCTGACCTACGTCGTCACCCTGCGCTTCTCGCTCTACGGGACCCAGCGCACCTCGCCCACGCCCACCGCCGACGAGGTCGGCTGACCCGGTCACTCGGCGCGCGTGGGCGCTACGGGCAGGCCCCGTCGACGACGAGGTCGTCGATGTAGATCCCCTCGCCGACGTAGTAGATCTGCCCGCCGGCGTCGTACCGCAGCTGGAGCTGGATGGTCTGGCCGGCGTACGCCGCGAGGGACCGCGTGACCGTCTCGAATCCCGGCGGGGTCGGGGTGCCGCCGGGGCCTGTCGGCTTGGACCAGATCTTCACGTTCGCCGGCATCACCCACAGCGACAGCACGTCGGCTCCGCTCCAGTAATCGACGTCGAGGTAGCGGTCGAAGCGGACCGTCGCCGGGCGGTCCGCGGGCAGGGTGATGGGCGGGCTCGTCGCGGTCCCGCGGTTGGGGTAGGGGCAGGCCGTCGAGCGCACCGCGGGGTCGCCGTAGTAGAGGCTCGCAGGGAGGGACCGAGCGCGGAAGGTGTCGAGGTGCCAGCCCACGGTCGTGCAGGTCCCGGTGAAGGTCCAGCCGGCGAGCGGGTCGTCGGTGTCGAAGTACATCGGGCAGCGCTCGCATCCGCTGCAGTCGGCGTTCAGCAGGAGCCCCGCGGTGGGCTCGGCCGCGCCCGCGACGCCGAGGTCCGCGCCCCCGCTCTCGAGCGCGTTCAGGTCCAGGCTCGTCGCCGGGAGGAGCTCGAGGGTCGACGGGATGATCCGCTCGAGGAGCTCGCGCCGCACGACCTCCCGGGCCACGTCGCCCGCCGCCGCGGCCAGCGCGCTCGGCGCCGTCGCCTCCGTCTCCAACCGGCGCCAGGTCGGCTCCCCCAGGGTGATCGTGGTCGGCGGCGTGGTGAGGGCGAGGGCCGCCGTCACCGCGACCCAGGTCCGAACGCTCACCTCGTCCCCGTCGATCTCGAAGCGGCTGACGACCTCGGCGCCGCCGACCTGGACCTCGGCCCCGGCGGCCGCGCAGTCGGTCACGATCGGCGCGGCGTGCTGGGTGAGGCGGACGTCGAGGAGCGTCACCCCCTCGGGGACCAGGGCGGCGACGGGTGTCAGCGCCGCCCCCTCGAGGGTGAGGGGGCGCGGCGCCGCGACCCACCCGGCGTAGAGGAGCTGGCTCAGGAGATCGACGTGGTAGCCGGCCCCGAAGGTCGCGATCCCCGAGAGGTCGGCGACGTCGGGCGGGTCCGCCAGGCAGCCCGCCCGCTGGATGGCCCCGAGGCCCAGCGTGTCCGCGTTCGTCTCCGCGGCGGTCGTCCCGACGCGGCCGGTGAGCGCCAGGTCGACGCCCGCCGGAGACACGGCGAGCCGGTCGAGCCAGGTCTCGACCACGACTGGCGCGGCGGCGTCCGGAGGCGTCGCGGTCCAGCCCGTCTCGAGCGAGGCGAACAGCGTCTCGAGCGCGGCGGCCCGCGCCGTCAGGTGCGCGCGCAGGGTGGCGGTCGCCGGGGCGAGGAGGTCGGTCGCGGCCACGCCCGCCGCGACGTCGGTCGGGAGGCTCGGGTCGATCGCCGCCAGGGTCTCGGTGACTTCCCGTTGCGTGGTGCCCCAGCTCGTGCCCCACACGAGCGTCCCGAGCTCGATCGGGGTCGCCAGCCCCGCGGTCACGTCGGGGAGGGCGCCGGTCAGGTCGATGTCGAAGCTGCTGCTGTGGGCCACGGCCGCGCCCGGGGCCTTGGAGAGCGCGATGCTCCCATCGACGGACACCGTGCCCGACGCCGTGAAGCGGATCACCGTGTCGGCGCTCAGCCCGCTCGGGCCGCTCGTCGCCGGGTAGCAGTTGACGTCGAAGGCCGTGGTCTCGGTGGCGCCCTCGAGGCGGTCGTAGGTCGAGGTCACGCGCAGCGCCAGGTCGAAGGTGACGTCGCCGGCCCAGGCCACGTCGAAGCCGCCGTCGCGGGCGGTCACCGCGCCGACGCCGGAGGAGGGGCGCACCGCCGAGATGCGCGACAGCTCGAGCGCCACGTCGAGCCGGGTCACGTCGATCTTCGACACTCGACACGGGCACGCGCTGCAGCCGTCCGTGTACAGCTCCTCGAAGGCGAGGCCGGTCTGGGGATAGGACCAGCTGGCGAGGGTGATCGGCGCCGTCGGGGCGCCGAAGAAGACCTTGGACAGGTCGTCCGGGAAGCCGTCGACCACGCCGCCGTCGATGCCGCCTGCGCCGAGGTGCGCGCTCAGCGCGTCGGGCGCGCCGTCGGCGGCGGGGGCGGCGCCGATGGCGGTCCAGGCGGGCGAGTACAGCCAGCTCGTCGAGGTCGTGGCGGTGTTGCCGGCCTCGTCGGTCGCGACGGCCGTGGCCACGTTCAGCCCCTGCGTCGAGGACCGCACGGTGGAGAACGTCCCGTCGCTCGCGACCTCCACGGCGGCGCCGGCGACCGTGAGGCTGACCGCCCCGAGCGCGTCGGCGACGTGCCCCGAGATCGTCACCAGGCCGTCGCCGTCGACGTGCGTCCCGGGCGCGGGCGCGGTCAGGGTCAGCGCTGGCGGCACGCCGTCCACGACCACGAGGACGGTGTCCGTCAGCGGTGGGTCGGTCGTCGTCGCGACCGTGAAGCTGACGACGCCGTCGGTGAGCAGCGTGAAGGCGCCGTCGGAGAGCGCCTCGACCGCCGCCGCGGGGAGCGCCGTGATCGTCACCGCGGTGTCGTCCTGCGCGGTCACGTTCGCGTAGGCGTCGACGGTGCTCCACAGGACCTCGACCGCGTCGCCCGGCGCGAAGTAGGGGCGCTCCGGGTCGATGCGGGCCACGACCGCGTGGATCGGGCCCGCGACGACCTGCAGCGAGGCGGCGACGTGGGCCGCCTCGGCGTCCCCGTCGACGAGGCGGCAGGTGACGGCGTGCTCCCCCGCCAGGGTCGGCTGCAGGATGTCTCCCGTGGTGGCCAGCTCGGTGTCGATGAAGGTGGGCAGGTCCCACGCGGCGCCGTCGTCGTCGTGGACGTCGCACGCGACCTCGACCAGCCCGCCGGCCGCGACGGTCTCGGCGCTGAGCGTCGTGGTGACCGTCAGCGCGCCGGGGAGGGGGCCGGTGTCCGTGGCGGTGCCGTCGTCGACGGCGGCGGTGTCGTCGTCGACCGCGGTGGTGTCGTCGTCGACCGCGGCGGTGTCGTCGTCGACCGCGGTGGTGTCGTCGTCGACCGCGGCGGTGTCGTCGTCGACGGCGGCGGTGTCGGAAGCGACGGCGTCGTGGACGGCGTCCGCCGCCGCCGTGTCCGCGTCGTCACGCGGAGGGGCGGACGAGGAGCACGCGGCGAGGAGCAGGGCGAGATTGAGCGCGGCGCTCGCGGTACGGCGCAAGGACGACCCCCGGGTTGAGGCGCCGCGGCGTGGAGCGGCGCGCGTCGAGCGGCAGTCTAGCACGGGCCCGCCACCGCGCGTGCCCGTCCCGTCGATGTCGCGCTGCAGGATGGCCCCTCCCGGCACGGAACGGCCATGCGTCATGGCGTCGGTGGGGATGTCCGTGGTGGTTCACTATTGCGATGCATCATGGTATGCCGTGCCCCGCGCGGCGTGGTGTGCGGCCTGCCGCTGCATCTTCTCGGGAGCCTCCCATGAAAATCCCTGCCGTCACCTGGCTCGGGCCGCTCCTGGCCCTGGGGTTGATGTACTGCTCGGTCGACGCGCCGCGTGGCCCGGTGGGGCGCCTGGCCGTGGACGTGGCGCCCCTGACCCTGCCGGGGATCACCGACGCCGAGTACGTGCTGACCGTGCACAACGGCCCGGGCGGGACCGGAGACGTCGTGTGGACCAAGGCCGTCAGCTCGCAGGGCTACGGCGACGGCGCGGGCTCGCTGAGCTACGTCGGGACGTGCGACGCCGAGACCGGCACGAACACCGTGACCCTCGAGCTGACGGCGCTCTACGACGCGAGCGGCGAGGTCTCGACGGCCTCCTACATGAACCCGACGCCCATCCGCCGCGACGTCGCCTGCGTCGCGAACACCGACGTGGCCGTGCAGTTCGACATCGCGCTGGCGCGGCGGGCCGAGCAGGGCTTCTTCGACGTGGCGGTCCAGTTCAAGGACCTCTTCTGCTCGGCCAAGCTCGACTGCGAGAAGGCGGACCACTCGGATCTCGAGCTCCTCCACGCCCCGAGCGGCGCGCGGGACATGACCGTCGTCCTCGGCTTCGCCTGCACCGGCTCCCTCACCGGGTCGACCTATCTCTACATGGACAACGTCGTCGTCGCGTGCGCCGGCCTCGCGCAGGACGTCATCGTCGCGCCGACCGGCCTCGGCAACGTCACCCCCCTCGCGAACGCCGACGGCTACCTCTTCGGCGCGGCCGTCTACCGCGGCGTCGAGGGCCTCGCCGGCAAGGCCTACTGGAACGTCTCCCTCGGCCTCGACGCGACGACCTTCGCCACCGCCGGCGCCTGCACGCTGACCACCCGCGCGACCGCCTCCGACACCCCCTTCCCCCAGGAGCCGGCCGGCTTCCCGCTGCCCGCGGGCACCGTCTACCCCGTCATCGGGTGGAGCGTCCCCCTCTCCGACGCCACCCACCGCGTCTGCACCCAGCACGAGGTCGACGCCGGCCCCGAGGTCGCCACCACCTACGAGGGCTACCTGCCGCTGGCCAACGGCTTCACCTGGGCCGCGGGCCCGATCTATCTGCAGAACCGCTTCCAGCCGGTGCACCCGTCGAGCCCCAACGGCGAGGTGCTGTCGGCGGGCACGCCGATCTGCAACCCCGGCTGCGATCACGGCGTCTGCGTCTCGCTGGGCGAGGTCAACCAGTGCGAATGCGCCGGGACCGGGTACGAGGGCGCGACCTGCGCCACCCCGGTGTGCACCGCGCCGTGCGTCCACGGGACGTGCGTGGCGCCCGACACCTGCGACTGCGCCGGGACCGGGTACGAGGGCGCGACCTGCGCCACCGACGTCGACGAGTGCCTCACCGACCACGGCGGCTGCGACGTCGACGCCCGCTGCACCAACACCGACGGCGCGCGGCTCTGCGAGTGCGCCCCGGGCTTCACCGGGGACGGCGCGACCTGCACGGCCTGCGCCGACGGAGCGGTCAAGGCGACCTACGGCGCCGACGCCTGCACGACCTGCGGCGCCGGGACCTACGACGCGGGGGACGACGAGGTCTGCGACACCTGCAGCGCCACCTGCGCCGCGGGGACGTGGGAGTCGACGGCCTGCACCGCGACG
>SBGO01000495.1 GCA_006226565.1 Deltaproteobacteria bacterium | reverse complement strand
GACGGCCTCTCCCCCGAGGAGGCGGCCCGGCGCGTGCTGGTGCTCGACTCGCGCGGGCTCCTCACCACGGCGCGCGGCCTGACCGGCTACAAGGCGGACTACGCCCAGCCCGCCGACGCGGTCGCCGACTGGGCCCCCGCGGGCCGCGCCCCGAACCTGGTCGAGACCGTCCGCGGCAGCGGCGCGACCGTGCTCCTCGGCCTCTCGGGCCAGCCCGGCGCCTTCGACGAGGAGGTCGTGCGGGCCATGTGCGAGGCGTCGGAGCGGCCCATCATCTTCCCGCTCTCGAACCCGACCTCGGCCTCCGAGGCCACGCCGGTGGACCTCTTCCGGTGGTCCGACGGCCGCGCCATCGTCGCCACCGGGAGCCCCTTCGACCCGGTCGTCCACGGCCGCGCCAAGCACCCCATCGGCCAGGGCAACAACGTCTTCATCTTCCCGGGCCTCGGCCTCGGGACGATCCTGGCGAACGCCCGCCGGGTGAGCGACGCGATGGTCCTCGCGGCCTCCGCGGCGCTCGCCGAGTACACGACCGACCGCTGGAAGGACGCGGGCCTCATCTACCCGCCGGTCTCGGACCTCGCCGAGGCCAGCGTGCAGGTGGCGACGGCGGTGCTGCGCCAGGCGCTCGCCGAGGGCAACGGCGCCCTCGAGCAGCGCTGGGTCGACCGCGGCGCCCTCGACGACCTCGAGGGCCACGTCCGGATCCACGTCTGGAAGCCGCGCTACCTCCCGGTCGTCGCGGGCGAGCACCGCCCCTTCTGACCCGCGGGAGGGGCGACGTCAGCAGGGGCGGATGACGCGGTCCGCCATCGCCATGATCTGCACGGTCCCGGCCATGTTGCCGACGTCCCCGATGGCGAGGGCGTCGCGCATGCCGTGGTGATCGAGGCAGGTGCCGCAGGTCGCGATGTGCGCGCCCCGGGCGGCGAGCGCCTCGAGGTGCGGCAGGGCGTCGCTGCCGCGGGTGGTCAGCCGGACGCCATCGTTGACGCAGCCGACGACGTCGACCTGGACGTCGGAGGCGGCGAGCTCGCGCAGGAACGCCACGAGCAGGCGGCGCCCGAGGACGTCGTCGCCGGCGCCCATGCGGTCCGAGTTGAGGTAGAGGAAGGTCATCTCGTCACCTCGATCAGTCGGCGGTCGGGCTCATGAACCAGCCGCCGAAGGTGTAGCGACAGCGGTCGCCGAGGGCGTCCGTGAAGGGCGCCACCTTGTGCCAGGCGCGGGCGTCGAAGAGGACGAGGCTGTTGAACTCCGGGTCGACGCGGTGGGCGTAGGCGCCGCCGCCGTCGTCGAGATAGAGCTCGCCGCCCCACTCGGGCCGCCAGCCCGGCGTGAGGTAGAGGACGAAGGAGAGCACGCGCCCGCCGATGTCGTCGGTGTGCTCGACGAGGAAGTCCTCGGCCGTCATGCGGCGCGCGGCGGTGGTGATGGCGCCGAGCCGGAGGCCGGTCAGCGCCGCGAAGTACGCGCGCGTCTCGGGCGCCTCGAACGCCTCCCGGATAGACAGGAAGGTGGCGAAGCCCGGGCTCTCGACGGTGCTGCGCCGCGCCTGGACGAGGCTCCCGTAGCGGAAGAAGCGCTCGCCCTCGGGCGTCTCGCGCCACTCGCGCTCGGGGACGTAGCCGTAGCGGGTCTTCAGCCCGAAGCCGGTAGCGAACTCGGCGTCCTCGGCGAGGAAGCGGGCGAGGCGCTCGGCGATCGGCGCCTGGAGGAAGCCCGGGATCACCACGGCGCGCGCCGGGTGGCCGGCGTAGGCGCTGCGCAGGGCGCGCCCGGCGGTGGGGCTCAGGTGGCGCGGGTCGACCCACGAGGCGATCGCGATGTCGGCGGTCATGGGCAGCTCTCCTGGAGGGCGCTCCGAAGGTCATAGCACGTCGTCCCCGACGTCGTCGCGCCGTCGCCGCGCCGTGACCGCGGGTCGCACGGACGAAATCGCGTTGGTCGAATCGCCCGCCGGCCCTAGAATCCCGCGTCATGAAACGCCTTCTCCGCGCCTTCGTCTCCGCCCTGGCCCTCCTCCTGCTCGCGGCGCCGGCCATCGCGTCGGCCCCGCGCACGGTCGCCGTGATGCCGTGGGCGCCCGGGGCCGCCCCGAAGTCCCTCGACGGCTTCGGCACCGCCCTCGCGGGGATGGTCATCACCGACCTGGCCGCCGTCCCCGAGCTCCAGCTCGTCGAGCGCGAGCGCCTGACGGCACTGCTCGACGAGCTCGCCCTGTCGAAGACGTCCTTCGTGGACCCGAAGGCGGCGGTGAAGCTCGGCCACGGCCTCGGCGCCGAGCTGATGGTGAGCGGCTCCTTCAGCATCGTCGCGAACCGCCTCCTGATGGACGCGCGGCTCGTCGCCGTCCAGACGGGCTCGATCCTCGCGGCGGTGCGCAGCGAGGGCCCACTCGAGGAGTACGTCGCCGTCGAGAAGGACGTCGTCGAGCAGCTCCTCGCGCAGCTGAAGATCGCGCTGACGCCCGGCGCGCGCCGGAAGCTGCTGGTGCGCGCCCAGACCGAGGACCCCGGCGCCTTCGCCAAGTACGGCGCCGGCCTCGAGGCGCGCGACGCGGGCGACGTGGCCTCGGCGAAGAAGGCCTTCGAGGCGGCGCTGGCGGCCGATCCGGAGTTCGCCGACGCCGCGACGGCGCTGACGGAGCTGGCGGCCAAGGCCGAGGCGCTCTCGGCGCAGGAGGCCGCGCGCGGCAGGAGCGTCCGCGAGCGCAGCCTCGACGACGCGCTGACCCGGCTCGTCGACGAGACCGTGCGGCCCGACGGCTTCGCGCACACCCGCGAGACGGTGCGCGACTTCGCCATCCGGCAGGTGCTCCTGCAGCAGAGCCACCAGCACTGCCGCCGCTACGCCGAGGCGAAGGCCTTCCTCGAGCACACCCGCGGCCACTGGCCGGCCCTGGTGGCGACCGTCGCCGCCGACGGCGACCACCGCGCCGCCTGGGAGGAGGCCTCCACCTGGGTCGACGCGCGCGCGGAGGAGCTCGGCGTGCGCGGCCCCGAGACCTGGTTCGGCAAGCGCCCCGGCGAGGTGATGCACGCCATCGGCGCGCGCATGTTCTCGGCGAAGTCGCTGCTGCTCGCCAGCAACCTCGCGCCGGAGAAGTTCCGCGACAGCCTCGCCGGCGCGCTCGCCGCCTGCTTCCCGCGCGAGGCGCGCCCGGGCGAGTGGGCGGGCTGGGTGAAGCGCGTCGCCGACTGGGGCCTCGGCAGCGAGGCGCTCTGGAGCCAGTACGGCGAGGGCCCCGCCACCGTGAGCGTCGCCGACGGCATGACCCTGCACCAGGCCTTCCTCGAGGCCGACGCCGCCGGGGTCGGCGCCGAGGTCACCGCCCGCGTCGAGGCGATCCTGGCGCGCCACCCCGAGGGCGACAAGAACCGGCGCGACGTGCTCTCGCGGATCCGCGAGATCACCGACGTCGCCGCGTCCCGGGAGCGGCGCCTGGCCCATCGCCTCGGCCGCGACGAGGCCGCCGTCGTGCGCGACGCCGAGGCGCTGCGCGGCTCCCAGGGGACCGCGCTGCAGCTCGACGACCCGCTGTGCGCCGAGCTCGTCGCCCTGGAGACCCCGGGGGTCGACCGCGCCTGGACGCGCTGGCTCGAGCACCGGGACAGCACCAACGCGCGCTTCCGCGACGACCGCCTCGACCAGCTCGCGGACGCGGTGGCCGTCGTGCGCCTCGCGGGCTGCTTCGCCGACCAGCCGAAGCGGCCGGGCCTCGACGCCCTCTACGCCGAGGTGCGGCGCGGGCTCGAGCGGCGACACCCGGGTCAGCTCGAGGACGAGAAGTGCCGCACCGAGGTGGCGAAGATCTCCGAGACGGCGCGCGCCCAGGACGCGGTCGCGATGGCGCGCCTCGCGCCGAAGGACGCGGCGCGGCGCGTCTCCACCGTGCTCTCGCGGCTGCACGGGCTGCGGACGCGGCGGTGCCTCGTCCCGTAGGCGCGGCCGCGCGGCTTTTTTTGATCGGCGTCGACTCCCGACCCAACTGAAGTCGGACTTGGGGAGAGCCCTTCACGGGCTCGAACGAGGCCACTGCAACAGGGGGGATACGATGTCGAATGTTTGGAGAGCGCTCGCGGCGCTCAGTGTGCTCACCTTGGCCGGGATTTCCGCGTGCGCGGACCAGGCGACGCCGACGCCCGGGGGCGCGTCGGACGAGCCGACGGCCGTGATCTCCGGGGCCATCGCGCAGGGTGAGATGGGGGACGCCTGCGCCGAGGACGGGGACTGCACCTCGGGGTGGTGTGTCGCCTCGGCGGACGGGAACGTGTGTACCGCGCCGTGCGGCGACACGTGCCCGGACGGGTGGACCTGTGACGCCGCCTCGGACACGGCGGTGGACCCGATCTACATCTGCCTGCCGCCGATTCAGGTGATCGAGGACCCGACCGACCCGACCGACCCGACCGACCCGGCGACCGACCCGACGCCTGACCCGACCGGCGACCCGACCGCCACGCCGGACCCGGGCAACGGCCCGCATCCCGGCGAGGAGGTGACCGACGACCCGGCCGCGGACCCGACCGCCGAGCCCGGCGACGACGGCGGCTGCGACCACGAGGGCGACGACCACGAGGGCGACGACGACCACGAGGGCGACCACCACGGCGACTGGGACGACGACAACGACGACCACGACGGCGCCTGCGGCGACGACGACCACGAGGGCGACGACGACCACGAGGGCGACGACGACCACGAGGGCGATCACCACGGCGACTGGGACGACGACCACGAGGGCGACGACGACCACGAGGGCGACCACCACGACGGCGCCTGCGGGGACGACGACGACCAGGGCGAGGACGTGGACGACCAGGGCGAGGACGACGACTGATCACGTCGCTCGCTCTGAGCGCTCGGGTGGAACGCGTCACCCATCCCACCGCGGACTTCGCAAGCTCGGCCCGCGGCGGGAACCCTCAGGGTGACGCGTTCCACGCGCCCCTCACTCGCTGGCCCCCTACCCGCCTTCGGCGGTCCCCCACTCCGTGGGGGAAAGCGTGTCGGCGTCGCCGACGATAGCGACTTGCAGACACGGGGGCCTCCCTCGACGACCCCGTCAAACCGCCCACACTGGCGTGTTTGGGCGGGGTCGCGTACATATCGGCCCGACATGGCACTCCCTGCGACGATCTACCGCCTCCGGATCGACCTCTCCGACGTGGACCGCGGCGTCTACGAGGCGCTCGACCTGCGCCTCGCGCGCCACCCGTCCGAGACGCTCCGCTACCTCATCACGCGCACCCTGGCCTACTGCCTGAGCTACGAGGACGGCGTCGCCTTCAGCAAGGGCGGCCTCTCGTCGACCGACCAGGCCCCCGTCGCCATCCACGACCCCACGGGCCGGCTCGTCGCCTGGATCGACATCGGCTCGCCGTCCGCCGAGCGCCTCCACAAGGCGTCGAAGGCCGCGGACCGGGTCGCCATCTTCACCACGGCGGACCCGGAGCTGCTCCAACGCGACGCCGCCTCGAAGGGCGTCTTCCGGGCGAGCGAGATCCCGATCTTCCGCATCGACCCCGACTTCGTCGAGGCCCTCGAGCCCCACCTCGACCGCAACACCGCGCTCGAGGTCCTCCACACCGACGGCCACCTCTACGTGACGGTCGACGGCCAGACCCTCGACGGCGCGGTCCGCCGGATCTGGCTCGCGCCGCCCGAGGGCTGACCCCGCGCCCCCCTCGCTGCAGCGCAGCACCCTCGGCCGCGTTGTCTTTGACAACATGGCCCACCGGAAGGATCGTGCCCTTCATGCGCGAATACATCGTCACAACTCCCCTCCTGGTCTCCTCCCTCGCGCTGGCCCTGCTGTCAGGCGGCTTCGCCGGCTGCGGTGAGGACACCACCAGCGGTGGCCCCGACGCGGACACCTTCGTCTCCGACACCTTCGATGGTGACACCGCGAGCCCCGCGGACACCTCCGGCGGCGGCGACGACACCCTCGCCCCCACCGACACGGCCTCCGCCGACGTCGTCGAGGACACCGTCGGCGACACCACCCCGACCTGCTCGAAGAGCTGCGACCCGCACGCGACCTGCGTCGCCGGGAGCTGCGTCTGCGACGCCGGCTGGACCGGCAACGGCTTCGAGTGCCAGGACATCGACGAGTGCGCCAACGGCACCGCGGTCTGCGGCCCCGGCGCCACCTGCGGGAACTTCGACGGCGGCTGGACCTGCAGCTGCCCCGACGGCAGCGAGGGCCAGGCGATCAGCTGCGACCTCACCGAGTGCGGCTGCGCCTGGGAGGTCGACGACTGCCACGTCCGCACGGCCGCCCTCGAGGTGATGGTCCTCGACCTCTGGGGCCGACCGATCTCGGGCGCGACCGCGTCGGTCACCTCCGAGGCGGGCGAGGCGCTCCCGGTCGCGGGCGACGTCGCGCCGCTCTGCGGCGGCGGCACGTTCACCCTGCGCGCCTCCGCGCCGAACCACCACGCCATCGAGCAGCAGCTCTACTACGGCGGCCCCAACAGCCCCGACCCCGTCTCCTCCTACGGCGCGATGCCCTTCGGCGGCGGCGTCGTGGTGACCCGTGAGCGGCGCGACGTCCTCGGCGCCGAGCGCGACGTCTTCACGGTCTGGGTCGGACTCGCGCACCGCTGGTTCGCCGCCAGCGCGCGCCCGTGGCACCCCGACACCCAGGTCGAGTTGCTGATGAACGGCGAGACGACGTGGAAGCGCGTCACCGCCGACCTGAAGGCCGCGACCGAGCTCATCACGATCAGCACCTGGTGGTGGCGCAGCAACTTCGAGCTGCTCCGCGGCACGCCGAGCGAGAGCGTGAACATGTCGAGCGGCACGCGCTGGCAGAACACGATCATGGCCGTCCTCGAGGCGAGCCCGGCGGCGAAGAAGGTCCTCGTCAACCAGTTCTTCTCCCAGGACGGGCTGCTGTCGAACCTCAACGTCGACGACGACCTGATCGGCAAGGGCGAGTCCGCGAGCGACGGCTTCGACTTCATGGGCCACGCCAACGACGCCAGCGGCGCCTTCCTGGTGACCCCGAGCGCCCCCGACTTCGGCGCCCGCCTGGCCGAGGCCCGCGCCGACGCCGCCGACGCCGACTGGCTCTTCGAGAACGAGCCCGAGGCCTTCATCGCGCCGCAGTACGTCGACATGACCGACCTCCCGCTCGGGCTCGGCGTCTTCGACATCCCGCTGGCGAGCTGGCACCAGAAGTTCCTGACGATGGACCAGCGCATCGCCTACATCGGCGGGATGAACTTCAACCTGGCCGACTGGGACACCGACCAGCACCTCGTCTTCGACCCGCGCCGGATGCCCTACGACGCGAGCCGCTCCGACCGCCAGGCCGTCCTCGACAAGGAGGACGAGCCCGAGCAGCGTCCGCGCACCGACTTCCACACGCGCATCCTCGGGCCGGCCGTGCGCGACGCGGTCGACGTCTTCCACCGCCGCTGGGCCCACCAGCTCGGCTCCGGCGTGCGCTACGCCAACAACGCCACCGACTTCAACCTCGCCCCCGCGACGGCCGGGGTGCCCGGCGGCGTGCCGCTGCAGGTGGTCGCGACGATGCCGGCGCCCTTCGACGAGTACGAGATCCTCGAGACCCTCGTGCGCGCCATCGGTCAGGCCGAGCGCTACATCTTCATCGAGGACCAGTACATGCGCGCCCCGCTGCTCCGCGACGCCATCGTGGACCGCATGAACGAGATCCCGGACCTGCAGCTCATCGTCATCACCAACCCCATCGGCGAGTGGACGGACCCCGGCTGCTGGCAGACCTACATCGAGAACGAGGCCTTCGCGTCGCTGTGGCCGGACCGCTACGGCCTCTTCCGCCTGCGCAGCTTCGACTGGGTCGACACCGACTGCTTCTTCTGCTGGGACGAGGTCGACGGGCACTTCGTGGACCACGACCTGCACGCCAAGCTCGTCATGATCGACGACACCTACCTCGAGATCGGCAGCTGCAACCACAACAACCGCGGCCTCCTCTACGAGGGCGAGCTCGCGGTCGCGGTCTACGACGCCACCTGGGTCGAGGCGCAGCGACACCGCATCGTCGGCAACCTCATCGGCCCCGCCTACTCGCCCACCGACGACCTCCTCCACGCCTTCCGCTACGCCGCGTGGATCAACGAGATGGTCTACGACCGCTGGGACGAGGAGGGCTTCGACCTCGACCTCGACGGCCGCCCGGTGCCGTCGGAGTACCTCCCGAGCGGCTTCGTCTACCCGATGAGCTTCCCGAAGCCGACCGAGTGCTTCCTCGAGTCCATCGGCGCCGACGTCACCTGATCGCGCGGGCCCCCCGGGGGGCGATCTCGCCTCCCACGAGCCGCTTCCACGCACCGCAACCCGCCGAGACCGCCGATTCGCGCGGCACCTCGGCGGGTCTGCCGCGGCGCGGCGCGTCGGCCCGGAAATGTCGGGCGGCGCGGCTCGGTTCGTCGTCACCGGATGCTCCACAGGAGGTTCGGTATGAAGCGCACACTGACGACGATGATGGTCCTGGCCCTCGGGCTCTCGCTGGCTCCGCTGCCGGCGTCCGCGCGTCCGACGGGCCCCCGTGACGGCATGTCCTGGCACACGAGCATGGGCCGCGGGCGCCTCGGCGCCCAGGTCATGAGCCTCAACGACCCGCTACGGCAGCACTTCGGAGCGCCGCGCGGCGCCGGGATCCTGGTCAGCGGGGTCCAGGACGACAGCCCCGCCCAGAAGGCCGGCGTCGAGGTGGGCGACGTGATCGTCTCGGTCGCCGGGCAGAAGATCGACGACGCGATGGACGTCGCCCGCGCCCTCGCCGACAAGAAGCAAGGCGACAAGGTCCCGGTCGTGATCGTCCGCGACGGCGCCACGAGATCGCTCGACGCGGTCCTCGACTCCGACGCGTCCGAGCGCGTCGAGGCGTGGGACATGCAGGGCCACGGCGACCCCCGCTGGGGTCAGCGGATGCTCCGCCGCTTCGCGCGCCCGTTCGACTCGGGTCGCATGGCCCCGCCGCTCCCGCCGGACGGCGACACCGTCGTGCCCGACGGCGACATCGACGACTGGATGGGCCCCTTCGGCGACATCGCGGAGCGGATGCAGCGGTCGATGACCGACGACGGCACAGCCAAGGCGATCCTCGACCGCCTCGAGAAGATCGAGCAGCGCCTCGACAAGATCGAGAACAAGTAGCGTCGCGCCTCGCAGGAAGGCGGCGCCCGCGCGGGAGATCGCCCGGGCGCCGTCGCGCGCTCACTCCCCCATATAGCGAGCGGTCGGGCGGCGCAGGGCGCCCTGGGTCCGCTGCTCGAGGACGTGGGCGACCCAGCCCGCGACCCGCGCGACCGTGTAGAGCGCCTGGGCGGAGCCGTTCGGCAGGCCCAGCGCCGAGGTGAGGGCGACCAGGCCGAAGTCCAGCTGCGGGCCCGGCTGGCCCCCGCGGGCCATCCCGTCGGCGATGGCGAGGGCGGCGGCGGCCAGCGGG
>SBGO01000651.1 GCA_006226565.1 Deltaproteobacteria bacterium | reverse complement strand
AGCGGGCCGGCGCGGCGGCGCGACCTTGATCGGCGGCGGGCCGGGGATGACCACGGCGGCGGCGACGCTCGGCTCCTCAGCGGGCGCGGGGCGGCCTACGCCCTGACGCTCGACGACCTCGATCAGTCGGTTCAACGCCGCCTCGAGGCGGTCGAGGCGGTCGATGACGTCGCTCAGGTTCGGCTCGCTCATGAGGTCTCCGGCTGTGCCTGCCGGCTGCGGCAGGGTGAGGTGCCGGTTACCTTAGACCGCTTGCCTTCGCCCTGTCGAGCGACCCCAGGCCGGCCGCGGCCCGGGCGCTTGCCCCAGGCCGGGCCGCCGCGCTCTCGCGCGTCCCGAGTTCAGGGCGTCTGGTTCTGCACGACCGCGTGGTCGGCGATGGAGCACTCGAGCAGGTCCGCGGCGTACATGAGCTGGTAGTCGAACTTGATGGCCGGGTTCGGGTCCGCGTCGTGGAGCTTCTTGACGATGCCCTGGCTGTCGGCGCAGGCGCGAGCACGCTCGGCGTCGTCCTTGTTGGCGCTCACGTAGTCGAAGTCGAGCGGCACGAGGTGACCGGCGAGGTTCTCCTCGCGGAAGCCGAGCGGCATCTTGCCGTCGATCTCCGGCGCGACCTTCACGTCCGGGATGACGCCGGTCACCTGCAGCGTCCGACCGCTCGGGCTGTAGTACCGGGCCACCGTGAGCTTGATGTAGTAGTCGTCCTGAAGGATCGGCGAGTAGAGCGTCTGCACGCTCGCCTTGCCGAAGGTGCGGTCGCCGACGATGAGCCCGCGGTGGTTGTCCTGGATGGCCGAGGCGACGATCTCGGCGGCCGACGCCGTGCCGTCGTTGACGAGCACCACGAGCGGCACGTCCCAGGTGCCGCTGGCCTTGGCCGGGTAGACCTCGTCGTCGCGGCTGTTGCGGTTCTTCACCGAGACGATGGTCCCGCCGCTGACGAAGCGGTCCGACACCTGGATGCCCTGGTTGAGGAGCCCGCCGGAGTTGTTGCGCAGGTCGAGCACGAGCCCGCGCAGGTGCCCGCTCCGGGTCTGCCCCTCGAGGTCGCGGTAGACGCGCTCGAGCTCGAGGTCGGTCGTGCGGACGAAGCCCGTCACCTTGATGTAGCCGATGTCCGAGTGCTGGTCGACGAGGTGCCCCTGGACGTTCTTGATGGCGATGTGCGCGCGCGTGATGCTGATGTCCTTCGGGTCCGGCTCTCCCTCGCGCAGCACCGTCAGGATCACCTCGGTCCCGCGCTTGCCGCGGATACGCGAGACGACCTTGTTGAGCGACTCGCCCTTGATGTCCTTGCCGTCGATCTTGATGATCGTGTCGCCCGCCCGCAGGCCCGCCGACACCGCCGGCTGCCCCTCGATCGGGCTCTCGACGGTCGTGTAGTCCGAGTCGGGGCGGCGCGTCAGGATCGCGCCGATGCCGTCGAAGCTCGAGTCGGTCGTCTTCTTGATCGAGTCGTCCCAGGCGCTCTTGGCGATGAGCGAGGAGTGCGGGTCGAGGGCGTAGAGGTAGCCCTGCCCCGCCGCGACCCACGCCTTCTTGATGCTCCAGCCGTCGCTCGGCTTCATCTCGCGCTTGATGTAGGCCATCACGCGGTCGAAGTCCTTGGCGCCGAAGCCGGTCGCCGTCCACGCCTCCTTGAGGGCGCGCTGGCGGGCCTGCTGCTTGGCGCGCAGCTCCCGGATCTCGTCGTCGCTGAGGCGCTTCTTCTCGTCCTCGACCTTCTCGGTGGACTCGTCGAGGATGACGAAGGGGTCGCTCGGGTGGAGCTTGGAGACCTTGCCCTTGAGGAGGCCCTTCTCGTCGGGGTCGTCCTTGCGCGCCTCGTAGAAGGCCTCGGGGAAGAGGAGCTTGCCGCCCTCCTCCGGGCTCGCGAGCGCCCACGAGGCGGCGTTCACGTAGGCCCACGGCTCGTCGACGCTGGGGTCGATGTAGCGCTTGCGGACCTGCTGGCGCACCTCTTCGAAGTTCGTGCGGTCGAAGGGGATCGGCGCCCAGTAGTCCTTCGCCTCGTCGTCGTCCTCGTCCGTGTCGCCCTCGGCGGCCACGGTCGCCTCCCCCGTGATCGCGACGCCGGGGAAGAGCGCGACCCCGTCTCCCGAGGAGCTCGCGAGGCTGATCGGCTGGGCCTCGAGCCCGTCGCGCTCCGCGCCACAGGCGACGACGAGCGCGCCCGCGAGGAGCAGGAAGAGCACCGGAAGGATTCCTTGATAGGCTGCGCCACGCCGCATCGAATTCTCCCTCGTGCCCAAGCGCACTGTGCTGGTTTTCCTCATCAGATCAGAAACGTAAGCCGTCGGTCGAGTCCGTTCAAGAAGCGGTCCCCTCCCTAGTAACGGGCGAGCGGCTCCGAATCACAACCCCGACGGTCGTTTTGTGCTTCCCCCGGACGGTTTCGGCGCGGTCGAATCCACGCGTCGACGCCGGCCGCCCGCGACGACGACCGCAAGGCGTCCCGGCGTGAGCACGCGCGCGCGCGTCGCGCGTCAGCTCCCCTCGTCCGCGCGCCCCGTGTGGCCGAAGCCCCCGGCGCCGCGCGCCGTCTCCGAGAGCGCGCGCACCTCGACGAGGTGGGCCTGGACGACCGGCGCGACGACGAGCTGCGCGACCCGCTCTCCACGCTCGAGCGTGACCGGCGCGTCCCCGAGGTTCACGAGAAGCACGCCGACCTCGCCCCGGTAGTCGGAGTCGATGGTGCCCGGCGCGTTCAGCACGGTGACGCCGTGGCGCGCGGCCAACCCGCTCCGCGGGCGGACCTGCACCTCGTAGCCGTGGGGCACGGCGAGCGCCAACCCGGTCGGCACCAGGGCGCGACCGAGCGGCGGCAGCGTGAGCGGCGCCTCGAGCGCCGCGTAGACGTCGAGTCCCGCCGCCCCCTCCGTCATGTAGCGGGGGAGCGGCAGGTCGGCGTCGCGCTCCGGCCGGAGCCGGAGCACCTCGAGCCGGACGGCTTCAGCGCCGCCCGCCTCGGTCTCAGTCGTCGGCGCCTTCATCGGCGGCCGTCCCGGACTCCTCGAGCGCCGCCCGGCGGGACAGCTTGATCTTGCCCTGGCGGTCGATGCCGAGGACCTTCACGAGGACCTCGTCGCCCTCCTTGACCACGTCCTCGGTCGCGCGGACGCGGCCGTCGGCGAGCTCGGAGATGTGGCAGAGGCCGTCGGTGCCCGGCATGATCGTGATGAACGCGCCGAAGTCGACGGTCTTCGCGACGGTGCCGAGGTAGATCTTGCCGACCTCCGGCTCCTCCGTGTAGCCACGGATGAGCTCGATGGCCTTGGCCGCCGACTCGCCGTCGAGGGCCGCGACGTTGACCTGGCCGTCGTCGTTGATGTCGATCTCGGTGCCGGTCTCGGCGATGATCCCGCGGATGTGCTTGCCGCCGGGGCCGATGAGGTCGCGGATCTTCTCCTTGTCGATGAGCACCGTGAAGATACGCGGCGCGTGCTTCGACAGGTCATCCGCCGGCTCGCTGATGGCCTTGTCCATCTCGCCGAGGATGTGGAGGCGGCCGTCCTTGGCCTGGTTCAGCGCGCTGCGGAGCACGTCCCAGGGCAGCGACTCGACCTTGATGTCCATCTGCAGCGCGGTGATGCCCTCACGCGTGCCGACGACCTTGAAGTCCATGTCGCCGAGGTGGTCCTCGTCACCGAGGATGTCGCTCAGGACGGCGGTCTTCTCGCCATCGGTGATGAGGCCCATCGCGATGCCCGCGACCGCCTGCTTGACCGGCACGCCGGCCTGCATGAGCGCGAGCGACGAGCCACAGACCGACGCCATCGACGACGAGCCGTTGGACTCCATGATCTCGCTCACGATGCGGATCGTGTACGGGAACTCCTCGGCGCTCGGGATCTGCGGCTCCACGCCGCGGCGCGCCAGGTTCCCGTGGCCGATCTCGCGGCGGCCGGGCCCGCGCATCATGCGGACCTCGCCGACCGAGTACGGCGGGAAGTTGTAGTGGAGCATGAAGCGGCTGAAGTACTCGCCGCTCAGCGCGTCGACGCGCTGCTCGTCGCGCTTGGTGCCGAAGGTCACGGTCACCAGCGCCTGGGTCTCGCCGCGGGTGAAGAGCGCCGAGCCATGGGTCCGCGGGAGGACGCCGATCTGGCAGTCGATCTCGCGGATGTCGGCGAGGCCACGGCCGTCGATGCGGCGCCCCTCGTCGAGGATGGTGCGGCGGACGACCTCACCCTTGAGGTGGTCGACGATGCCCTTGATCTCGCCCTCGCGCCCCACGGCCGCGTCGCCCATGTGCTCGATGGCGGCCGCCGCGATGGCGTCCATCGCCGCGTAGCGCTTCTTCTTGTGGGCGATGTAGGCGGCCTCGGCGACCTGCGGGCGGGCGAACGCCTCGACCTTGCCGATGAAGTCGGTGTCCTTCTCCTCGGGGACGAAGGGGTGCTTCTCCTTGCCGGCCTTGCCGCGGAGGCGCTCGATGGCGTCCATCACGGGCAGCATCGACTCGTAGCCGAAGCGCAGCGCCTCGACCGCCTCGTCCTCGCTGATCCCCTTGGCGCCGCCCTCGACCATGACGATGCCGTCACGGCGGGCCGCCAGGAGGAGATCCAGCTCCGAGGCCTCGAGCTCGGCCTGGGTCGGGCAGGCGATGAAGCCCTCGTCGTTCTTGCCGACGACGCAGCCGGCGATCGGGCCGTTCCACGGGATGTCCGAGATGTGGAGCGCCGCGGACGCGCCGATGAGGCCGCACAGGTTCGGGTCGTTGACCTGGTCGACGCTCAGCACGGTGCAGACGACCTGCACCTCGTTCTTGAAGCCGTCGGGGAAGAGCGGGCGGATCGGGCGGTCGATGAGCCGCGCCATCAGCGTCGCGTTCTCGGTCGGCCGACCCTCGCGCTTGAAGAAGCCGCCCGGCAGCTTGCCGGCCGCGTAGGTCCGCTCCTGCACGTCGACGACGAGCGGGAAGAAGTCGAGACCCTTGCGGGGGGCGTAGGTCGAGGTCACGGTGACCAGCACGACGGTCTCGCCGTGGGTCACGAGGACCGAGCCCGCGGCCTGCTTGGCCACCCGCCCCGTCTCCAGGGTGAGCGGCGCGCCGCCGAACTCGATCGTCTCGGTCACAATATTGGTAAACAAAGCCACGTTGGGCCTCCTGAGGTGACGCCCCACCAACTCCGCTGGAGGGCGCGTGGGTCGCCCGGAGTGAGGGCCGCGCGAGCCGGGCGAGCTCCACCGCAGCGTGAGCTGCGGCGCACACACCGAGGTGTGCCGATGCGCGACCGGGTCGTCAGGAGGACCGCCATGTCCTGGCCGGTTGACCGGCCAGTTCTCGCGCAGACCGGCGTCAGACGTGTCCCGAGCTGGGGGCTAGCCGTGCCCAGGGGGGTGACCGGCCGCCGTGGGCGGCCGGTTCGTCGACGTCGAGCTGCGCGAAAGCTGGTAGATCAGCGACGCGGGCATGACAGCCCTCCGACGCCGATCAACTACTTGCGCAGGCCGAGCTCGCCGATGAGCGAACGGTAGCGCGTGATGTCCTTGGCCTTCAGGTAGTTCAGCAGCCGGCGGCGCTGACCCACGAGGCTCAGAAGGCCACGACGGGAGTGGTGATCCTTCTTGTGCGTGCCGAAGTGCCCGGTGAGCTGGGAGATGCGCTCGGTCAGGAGCGCGACCTGCACCTCAGGGGAACCGGTGTCACCCTCGGACCGCTTGAACTTGTTGATGATCTCGGCCGTCTTTTCCGGCTGCAGCGCCATCTTGATTCTCCGTAAAAGCCCTGTGTTTTCGCGTGGCGGAACCTATACGGCTGCCGCCCCGGGTGTCAACAAGTACCGATCAGCCCGACGTCTTACCCGACTTCGGGTCCTCGAAGCGGAACCCGCGGAAGACGCGCCAACGGTCGTCCGCGGTACGCTCGACCAGCGCCAACGGCGCGCCCTCGGGCTCGAGCAGGATCGCTCGCGGCCCCGGCACCTCTGCCGCAATCGGGCGGCCGTGACGCACGTCGTCCGCCGCCGACGGCGACAGGACGACCTTGGGAAGCTCGGGAGCGGCGTCCACGAGCGGCCGGACCGACTCCGGGCCGACCTCCGCGAGGGGCACCGCCTCCGTGATGTCGAAGGCGCCCAGGCGCGTCCGACGCAGCGCCGCCAGGTGCGCCGGGACGCCGAGCGCGGCGCCCAGGTCGCGCGCCAGCGAGCGCACGTAGTAGCCGCTGCCGCACGCCACGTCGACGACGAGCTGGTCGCCTTCGATCGCCACCAGCTCGAGCCCGTGACAGACCACGCGGCGCGGCTCGACCTCGACGTCCTCGCCGGCCCGCGCGCGCGACATGAGCGTGCGCCCGCCGCGCTTGAGCGCGGAGTAGACCGGTGGGACCTGCCAGACCTCGCCGACCATCGGCGCCAGGGCCGCCCTCACCCGCTCGGGATCGCGCGCCTCGGCGGGCACGTCGGCGACCTCGACCACCTCGCCCGTGGCGTCGAGGGAGTCGGTCGCCGTCCCGAGCGCGATGGTCGCCCGATACGCCTTGTCGTGGACCATGACCCAGTGCGAGAGCTTCGTCGCCTCGCCCAGGAGCACGAGCAGGATGCCCGTCGCGGCGGGATCGAGCGTCCCGGCGTGGCCGGCACGCCCGGCGCCCGTCTGGCGCTCCACGGCGCGCAGGACCTTGAAGGAGGTCGGCCCGACCGGCTTGTCCACGACGACGACGCCGTGGGGGCCGACGCCGCTTCGCCCCCGCTTGCGCGCCATCAGTCCTCGCGGTCCTCGAGGTCCTCGGCGTCGGTCTCCTCGTGGAAGAGGCCGTCGTCCTCGTCGAACGCCTCCTCCTCGTCGAAGATCTGCTCCGCCTCTTCCTCGTAGCCGTCGAGCGCGTCGTCGTCGCCCTCGAGCGACTCGCCGTCCGCCGCGTCGTCGAGATCGTCGTCGTAGCCCTCGAGCGCGTCGTCGTCGTCCTCGTAGGCGAGGTCGTCGTCGTCGTAGCCCTCGAGCGCGTCGTCGTCGTCCTCGTCCTCTTCCTCGACGGGCGCCGGCGGGATGTCGAGGCCGCTCAGGATCTCCTCGATACGCCGCCCGTGCTCGACCGACGCGTCGAAGACGAAGCGCAGCTCCGGCGTCGTCCGCGCGCGGATCTGCTCGCCGACCCGGCGCCGCAGGAAGCCGCGCGCGCGCTCGAGCGCCTGCTCGACAGCCGCGGGGTCCCCCGACATCAGGTAGTAGAAGACGCGCGCCAGCGACAGATCGCTCGTCACGTCGACGGCCGTGACGACGACGCCGCGCAGGGCGTCTTCGCGGGTCTCACGCTGCACGGCGACCGCCAGCACCTGCTGAATCTGGCTGGCGAGGCGATCGGTACGGCGAAATGGGCGCTTTCGAGCCATGGGCTTCCATCCATGTCCGGCCAGCCCCCCACGAGGGGGGGCCACCGAGCGCGCGCGACGCTCGAAGACGTCGCGCGCACCGGACCTCGGCGAGGACGACTAGATGTCGAGCGTCTGGGCGACCTCGATGAGCTCGTAGCACTCGATCTCGTCGCCGAGCTTGACGTCGTTGTAGTTCTCGAGGTGGGCGCCGCACTCGTGGCCGCGCTCGACCTCGGTGACGTTCTCCTTGAAGCGCCGGAGCGAGTCGATCTTCGTGTCGGCGATGACGCGCCCATCGCGGATGAGGCGCGCACGCGCGTTCCGGATGAGCTTGCCCTGGAGCACCGCGCAGCCGGCGATGGTGCCGAGCTTCGGCACGCCGAAGGTGTCGCGGACGGCGGCCTTGCCGACCATGCGCTCCTCGATGTTCGGGCTGAGCATGCCCTCCATCGCGGCCTTCACGTCGTCGACGGCGTTGTAGATGACGGAGTAGAGCTTGATCTCCACGCCGTCCTGCTCGGCCATCGCCTTGGCGTTCTTCTCGGGACGCACGTTGAAGCCGATGATGATGGCGCTCGAGGCCGACGCCAGGTTGACGTCCGACTCGCTGATGGCGCCCACGGCGTCGTGGATGATGCGGACCTCGAGCTCGGGGTGCTTGAGCTTGCTGAAGGCGGTCTTGAGCGCCTCGAGCGAGCCCTGCACGTCCGACTTGATGATGAGGTTGAGGTTCTTGACCTCGCCCGCCTTCATCTGATCGAAGAGGTCGTCGAGGGAGACGCGCTTGCGCTCCTCGGCAAGGCGCTTCTCGCGCTCCTTGTCCTCGAGGTGCGACACGATCATGCGCGCGTCCTTCTCGTCCTTGACGGCGAAGAAGCGCTCCGACGGCGGCGGGACCTCGTTGAGCCCGAGGACCTCCACCGGCGTGGCCGGGCCGGCCTCCTTCAGCTGGCGCCCGCGGTCGTCGATGATGGCGCGGACGCGGCCGGTCGCCTTGCCGGCGACCACGATGTCGCCCTTCTTGAGGGTGCCTTCCTGGACGAGGATGGTCGCCACCGGGCCGCGGCCCTTGGAGAGCTCGGCCTCGACCACCACGCCCGTGGCGGGCCGGTCGTCGATGGCGGTGAGCTCGAGCACGTCGGCCTGGAGCAGCACGGCCTCGAGCAGCGTGTCGACGCCGTCGCCGGTCTTGGCGGAGACGTTGATGAACTGCGTCTCGCCGCCCCACTCCTCGGAGACGAGCCCGTACTCCGTCATCTGCTGACGGATCTTCTCGGGCTGCGCCTCGGGCTTGTCAATCTTGTTGACAGCCACCACGACCGGCACGCCGGCCGCCTTGGAGTGGTTGATGGCCTCGATGGTCTGCGGCATGACGCCGTCGTCGGCCGCCACCACGAGGATGACGACGTCGGTGACGTTGGCGCCGCGGGCGCGCATCTCGGTGAACGCCGCGTGGCCCGGGGTGTCGAGGAAGACGACCGAGCGCTTGCCCTTGCCCGAGCGCACCGGGACCTTGTAGGCGCCGATGTGCTGCGTGATGCCGCCGGCCTCGCCCGCCGCCACGCGCGTCTTGCGGATGTGGTCGAGGAGCGAGGTCTTGCCGTGGTCGACGTGACCCATGACGGTGACGACCGGATCGCGCGGCTTGGCCTCGATCGTCTCGTCGACCTTCGGGATGTAGTTCTCGATGTCGAAGGCGACGTTCTCGACCGTGAACTCGTACTCCTGGGCGATGAGGGTCACCGTGTCGAGATCGAGCACGTGGTTGACCGTCACCATCTCGCCGAGATCCATGAGCGCCTTGATGATCTCGGAGGCCTTCACCGCCAGCTGCGAGGCGAGCTCGCCGACGGTGATCGTCTCCTCCATCTTCACGACGCGCTTGGACGCCTTCGGAACCGCGGAGCCCTCGGTGATGCGCACGCCCTTCTTGGCGATGGCGCGGCCACGCTTGCCACGGGACCGTCCGCCGCGGTCGTCGAAGCGGCGGTCGCGCGAGGCCTCCCAGCGGACACGCCCGCCGTCGCCACCGCCACCCCCGTGACGTCCCTTCTTCCGGCGGTCATCGGCGCCCGGCGCCGGCGGCGGCATCGGCATCGCGCCGAGCCGGTTCGGGCCGCCCGGACCACCGGGGCCACCCGGACCACCGGGGCCA
>SBGO01000592.1 GCA_006226565.1 Deltaproteobacteria bacterium | reverse complement strand
GATCGAACACATCTTTTCACCACGGAGGCCACGGAGGGCACGGAGGATGGGTGGCCGCACGATCCGAAACTCCGGGCGCGACCCGCTCCCCTCCGTGAGCTCCGTGCTCTCCATGGTAAAAAAGACGTGCCGGTTCAGCGCCTTGTGGCCTATCCGATCGGCATTGGGCCCAGCGCGGGTCAGGGCTGCCGCACCTGGACGACGGCGGCGCCGCTGAAGCGGCCGGCGCGGAGGTCGTCGAGGGCTGCGTTGGCCTCCTCGAGCGGGTAGACGCTGACCTCGGTCGTGATGGGGACGCGCGGGGCGAGGGCGAGGAACTCGAGGCCGTCGGCGCGGGTCAGGTTGGCGACCGAGCGGACCACGCGCTCGCCCCACAGGAGGTCGTAGGAGAAGGCGGGGATCTCGCTCATGTGGATGCCGGCGCACACCACGACGCCGCCCTTGCGCACCTGCCGCAGCGCCTCGGGCAGGAGGGCGCCGACCGGCGCGAAGAGGATGGCGGCGTCGAGGGGCTCCGGGGGCGCCTCGCCCGACGCGCCGGCCCACGCGACCCCGAGGGAGCGGGCGAAGTCCTGGCCCACGGTGTCCCCGGCGCGGGTGAAGGCGAAGGTGCGGCGCCCGCGGAAGCGCGCGACCTGGACCATGATGTGGGCGGCGGCGCCGAAGCCGTAGAGGCCGATGCGCTCGGCGTCGCCGGCCATCCGGAAGGCGCGGTAGCCGATGAGCCCGGCGCAGAGCAGCGGCGCGGCCTGGAGGTCGGCGAAGCCGTCGGGGAGGGGGAAGCAGAAGCGGGCGTCGGCGACCGTCTGCTCGGCGAAGCCGCCGGGGAGGTCGTAGCCGGTGAAGCGCGCGTCGTCGCAGAGGTTCTCCTGGCCCGACGCGCAGTAGCCGCAGGTCCCGCAGGTCGCGCCGAGCCAGGGGACGCCGACCCGATCGCCGAGCGCGAAGCCGCGGACGTCCGCCCCGATCCCGGCGACGCGGCCGACGATCTGGTGGCCCGGGACGAGCGGCAGCGCGGGCTCGGTCAGCTCGCCGTCGACGATGTGGAGGTCGGTCCGGCAGACGCCGCAGGCCGTCACGTCGAGCAGGAGCTCGCCCGGCTTCGGCGTCGGGGCGTCGAGCTCCGCGAGTCGCAGCGCCCGCCCGGGCGCGTCCAGGACCATCGCGCGCATCGTGACTCGAAGATAGCAGCCGCGTGTGACGAGGCAACCTGCCGGCCCGCGCTGTGAAATTCCGCACAGACCGGGGAGGATCGCGAACACCGCCGTCGGGCATGATCGCGTGCCCGTGCGGATCCTCGCGTGGCACGTCGAATGCACGGGAGGTACGGCGACCCGCGGCGACGCCCGCGGACGGTCCCGAGCACCAGGCCCGCCGGACGTGCGCCGCGAGCCGAGGTCTCGCTCATGGCGGAGACGCTGTCGGTACGGGGTCCCCTGGTCGCGTCGTGCGGCGGCGCCGCGTGGACGCACGGGGCCGTGTCGTCGCTGGCGCGGGGCGGGCGCGTGTCGCCCGCGTCGTGCCCCCAGCGGCCGGGTGCGCCGGACCGGAGCAGCTCGCCACGGGCGTGACCCTTGGGTTTCGCCACACCATCGATGGAAGGAGAGAGGAGATGATACGCGCGTGGATGCGCTCGCTCGCGTGGGCGACCGTGCTCTTCGGCATGGCCGCGTGCGACGAGAACACCAAGGAGATCACCACGGAGGTCATCCCGCCCTGCGGACCGACGCAGGTCCAGGGGGCGTGCGACACGGGGGAGACGTGCTTCGAGGGAGCGTGCGTCGCCAGCAGCACCCTGTGTAGCCCGACGAACCTGGACGGCGTCTGCGCCGCGGGGATGACGTGCTTCAGCGGCGGCTGCGTCGTCGCGTCGACGCTGTGCGGCCCGGCGGCCCCCGACGGGCCGTGCGAGCTCGGCAGCACCTGCCTCACCGGCATGTGCGTGCCCACCTCGGGGCTGTGCTCGTCGACCAACCCGGAGGGCCTGTGCGCGACCGGCCAGGTGTGCATCGACGGGGTCTGCGGCACCCGCGGGGTCGACCCGTGCGTGGTGCACACCTACGTCGAGCAGCCGGCCATCGTGGCGCACACGATCTTCACCAAGAAGGGGGTCATCAGCGTCGACGACATGCTGTTCAAGGACTCGAACGGGGACGGAGCGCTGCAGCCCTACGAGGACTGGCGGCTCCTCGACGAGTGCCGCGCCAGGGACCTGCTGACGCGCATGGACGTCGCCCAGAAGATCGGGCTCCTGACGTCGGGTACGCCGGCGCGGACGGTGACCGAGGACGGCACGGTCAGCGACGAGGACCGCGCGCTCATCGCCGAGGAGCACGTGCGCCAGGGGATCATCCGGATCCGCAACAACTACACCCCGCTGATGCTCGCGCGCTTCTTCAACGCGCTCCAGCAGGTCGCGGAGGCGCAGCCGCTCGGCATCCCGATGCTCTTCGTCCAGGACCCGTCGCACGCGATGAGCACCCAGATGTTCACCAACTGGCCCGGCCCCCTCGGCCTCGGCGCCATCGACGACGTGTCGGTGACGAAGGCCTACGGCGAGACCGTCCGCGAGGAGTACCGAGCCATCGGCTACCGGATGCAGTACGGGCCGATGGCGGACCTCGCCACCGAGCCGCGCTGGCGCCGCGTCTCCGGGACCTTCGGTGAGAACGCCCACGCCGTCGCGCGGCACGTCGCCGCCTGCGTCGAGGGCTTCCAGGGCAGTCGGAACGGCGACGTCCGCGACGGCATCGTCTCGGCCGTCAAGCACTTCCCCGGCCACGGCGCCGAGATCGACGGCCTCGACGCCCACCAGCGCGAGGGCCGCTACATCGTCTTCCCGGGGGACAACTTCCAGTACCACTGGATCCCGTTCCAGGCCGCCTTCGACGTCGGCGCGCGCGGCATCATGCCGTGCTACGGCATCTACCTCGGCCAGAAGGAGTGGGATCCCGACCAGGTCGCGGCCGCCTTCTCCTACGGGCTCATCACGAGCCTCGCCAAGGAGCGGATGGGCTTCGCCGGGCTGGTCACGGCCGACTGGGGCACGATGGGCTCGCGGCCGTGGGGCATGGAGTCGCTGTCCCCCGCCCAGCGCGTCGGCATGTTCTACGAGGCGGGCTCGCACCAGTTCGGCATGGAGCCGACCGAGCCCATCTGGGACGCCTACGACGAGGGCTGGATCGACGACCTCGACCTCGACCTCGGGGCCGGGATGGTGCTCGAGACCTACTTCCGCCTCGGGCTCTTCGAGAACCCCTACGTCGAGGAGGACGAGGTCTACGCGCACGTGCGCACCCCGGCGCTCCGAACCCTCGGCTTCACCGCGCAGAAGAAGGCCATCGTCATCCTGAAGAACCGGGACCACGCGCTGACGGGCAACAACGCGACGCGCTACCTGCCGATCAGCGCCACCCGCTACACCGACGCCGACGAGAGCGGCAGCCCCGGCATCGGGGAGTACGACTGCGACACCAACGGCGACGGCGTCATCCGCGTGTACTTCGACGGCGACGCCAGCGGCCTCACCGGCAGCGACGTGATGGACGACGTCCTCGACACCTACGACTACACGGTCGCGGCGGCCGGGGCAGGCCTCGCCATCGAGACCGCCGACACCGTCGCCAGCGCCGACCTCGCCGTGTTCCGCGTGTCCTCGCCGAGCGGCCTCGACTTCGACGGCACCGCGACCGCCGAGCGGATCATCGACGCGCTCCGGGCCCGCGACGGCTACACCACCGCCGACGGGATCCTGCTGAAGTCGACGAACCCGACGCTGAAGATCATCCTCGTGGAGACCCTGAGCAGCCCGGCCATCGTCAAGCCGTTCATCGACGGCCTCGCGTCCCTCGACGAGACCCTCGGTGAGCCCGGGAGCTACCCGACCCTCCACGACGAGAACATCCGCGGCGACGGGCGCGGCGGGGTCGACGCCTTCCTGGTCGACTTCGGCGCCTTCGACCGCGCGGTCCTCGACGTGCTCTTCAACGTCAACGTCCCCGACGGCTGGACGTACGGCCAGGCGCGGCTTCCGCTCGAGATCCCGAGCTCGCTGGCCGCCGTCGCGGCCCAGCTCGAGGACGTGCCGTCGGACAGCGCCAACCCGACCTACGACATCGGCGCGGGAACGACCTACTGAACCGCGCGTCCCAGAGGTTCACGATTTCACCCGCCGCGGCCCGGGGGACCGTGCGTCTGCGCGCGCCCCGGGCCGCGCCCGCCCTGCGCCTCGGGGTGAAGCCCAGGGACGGCCGCCTGCCGTGTCTTCGAGGAGCCCGCTCGGAGGTGCGGGACCTCGGAGAGCGGGTGAGGCGCCCCTGTCGCTGTGTATTCTCGCCCGACCCGGGCGGGATTTGCCCCAGCGCGCCCCGGCGGTTCGGGGGACGAGGCGTCGCCGCTCGCGTCTCCCCGACCGACCGCCTCGCGACGACCTCGTCGCCGTGCGGCTGCGAGGCGCGTCACGTTGTCGCGCCCCTCAGAGCGCGCCGCGGCATGTCGATTGCTAGCGATCGCCCCGTCCCAACGCCCGAGCGAATCTTCACTCTCCCCTGCGGCACGCTGCGGGCGTCGGGCGGGCGTGGCGGGGCCGAGTCGGACGGTGACCCGGTCCCCGCGTCGGGTGACTTGCGGCGGCGTAGCTGCGAAAGTCGGCGTCGGTTCGGCCAGGAGTGACGGAGTTTCTCCTTAGGCCGAAGAAAGACATGGATTCGACTTTCAATGAGATCCATCATCTAAGAAATGTTTATTTTTCCTCCGATAGAAGAAACGGGCCGCCCGCGGACCGCGGACACGCACGCCATGCGGAGCCACAACGCCTCCGTGATCGCCAACCTGGCCTTCGGCCGCCCCGCGGGGGTGTCCCGCTCCGACCTTGCGCGCGAGTCCGGCCTCTCGGCGTCGACGGTCTCGGCCATCGTCGCCGACCTCATGGGCGCCGAGCTGCTGACGAGCAGCCACCTCGCCCGCTCGAGCGGCGGGCGGCCGCCGATCGTCCTGCGCTTCAACACCAAGCGCAACCACATCATCGGCATCGAGCTCGGCGTCTCCCACGTCTCGGTGGTCCTCAGCGACCTCGCCGGCGAGGTCGTCTGGCGCAACCGCGTCGAGTGGTACATGCCCGAGGACCCGCCGGGGACGCTGCGCCTCATCGGCGCCCTCGTCGACGAGGCGCGCGCCCGCCCCGAGGCGACCGGGGAGCTCCTCGGCCTCGGCCTCGCGGTGCCGTGCCCGGTCGACGCGCTCACCCCCGACCGCCTGTCGCCGCGCCTCTTCCCGGCCTGGAGCGAGGTGCGCCTCGCCGCCCAGCTCCACCACCGCGTCGGGGTCCGCGTCTTCGTCGACAACGACGCCAACTGCGGCGCCATCGCCGAGTTCTACGTCGGCGCCGGCGTCGACATCCCCGACTTCACGTTCATCAAGGTCGCCACCGGCGTGGGCGCCGGGCACATGGTGCAGAGCCACGTCTACCGCGGGTTCAGCGGGATCGCCGGCGAGATCGGCCACACGACGGTCGACCCCAAGGGGCGCCCCTGCCGCTGCGGGCTCCGGGGCTGCCTCGAGGCGGAGATCGGCTCCGGCGCCATCGTCGAGAAGGCGCTCGAGGCCATCGCCGCCGGCCGCGAGTCCGCCCTCGCCGAGGTCGCGGGCCTGACCCTGGCCGACATCGTCGCCGCCGCCGAGCGCGGTGACGCGCTCGCGCTCGAGCTCATCCACGACGCCGGCGCCCACCTCGGGGTCGGCGTGGCGAACCTCCTCAACCTCATGAACCCCGCGCGCGTCATCATCGGCGGCCGCCTCGCCGAGGCCGGGGATCTCCTGCTCGAGCCGCTCCGCGAATCCCTCCGCGCCCGCGCGCTCTGGACCTCGGTCGAGCGTGCGGACGTCGTCATCTCCTCCCTCGGGGAGGAGCAGATCGCGATCGGTGCGGCGGCGCTGGTGCTACGCGCCGCGCTCGCCGACCTGTCGCTCTTCTGGGGCTCGGAGGCCGCCGTCCCGCCGGTGTCCGCCCCCGTGGCCAGGCTCTGGAGAAATGGAGGTGTCGGACACCCGTAGATCTCGACGCACCCCGAGTGCAGGCCTCGCGCGCACGGGACGCGCGAGCCCCGCGAGCAGACGCGAGGTATGCGCGGCTGCCCATCGCGCCGCCGCTGCCTCGTCCAGGTCCCTCCCCGACACACGCACGCCCTGAAGCGGAGAGGGCCGGCTGATGTAGGAGCGAAGGAGTATGGACATGAGAAGACCGATCGGCTTGTTGTTCGGTACTGCCGCCATGTTCGCCATGGTGGCCTGCTCCGAGGACACGAAGACGGAGACCATCATCCAGGAGGTGGTCCCCGAGTGCGGCCCGACCGAGCCGTACGGGGCGTGTGACGCTGGAGAAGTGTGCATGGACGGAGCGTGCGTCACGCTCGCGTCCCTCTGCAGCCCGACCAACCTCGACGGCGACTGCTCCGACGGGATGGTCTGCTTCGCCGGTGGCTGCGTGCTCGAGAGCGAGCTGTGCAGCGCCGAGACCCCCGACGGCCCCTGCGAGGTCGGAAGCACCTGCGTCGAGGGGATGTGCGTCGCGACCACGAGCCTGTGCTCGGCGACCAACCCGACCGGCACCTGCACCGGTGACCTGACCTGCATCGACGGCATCTGCGGCACGCCCGAGGTCGAGCCCTGCACGGTGCACGTCTACACCGCCCAGCCGACGATTCAGGCCGCCTCGACCAACGGCAAGGCGGTCATCACCGTCGACGGCAAGCAGTTCAAGGACCTCAGCGGCGACGGCGCGCTGCAGCCCTACGAGGACTGGCGCCTGCTCGAGATCTGCCGTGCCCAGGACCTCGCCACGCGCATGTCGATGGATCAGAAGATCGGCATCATGATGGAGAGCAGCCTCGTCGGCAGCGGTACGGCCGACGGCACCATCCCGGACAACGTCACCGCCAACATCGTCGAGAATCACAACCGCTACGCGCTCATCCGCGTCGGTCAGCGCTCGGCGTCCGAGCTGGCGATCTACCTCAACAACCTCCAGGCCCTCGCCGAGGCGCAGCCGCTGGGCATCCCGGTGACCATCACCGCCGACCCGCTCCACGGCTTCGGGATGTCGACCAACGGCAACACCGGCAACCAGTCCCTGAGCGCCAGCAACGTCGTGTCGCCGTGGCCGTACCCGCTCGGCATCGGCGCCATCAACGACCCGCGGGTGACGCGGCTCTTCGGCGACACCGTGCGCCAGGAGTTCCGTGAGATGGGCTTCACGTGGCAGCTCGGGCCGATGGCGGACCTCGCCACCGAGCCGCGCTGGGCGCGCGTCCAGAACACCTTCGGCGTCAACGCCTTCGCGGTCGCCATGCACGTGCGCAACACCGTCGCCGGCTTCCAGGCCGTGGGCGACGGCGGGCTCAAGAACGGCATCGCCGCGACGATGAAGCACTTCCCCGGCGCCGGCGCCAACGAGGACGGCATGGACAGCCACAGCTACCCGGGCCGCTACAACGTCTACCCGGGCGGCTACTTCGAGTACCACCAGATCCCGTTCCAGGCCGCCGTCGACGTCGGCGTGGCCGCGGTGATGCCGTGCTACTCGATCTTCAAGGAGCAGTTCGAGTTCAGCCCCGACCAGCTCGCGGCCGGCTTCAGCGAGACCCTCATCACCTCCTACCTCAAGGAGCAGATGGGCTTCACGGGCATGGTCACCGGCGACTGGGGCGCGCTCTCCCACGCCTTCAACGCCGAGAGCATGTCCTACGCGCTGGCGGCGGCGATGTGGATCCAGGCCGGCTCGGACCAGTTCGGCATGGACAGCGCCTCGAACTTCCGTGACGCCTACGAGCTCGGCCTCCTGACCGAGGCGGAGATCGACCGGGCGGCGTCGAAGATCCTCGAGATGAGCTTCAAGCTCGGCCTCTTCGAGAACCCGTACGTCGCCGACACGACGGCGCCCGACGTGCGCTCGAACGCGAACCTCGAGAACGGCTTCATCGCGCAGAAGAAGGCGATCGTGATGCTGAAGAACACGCAGCACGAGATCCCGGCGCCGACGGGAGGCGGCTGGGGGGCACCGCCCGACACGCGCAACCGCTACCTCCCGATCGACGGCAGCCGCTTCACCGACGCCAACGACGACGACACCCCGCAGGTCGGCGAGTACACCTGCGACTCGAACGGCGACGGCGTCATCAAGGTGTGGTTCGACGGCGTGCAGGACAGCCTCGTCACCGACTCCGAGAACCCCGACTACATGGCGGCGGTCCCCGGCTACGGCGAGTTCGACTACACCGCCGCGGGCACGACGACCTCGCTCGCCATCGAGCAGGCGACCGGGCTCGACGACGCCGACATCGCCATCCTGCGCATCACCGCGCGCAAGGGCGTCTACTTCGGCCTCGACGCCGGCGTGCCGCTGTCCTTCGACGGGCCGTTCCCGGGCCAGAGCAACGACAGCACCATCAACGCCGCGATCCGCGACCGTAACCGCGTCATCGACGCCTTCCGCGTGCGCGACGGCTACACCGACGCCGACGGCAACGCCGTCGCCGCGACCAACCCCGATCTGCGCATCGTGCTGGTCATGCACATGGACCGCCCCGGCATCGTGAAGCCGTTCGTCAACGGCCTGACGACCCTCGACGAGCGGCCGGGCGAGGCGGGGAGCTACCCGCTGGTCAGCGACGAGGCCAACATCGATCAGACCGGGCTCAGCGGCGCGGACGCCTTCCTCGTGGAGTTCGGCGCCATCGACCGCGCGGTCCTCGACTTCCTGTTCAACCAGAACATCCCGACCGACCCCGAGGGCTACGAGTACGGCCTGGCCATCCTGCCGATGGAGATCCCGAGCTCGGACGCCGCCGTCGAGGCGCAGTTCGAGGACGTCCCGGCGGACAGCCTGAACCCGACCTTCATGCTCGGGTCGCACATGACCTACTGAGCGCGGCCGCCGGGAGCGCTCTCGGGCGCTCCCGGTCCGACGTCCACCGACAGCGGACGGGACGTCCGCCGGCCAAGGGTCTGCGGTCGTCCCGACCCCCACACACCGGGAGCCCGTGTGGCGCGCGCCGTCGCGGCGACGCGCGCCAGACCGGCCCCCACGCGTGGGGCGCGGCCTGAATCTCGGTGAAGGACGGTGCGGTCATGAAGAGAACCTGGATTCCCCTCGTCGCGGCGCTGCTGTGGGGCGGCGCGGCCTGCTCGAGCGACAACGGCTCCGACAGCGACGCCGACACGTCGCCACCGACCGACACGGTCGCCGACACCGGCGGCGGCGACACCGACGCCGGCGACACGGGGGGCCCGGTCGACACGGTCGAGGACACGGGGCCGCTGACCGAGTGCGACCAGGGCGCCAACGCCACCAAGAAGGCGGCGCTGCTCGCGGCGCAGCCGACGGTCGAAGGGCGCCAGCGGAGCACGCTGACCGAGACGATCTCGTGGGACAGCCTCGAGGGCGGCGCGTTGACCTGCTCGGTGGACCTGACCTTCAAGGACTCGAACGACAACGG
>SBGO01000409.1 GCA_006226565.1 Deltaproteobacteria bacterium | reverse complement strand
CCTGGGACACGGGCGCGGCCGGCGGTCCGGGCGTCGTCATCGTGAGCTGGGGCGTCACCCCGACCGCCCCGATCGACCCCGACGCGCAGGCCTTCCTCGCCGCGCTGACCAGCGCCGGGGCGCCCCCGAGCGCGACCGAGGAGGCCGCCGTCGTCGCCCTCGTCGACACGCTCAAGGACGTCGGCCTGTGGAACGGGCTCTACGCGGTCTACCCGATGATGGGCGGGACCAGCGCCAGCACCGTCCTCGAGCTCGCCTCCGGCGGCGCGCCGGCGATGTCCGGGGCCCTCGTCGGCGCCGTCACCGCCGGGGTCGACGGCGTGACGGGCACGGGCGGCTACTTCCAGGCGGCGGTGACGCCGAGCGACCTCGGCGCGGTGCACGGCCTCTACGGCTACCTCAACCGTGTCGACGAGGACACCGAGGGGAGCTCGCTGACCAACGCCATCGTGTCGGTCCGCGACCCGCTGACCAACAACGCCAGCGTCCAGGAGTACCTCGGAAACCTCCTGGCCTACAGCGGGTCGAACTACTTCGATCAGAGCTACGCCGCGAAGTCTCCGACGACCCACACCCGCCTCCCCGCCGGCGGCTACGGGATGACGCGCTCGCGGCCCTCGCGCCTCGCGCTCTTCCGCAACGGCGCGCTCGACGCCGAGAGCACGTTGGCCGCGCCGGCGCTGACGCTGAATACGACCCGCTTCGGCGTCCTCGCCCACGGCGGCGAGACGGGCTCGTCGACCTTCAACGCGCGCGCCGCCGGCGCGGCCTTCGTCTCGGGGCCCTTCAGCGACGCCGACATGCAGGCGCTCCATAGCGCCTTCACGGCCTTCAACGCGGCCCTCGGGCGCCAGGCGCCGTAGCGCCGGGCGCGTCGCCCTCGCCTACTCGTCCGCCTGGACGACGCCGCCGTCGGTCTCCGTGAGCGCGTCGGCGGCGTCGCCGGCCTCGGCGTCGTCGACCGCGTCGTCCCCCACGTCGCCGTCGGGCGCGTCGCCGTCGATCACGTCGGCGTCGACCTCGCCGGTGGGGAGGCCGCCGACGCAGACGCTGTCGCCCTGATCCCAGTAGCCGCCGTACTGCTCGCAGTCCGGCACCCCGTCGAGGTCGAGGTCCGGCCCCTTCTCGCCACCGCCGTTGGTCCGGCCCGTGTCGGGCGCGGTGTACGTGTCGGTGAGGCCGTCGGGCTGCCCGGGGTGCGGCGTCGGGTTCGACACGCAGCCGACGAGGGCGGCGACGGCCCAGGTGGCGAGGAGCGCTCTCATGACGGGGGACCTCGGCGCAGGCGGCGGGCCTGGAAGGCGTCCAGGCCGGCGGAGGGGCGGAGATCGAGCGCCGCCTCCTCCACGAGCCCAGAAGGTACCGCCGGCGCACCCTCGGCGCGAGCGAAGCTGCACACCGCCCACACCAGCACACCGCCCGGAGCCACGAGCGGCGCGGCGTTCGCCATCAATCGGTCCTGGAGCGCGACCAGCGAGGCGAGGTCCTCCGGCCTCCGGCGCCAGGCGATCTCCGGGTGGCGCCGGAGCGTCCCGAGCCCGGTGCACGGCGCGTCGACCAGCACGAAGTCGAAGGTCCCGATGTCGGGCGGGGCCTCCGCCAGGTCCGCCACCCGCGTGGTGACGCGGTCGGCCACCCCGAGCTGGGCCGCGAGCGCGCGCAGCTCCTCGAGCTTGGCCGCGCTCACGTCGAGCGCCACCACCTCGGCGCCGCGGTCGGCCAGGGCCGTGGCCTTCAGCCCGCGTCCGGCGCAGAGGTCCGCTACCCGCCGGCCCGCGACGTCCCCGAGCAGATCGACCACGGCGAGGCTCGCCGGGTCCTGCGGGACGAAGTGCCCGGCGGCGAAGGTCTTGGTCGCGAAGGGGTCCCCGGGCCCGGTGACGATCAGGGTCCCGTGAGGTCCCGGCGCGGTCGCGAAGCCCTCGGCGGCGAGCCCCGCCGCGCAGGCCTCCGCGCCCCCCTTGCCGAGGGTCGGCCGCACCGTCGTCGCCGCCCGGTCGCGGAGCGCCAGCGCCTCGGCCTCGGCGGCGTCCCCGTAGGCGCGGACCAGCTCGCCGACGATCCAGTCCGGCATGCTCGCGCGCACACCGACGTCGCCCGGGCCGGCGCCGCTCGGGAGCCGCTCGCGCTGGGCGGCGACCTTGCGCAGCACGCCGTTGAGGAGCCCGGTGATGCGCCCGGCGCCGATCTGCCGCGCGGCGTCCTGGGTCGCGCTCACCGCGATGGGCGCCGGGATGCGATCGAGCATCAGGATCTGATAGGCGCCGATCCGCAGCAGCGTCCGCGCGACCGGCTCGAGGCGCTCGAGCCCCTGGCGCACCAGCGGCGCGAGGGTGTAGTCGAGCCGCCGCAGCTGACGCAGCACGCCGTAGACCAGCTCGGTCGCCAACGCCCGCTCGCGCGGGTCGTTCACGCGCGCGGCCGTCAGCTCGCGCGCGAGCAGCTCCGGGCCGCGCCCGGCCGGATCCGCCTCGACCGCCACCAGGACCGATGCCGCGACGGCGCGCGCCCCGGCCCCACTTCGGATGTTCTTGACTCGTTCGCCCACGGCGGCCGACGATACGCGGCCGTTCCGCCGGACGTAAACCGAGAACTTCACTCACCGCGCGTCCCGACCCACGACAGGAGCCACGTGTCCCCTCGCGTCAAGCGGCTGATCCCCTGGGTCCTCACGCTCAGCATCGTCGGCTTCCTCTTCCTCACGACCGACATCGAGGCGGTCGGCGACGCCCTCGCGCGCGCAGACTGGGGGCGGCTCGTCGCCGCCATGGCCGGGGTGACCCTCGCCGCGTACCTCGTGGACTCGCTGACCCTCGTCGCGCTCTTCCGGCGCTTCGTCACCAAGATCGGCGTGCTCGAGGTGCTCCGCATCAAGGGCGTGAGCTACTTCCTCAACGCGATCAACTACACGCTCGCGATGGGCGGGATGGCCTGGGTCATCCACAAGAAGCACGACATCCGCTTCCTGGAGACGTTCTCGAGCTTCTTCTGGCTCTTCTTCGTCGACATCATCGCGCTCTCGACCCTCATCACCCTCGGGCTCGCGCTCGGCCCCGACGCCATCGGCGACTCCCAGGCCGTCGCGCGCATCCCGTACATCGTGCTGGTCATCTGGGCCATCGTCATCGGCGCGCTCGTCTACTGGAACGCCGGCTTCGACTTCTTCATCCTCGGGCGCCTGCGCTCGTGGCGGGTCTTCGACACCTTCCGCCGCGCGCACCTCAAGGACTACCCATCGATGGTCCTGATGCGCGCCGGCTTCATCATGGTCTACGTGGTCATGCACTGGTCGATCCTGCCGGCCTTCGGCGTGCACATCGACCTCGGCCACATGCTGCTCTACGCCCCGCTCATCGCCTTCGTGCAGGTCATCCCGGCCACCATCAGCGGGCTCGGCGCCGTGCAGGGCGTGATGGTCGCCCTCTTCACCCCCCACGTGCCCCCCGAGGCCGGCGGCAGCGCCGCCATCCTCGCCTACTCCACCGTCATCGGCCCGCTGATGATGGTGATGCGCCTGGTCATCGGCTACGTCTTCGTCCACGCGGTCGCCAAGGACCTCGTCCCCTCGAAGGAGGAGATCGAGCGCGAGATCGCCGAGGCCGAGGCGGAGTGACGTCGGTCGGGCCGCGCGCCCGACCCGCCGCTCACTCCTCTGCGGGGACCGCCGGCGGCGCCCCGAAGGCGGACGGCGAGAGCGAGACGACGAGGAGGCCGCGGGCGCAGGTGGTCAGCGCGTCGTCGAGGCTGCCCTGGATCTGCCAGGTCGCGTTGACCCGCCGCGCGCGGGCGTCCTGCACGGCGGCGTCGAGGGCCTGGATGGTCTCGTCGTCGGGGCCGGCGCCGGCGAAGAGGACGCGGTGCCAGACCTCGCCGAGGCGGATCTCGAAGGGCGGGCAGTCGCAGGCGGCGGGGTTGTAGCGGAGCGTGTAGCTCGGCTGATCGCGCGCCGCCACGATGCGCTCGCGCACCGTGCTCGCCCACTGATGGGCCGGGTCGACCTTCGGCTCGCCGTGCTCGGTGCTGGCGCAGCCGAGCAGCAGCGCGCCGGCGACCAGTCCGAGCAGGAGCGGGGAGCGCGGGCTCATGGCACGTAGATCACCAGGACGACGATGACGGCCCACGCCGCGAGGTTGGCGAGGAAGATCTTGTCCGCCAGCATCAGGTCGGTCGGGCTCCGCCCCTCTTCGGCGCGGTTCGTGAGCTGGTTGAAGCGCCACAGCCCGAAGAGCACCGACGGGATGGTCCACGCCAGGTCGCGCGGGTGGAAGAGGCGGCCGGCGTGCTGGCCGAGCACCGTGTAGGCGGTGTAGGCGGCGGCGGTGGCGACGCCCGAGGCGAGCATGGCGTGGCGCACGTGGGCGAGGCGGTAGCGGTCGAGGACCTTGCGCTGCTTGCCGGCGCGGTGCCCGGCCTGGAGCAGCTCGTGCTTGCGCTTGCCGAGCCCCAGGTAGAGGGCGAGGACGAAGGTCACGCCGAGGATCCACGGGGTGATGGGCACGCCGATGGCGACGCCGCCGCCGAGGAGCCGCAGCAGGAAGCCGCTGGCGATGCTCATCACGTCGACGAACGGGACGTGCTTGAAGGAGAACGAGTAGCCGACGTTGAGCGTGAAGTACGCCAGGCCGATGGCCGCGAAGTCGTTCGAGACGAGGAAGCTCGCGACCACGGTCCCGAGCAGGATCCCCGAGAGCGCGAAGCGCGCGAGCGGCAGCGGCAGCCGGCCCGACGCGATGGGGCGGCGGCGCTTGGTCGGGTGGAGGCGGTCGCCCTCGACGTCGACGATGTCGTTGAGGATGTAGACGCAGCCCGAGAGCGCGCTGAAGAGCCCGAAGGCGACGGCCGCGCGCAGGAAGTCCTCGGCCACCAGCGCCCGCTCGGCGAAGACGAGCGGCGCGAGCACGAAGAGGTTCTTGACCCACTGGTGGGGCCGCATGGCGCGTATGATCTCGAGGAGCATCACGGGAGCGCTCGCTCGGGTGCGCGGGGACTCTGGGGAGGCACCGAAGCTCACTTGCCCTGCACGAGGTCCACGCGGAAGCGCGCGTAGTGTTTCTCGAGCTTGCCGATGTACGTCGCGCGGGCGGCGGCGACCTCCTCCATCGCGGCGAGCACGTCCTTGTAGCCGGCCTCGAAGTTCTCCTCGCTCACGCCGTCGGCGTAGCTCGCGAAGGCGGCGCGCGCCTTCTCGACGGCGTCGACCAGGCCCTTGTGGATGTCGGCGAGCTCGCCCTTGCCGGCGGGCATGTCGCGCATCGCCTCGGCGTAGCGCGTCAGCCCCGGCACGACCTTGGTCTGGAGCGCGTCCTTGTACGCCTTGAGGTCCTTCAGCTCGTTGGCGCTCTTCCAGGCGTCGAGGAAGCCCTGCTTGAGGGCGTCGACGTCGGGGATGGCGGCGGAGTAGGCCTTGATGACCTCCTGCTCCGCGGCGATCTGGCGCTCCAGCTCGGACGGGCCGTTGATCAGGTCGCACGCCGGCGCGCTTGCGAGGGCAACGAGGGCTGCGACGAGGGTGGAGATCCGTTTCATGCTGGTCGGCTCGGAGGCGTTCGGGAGGAGGAAGATAGCGGACCGCAACGGTCGCGTAAACGGCGCCGTGCGCCGGCGCGCGGTCGCGGGCCGCCCCGCTAGATCTTGCGGTAGATGGTCCGGGTCGCGATCCCGAGCAGCTGGGCCGCGAGCTTCTTGTCCCCGCGGGTCGCGGCGAGGGTCTCGCGGATGACCATGCGCTCGATGTCCTCGAGGGGCGTGCCGATGGGGACCGTCAGGTGGCGGCGCTCCGGGTCGCCCTCGCGGATGTGCGGCGGCAGGTCGTCCGCGGTGATGGTGTCGCCGCGGCACAGGACGACGGCGCGCTCGATGGCGTTCTCGAGCTCGCGGACGTTGCCGGGCCAGCTCCACGCGAGGAGCGCCTCGACCGCCTCGCGCGAGATGCCGACGAGCTCCTTGTGGTTCTTGCCGGCGTAGAGGGTGAGGAAGTAGTGCGCGAGGAGCGGGATGTCGTCCTTGCGCTCGCGCAGCGGGGGCAGCGAGATGTTGATGACGTTGAGGCGGTAGAAGAGGTCCTCGCGGAAGCGCCCGGCCTCGACCTGGGCCTTCAGGTCCATGTTGGTGGCGGCGACGATGCGCGTGTCGACGCGGAGCGTCTGGGTGCCGCCGACGCGCTCGAACTCGCCCTCCTGGAGGACGCGCAGGAGCTTGACCTGGACCTGCGGGCTCATCTCGCCGAGCTCGTCGAGGAAGAGGGTGCCGTGGTCGGCGAGCTCGAAGCGGCCCTGGCGACGGGCCGAGGCGCCGGTGAAGGCGCCCTTCTCGTGGCCGAAGAGCTCGGCCTCGAGGAGCGTCTCGGGGAGCGCGGCGCAGTTGAGGGCGATGAAGGAGCGGTTGGCGCGGGACGAGGCGTTGTGGATGGCGCGCGCGAAGAGCTCCTTGCCGGTGCCGCTCTCGCCGAGCAGCAGCACCGTCGCGTTCGACGGCGCCACCTGGCGGACCATGTCCATGGTCTGCCGCATGGCGAGGGAGTTGCCGATGATGGAGCGGTCGCGGCGGGAGTCCTGGAGCTCGGCCTTCAGCGCGAGGTTCTCCATGACGAGGGCCTGCTGGTCGAGGGCGCGGCGGACGGCCTTGACGATCTGGATGCGCTTGAAGGGCTTGGTGACGAAGTCCCAGGCGCCCTCCTTCATCGCCTCGACGGCGGTCTCGACGGTGCCGAAGGCGGTCATCAGGATGACCTCGGTCTCCGGGGAGACCGTCTTGGCGGCGCGCAGGAGCTCGATGCCGCTGAGCCCGGGCATCATGAGATCGGTCAGGCAGACGCTGATTCGGCGCCGCCGGAGGACCTCGAGCGCCTCCTTGCCGTCGGTCGCGGTCACGACCTCGATGCGCTCGCGTTGGAAGATGCGCTCGAGGGACTCGAGGTTGGCGCGGTCGTCGTCGACGATGAGCAGCGTCTGGGGCAGCACGGACACGTGGGGAGGCTCCGGTCGCGGTATGCGTGACATCCTGTCAACCCACCCTGACACGATGTCAATTCCGGTCCGCAGTCGGAGGGCGAAAAAAAGTGTGAATCGATCCTCCGCGGCGCACGTCGCAGCACCTGCGTTTCCCCGACTGATGCGTCCGGAGGCTGACCCCCATGTGGCGATACGCGAGTCTTCTGGCCGGTGGCCTTCTTCTGTTCGCGGGCGGCTGCTCGTCCGACCTCAACTTCGACAAGGACCTCGAGGACATGGTGTGCGACAGCACGGGCTGTTGGCACTGTGACGGCGGGTACTGCGAGGAGTACCGGTGCGACGTGACGCACCAGTGCCCAATCCACACCTACTGCTCGTCGGACCATCGCTGCATGCCGGACGACGGGTCGAACACGAACAACCCCGGCTGCACGGCCCACCAGGACTGCGCGGCGGGTGAGATCTGCACCCTCGACGGGCAGTGCGTGACGAGCCCCGGCGGCGGTCCGGACGCCGTCACCGACACCTCCGGCGGTGAGGACACCACGGGCGGCGGCGAGGACACCAGCGGCGGCAGCGAGGACACCTCGGGCGGCGGCGACATCGACCTGCCGGACCACCCCGACGACACCTGCGCGCAGAACCAGGACTGCGGCCTCGACGGCCAGTGCCTCAACGGCGCCTGCTACTTCCCGTGCGCGCTCGACAACAGCTGCCCGCCGGGCCAGCAGTGCACCGACGGCCAGTGCTGGCCGCTCGAGGTGCCGGAGAACACCTGCACCTTCAACGGCGAGTGCGGCGGCGGCCACGTCTGCGTGGAGGGCACGTGCTACGTGACCTGCAGCGAGACCCTCGACTGCCCGTCCCACACGAAGTGCGTGTCGGGGATCTGCGAGGCGGACACGACGCCGGTCCTGCAGTGCAGCGGACCCGCCTCGTGCGCCGAGGGCCAGGGCTGCGTCGACGGGAAGTGCCTCGACGCCTGCGGCCCGGACGCGACCTGCGCCGCCAACGAGGAGTGCCAGTTCGGCTACTGCGTGGTGATCCCCGCCTGCTTCGATCAGCAGCAGTGCGGCGGCTCCAGCTGCCTCGACGGGCAGTGCGTCGAGTAGCGACGGTCCCGGCACAGCGCTAGGTCAGCCGTAGAACCGAAGAGGCCGGCGGGGCAACCCCGCCGGCCTTTTTTGATGCGCTCGCTTCCCCTACCCCGCCTGCGGCGGTCCCCGCTCGCGCGGGGAGGGCGTGTCGGCTACGCCGACGGTCCGCGCCGATGCCCAAGGGCGGTCAGTGATGCCCGGCGGCCTGGTCGCGCCCTTCCTGAATCGCGGTTCGGAGGATCTCGCGGAGGTCGTCGCGGATGAGCTCCTTCACGTCGCGGGCGGCGAGCCACTCGCGGAGCGCCTTGTTGATGAGCGCCTGGTAGCCGTGTCCGTCCGGAGCCATGCCCTTGAACGCCTCGAGGATGTCCTCGTCGAGCCGGATGGTGATGCGCTGCTTGGTCCCGCTACGCCGCTCCTCACGGGCCGCGCGGCCGCGTCGGACCTTCGCCGGATCCGGCGGATGGGTGCGGCTGTACTCCTCGTAGTCGAAGTCTTCAGCCATTTCGGTACTCGTCCAGCCACGCCTGGGCTGCGTCAAAGGCCGTGATGATGCGGTAGAGGGGCAGGTCCTGCTCCGAGACGACGACCTGCAGGACCCGTCGCCCCGCGCTCTGGGCCACCATCATGAAGCGGTCCGGGTGCCCCTGCGGATCGTCGACCTCGATGACACGCTCGTCGTCGAAGCAGCTCACGACCTCGTGGAACGAGACATCGTGCGTCCGGCGCACGAGATCGTATTTGTCCTCGTCCCAGAGAAACCCGATGTCCATTGCGCCTCCTCGTGCCGCATGCACATTTGTATGCACACTAGCCCGTCGTGTCCACTCGCGGGGCGCACGCCTATCCAGGCTTCGTCACTTCGTCAGCAGGTGCTTGTCCAGGAAGCCGCGGAGGGCCTCGAGGGCGTCTTTCGGGACGCGGTGGGGGCCGTCGAAGGAGAAGCGCTCGACGGCGCGGCCGAGGCCGGCGAGGGCGTCGGCCGCCGCCCAGGCCTTGTCCGCCGGGATGACGCCGTCCTTGGTGCCGGCGACCACCAGGACCGGGAGCGCCACGTCCGACTTCGGGCAGCCCTCTGCGGTCGCCAGGCGCCCGGAGAGCGCGACCACGGCGCTCCACAGCTCGGGGTGGTCGCAGGCCGCCTGGAGCGCCACCACCGCCCCCTGGCTGAAGCCGTAGAGCGCCGGCTTGGGGGCCTCGGGGTAGCGGGTGCGGAGCTGCCCCGCCAGGGTCACGAGGTCCGCGACGCGGGCGCGGATCTGCGCCGTCTCGTCCGGCGCGCCGAGGACGTACCAGGCACGCCCGCCGACCGTGCCCCACGGGATCGGCGCCCGCCCGACCAGGGTCCGCGTCGGCTGGTCGAGGGCCTCGGCGAGCCCGGCGAAGCCGTCCGCCGTGTCCCCCCGCCCGTGCAGCGCGATGACGAGCGGCGTCGCCGGCGCCGGCGCCGGCGGCTCCACCACGACGTAG
>SBGO01000407.1 GCA_006226565.1 Deltaproteobacteria bacterium | reverse complement strand
CGCGGCGCGGGCTCGTCCGGCGTGGGCTCCTCCGGGGCTGGCGCGGTCGGCGCGGGCTCCTCCGCGGTCGGCGTCGTCTCCGCCGGGGCGTCGGCGCGAGCGCCGCTCGCGAGGCAGAGGAGGGCGAGCGCCGCGAGGAGCGGCTCAGGGCGCTTCATGGAGCACGGCGATGGCGTCGAGATCGAAGCCGCCGGTGAGCACGGTCCGGGTCGGGTCGTAGACCGGGTGACCGAAGCTGTCGCGCTCGCTGCCGTCGCCGATGACGTCGCGGACGCGCACGAAGCGCACGTCGGCGAGGTCGACCGCGCCCACCTGCACCGCGGGGTGGTAGCGGAGCAGCGCCAGGTCGAAGGGCGTGCCCCAGCCGACGGGGTACTTGCTCGCGAAGCCCTCGATGAGGCCCGGGTCGTGGGTGTCGAAGGCGCCGAGCGGGGTGGTGCCGAGGTAGAGGGTGTCGAACTCGGCGAAGGCCACGCCGTCGGTGGAGACCGCGACCCGGGCGAGCTCGAGGAAGCCGGGGTCGATGGCGTTCTCGAAGACGGCCAGGTCGGGGCCGTCGCCGTCGGCGAGGGGGCGGTCGAAGGTCAGCACCACCTCGCCGCCGTTGCCGAGCACGGCGGTGGCGAGCGCGTCCTCGCCGGCCGGGCCGAGGGCGGCCTCGGGCGGGACCTGCCAGCGGCGGTCGACCCCGTCGCCGAAGGTGTAGCGGGACCAGCCGCTCGCCCACCCGACGATGCGCGGGTCGTCGAGGGCCACTGCGCCGTCGTCGTCCCCGGGCGCCGCGGGCAGCGCCGGCGCGACGCGGTAGACGGCGGCGAAGGTGCCGGTCGCGACGTCGGCGCAGCGAGGGTCGACCACGCGGCCGAAGAGGGCGACGTCGTAGGGAGCATCGGCGGCGGGCAGCGTGATGGTGTCGCCGTCTTCCCAGGCGTCGGGCGCGAGCGCGTCGGCGGGGCCGCGGCCGACGACGACCTCGGCTCCGAGGCTGGTCCCGACGACCAGCGTGGTGCCGGCCGGGACGATCGTGAGGAGCGGCGCGCGCGGGGTCTCGCAGAGGGCGCCGAAGGTCGGCTCACCGGTCGGGGCGGCCGTGTCGCAAGCGGCGAGCCCGAGGAGCGTGAGCGTGAGGACGTAGATCTTCACCGGGGTCTCCCTGCCTCTCCCTCGAAAGGCGCCGAGAGGAGCCGCGCGTGACGGAGCCCGTCTTCGCGCAGCGTCGCCGGCAGGTCTTCGGACTCGCAGGCTGCCTACTTGTCGCCGCTTCCCAGACCGTGATCCCGGTCCAGTGCGTGTCGCGACGTTCGTTCCTGCTCACCGCTGCGGGGCAGCCCCGGATTCGCACCGGGTTCCCTCTTCCGGAGCGCGTATCCGCGCCCCTCCGAGCACCACCTGGCGCTCACCGATGACGGCGGGACCATAGCAGGAGTTCGGGGCCGGGCGGGAAGTGAAAAAAAACGTTCGGCTGCGCGCGAAAACGCGTCCAGCGACGGCGCGCCTGTCAGCGGCGTCGTCGGCGGAATCCCAGCTCCCGGGGGCGGCCGGGCGGGGCAAGTGGACTGGACGGTCCGGGTGAATCGGCTATGCTCTTTTTCACAATGACCTCCGGCTCTGCTTCTCACGCGCCGCCCGTCACCGGCGCGCCGCCCTCGCGCCTTCGCGTGTATGCCGGAATCCTCGGGGCCGCTGCGTCCTTCGCCGTCGGCTTCGGCCTCGACGCGCCCAGCGGTCACCCGCACGTGCCCGCGATGGCCGCCGTCGCGCTGCTGATGGCCGTCTACTGGATCTTCGACGTCCTCCCCATCGCCGTGACGTCGCTCCTGCCGATCGCGCTCTTTCCGCTGCTGGGCGTCGCCTCCCCGAAGGTCGTCGGCGCCGCGTACGGCAAGCCCACCGTCTTCCTCTTCATGGGCGGCTTCATCCTCGCCCTCGGCATCGAGCGCGCCGGCCTCCACCGCCGCATCGCGCTGGCCATCGTCAGCTTCATCGGGAGCCGCCCGGCCCGCCTCGTCCTCGGCTTCATGGTCGCCTCCGGGCTGCTGTCGATGTGGATCTCCAACACCGCCACGGTGATGGTGATGCTCCCCATCGCCGCCGCCGTCCTCCGCTCCCACGAGGAGGACGCCGCGGCCCACGGCGCCACCCCGGTCCCCGGCTTCGGCACCGCGCTCATGCTCGGCATCGCCTACGCCGCCAACATCGGCGGCATGGGCACCCTCATCGGCACCCCGCCGAACCTCGCCTACCGCCAGATCCTCCACGACACCTTCGAGGCCGCCCCCGAGGTCTCCTTCACCGGCTGGATGCTGCTCGGCCTCCCGCTCGCGGTCGTCTTCATCGCGCTCGCGTGGGTGCTCCTCACCCGGGTCCTCTTTCGCTTCCCGGACGCCTCCGCCTTCGGTGAGCGCGCCGTCGTCGCCGACGCCCGCCGCGCCCTCGGCCCGGTCCGCCGCGACGAGGTCCTCGCCGGCCTCGTCTTCGGCCTCGTCGCCCTGCTGTGGATCACCGGCGGCTCCGGAAAGGGCGACGTCCCCGGCTGGCGCGACCTCCCCGGCCTCGCCCAGGTCGGCGACGAGGTCGTCGCGATGGCCGGCGCCATCCTCCTCTTCGCCATCCCGTCCAAGGACCGCCGCGGCGCGCTGATGGACTGGCCGACCGCGGTCCGCCTCCCGTGGGGCATCCTGCTCCTCTTCGGCGGCGGCTTCGCGCTCGCCGCCGGCTTCGAGAGCTCCGGTCTCTCCAACGTCATCGGCGGCGGCCTCAGCGGGCTCCGCGGCCTCCCGCCCTGGGTCATCGTCGTCATCGTCTCGGTCGTGATGACCTTCCTGACCGAGCTGACGAGCAACACCGCGACCGCCAACCTCGTCCTGCCGATCCTCGGCAAGGCCGCCGTCGTCATGGGCGTCGACCCCCGGACGCTCATGGTTCCGGCCACCCTGAGCGCCAGCTGTGCCTTCATGATGCCCGTCGCGACGCCGACCAACGCGATCGTCTTCGGCACCGGCCACATCACCATCCCCCAGATGGCGCGGGCGGGCCTCTGGCTCAACCTGCTGGGCGTGGCGCTCATCACCGCCTTCTTCTTCCTGCTCGGCACCACCGTCCTCGACATCGCGCCGAGCGTGGTGCCGGCGTGGGCCGGCGGCGCGCCCTAGCCGCTCAGGCGGCGCTGGCCCAGCGGACGCGGACCCGGACGGGCGCGGACGGGCCGGCCGCGACGGCGACCGCCAGCTGATGGCGCTCCGAAGGGCGGAGGCCGAAGAAGCGCCAGCGCGCCGCGTCGTCGTCCACCTCCGGCCGAGCCGAGAAGCCGATGGCGCTGCCGGCGCCGTCGAGGGCGAAGGCGAAGCCGGACAGCGGGATCGCGAGCCCCTGTCCGCGCGCCTTGATGTACGACTCCTTGAGGGTCCAGAGGCGAAAGAAGCGGTCCCGCTGGGCCGCGCCCTCCGGCAGCGCGCGCAGCGCCGCGACCTCGCTGGGGGCGAAGAAGCGGTCGGCCAGCTCCACCGTCCGCCCGCGCCGCGCCGCGTCCTCCACGTCCACGCCGACGTCGCGCCCGGTCGCCAGCGCGACCGTCACCATGCCGTCGGTGTGGGACAGGTTGAAGCGCACGTCCTCCGGGTTCGCCGCCGCCGGGGTCGCCAGCGCCCCGCGCTCGACCTCGACCAGCGGCACCTCCACCGGCGGGAGCCCGAGCCGCGCCCCGACGACGGTCCGTAGGAGCCATCGCCCCACGAGGAACTGCTCACGGGCGCCGGCGTGCTGAAAGCGTCGCTCCCGCTCCCGCTCGTCCGGCGAGAGCAGCGCGAGCCCCCGCTCGGCGAGCGCCGGCGAGGGCGTCGCGAGCCAGACCTCCGCGTGCGTCACGGGATCAACCCTTGGCGAGGGCCGCCTCCATGCGCTTGGCGAGCGTCTTGACGACCTCGACCCGGGCGAAGCGCTTGTCGTCGCCCGGCACGATCACCCACGGCGCGTCCGCGGTGCTCGTTCGCGCCACCATATCCCCGACGGCCGACGCGTACGCGGGCCACTTGTCGCGGTTGCGCCAGTCTTCCTCGGTGATCTTGTGCAGCTTCCAGGCCGTCTGCTGCCGCTCCTCGAAGCGCCGCAGCTGCTCCTCCTGGGAGAGGTGCAGCCAGAACTTCGTCACGACCACGTTGTGCTCGGTCAGCTGCCGCTCGAAGTGGGTGAGCTCGCGGTAGGCCCGGCGCCACTCGGCCGGCTTCGCGTAGCCTTCGACCCGCTCGACGAGCACGCGCCCGTACCACGACCGGTCGAAGATGCGGACGTAGCCGTCGCGCGGGACGTGCTTCCAGAAGCGCCACAGGTAGTGGTGCGCGAGCTCCTCCTGGGTCGGCGCCGCGATCGGCACGACGCGGTAGAGGCGCGCGTCCATCGACGCCGTCACGCGCCGGATGGCGCCGCCCTTGCCGCCGGCGTCCCAGCCCTCGAAGACCACGACGCTCGCGATGCCCTTCGACCACGCCTCCCACACGGCGGCCCCGAGCCGCCGCTGGTACTTCTTGAGCTGCGCCCGGTACTCGTCGTCCTCGAGCTGCCGCCCGAGGTCCACGGTGTCGAGGATGGTGCGCTGGGGGACCGGGATCGCCGAGGGCTCCTCGTTGAGCTGGATGGTCGGCGTCGCGTCGTGGACCGTCTCGCCGGTCCAGGTCTCGGCCACCCGCGCCTCGCACGCCGCCAGGATGACGCGGCCGGCGGTCACGTCGCGGAAGCGGCGGTTCTTCGACTCGATGAGGTGCCACGGGCTCGCGCCGGAGTCGGTCGCCCGGATCGCCGACTCGGACACCTCGGCGAAGACGTCGTAGTGCTTGGTGAACGCCTTCTCCCACGGGGTCGGCTTGCGCCCGTCGCCCTTCTTGCCGTTGTGGTGCTGGGCGAGCCGCCCCAGGCGCTTCTCCTGGTCCGCCTTCGACAGGTGGAACCAGAGCTTGATGATGAGCGTCCCGTCGAGGGTGAGGAGCCGCTCGAGGTCGTTGATGCGGTTCATCGCCCGCAGGAAGACGTGGTCGTCCATGCGGCCGAGCGCGCGCTCGACGATCGGGTAGGTGTACCAGGAGCCGAAGAACACGGCGATCTGGCCCCGCTCGGGCAGGCGCTTCCAGAAGCGCCAGTGTCCCGGGCTCTCCCGCTCCTCGTCGGTCTCCGACCAGAAGGTGTGGGTCACCAGGCCGCGCGTGTCGAGCCACTTCGAGAGCCGGTTGGTGACCTCGCTCTTGCCCGCGCCCTCGACGCCGTTGACGAGGATGACGACGGGGACCTTCGCGGCCCGCAGCTCGCGTTGCACGGCGAGCAGACGCGTGCGGAGCTCGACTTCCGCGACCGCGAACTCTTCTTTGCTGACCTTGTGGCCAAGCTCGATGGCTTCGAACATGGAGGCGAGTCTACCAGAAACCTCGACCCGCGGGTCAGGCCGGGCGCTCTCGCACGACGATGACCGAGCACGAGGCGTGCCGCACCACCGTCTCCGCGACCGAGCCCATGAGCATCCGGCGGAACCCCGTGCGCCCGTGGGAGCCGATGACGATCAGGTCCGCCTGCACGCGCTCGGCGTACTCGCAGATGATGGGCCCGGGCGAGCCGAAGTGGATGTCGATGGGCATCGCGCCGACGCCGCGCGCCTCGAGCTCCTCCTGGATCTGCACCGTGACGTCCCGGGCGTGGGAGTCGTTGTCGTAGTGCCCCCAGATCCCCTCGCGCTCGGGGCGGCTGAACGGGCGGATGACGTGCACGAGCCGAATCGCGTTCACGTCGACCACCGTCAGGGCCGCCTGCAACGCGACGTAGGACGTCTCGGACATGTCGATGGGAACCACCGCGCGCTCGATCTTCCGGAAGTCCATGATCACCCCCTCACCACGCCGATGCTCCCGGTCGGTGCAAGCCGCGCACCAACGGGATTGCAGTATCGCGCCGTCTGTTGCTTGGGGCAAAAGGCACACCCGCCCTCGCGGCGATCCCGTGCTCATCGGGCTCCCCGGCGCGTCCGCGCTCGGCACCGATCTTGCTGCGTTTTCGCGCGGATCCACCAGGCGTCACGGAGGCCCGCATGAACGCAGCCAATATCCTCCTCGCCACCGACCTCTCCGGCCCTGCGAGGCAGTGCCACGCCCTGACCGCCGCCCTCGTGAAGGCTCTGGGCGCGCGCCTCACGGTCCTCCACGTCGACGACGTCGCGCCCGAGAGCCTCGACCCGGTGACCGAGCTCCACGCCTACCTCGACATGCTGTCGTCCTTCCGCCGGCTCCGCGTGGAGCAGCTCGATGGGGACCTCGCCCGGGTCGGCGTCGACTTCCGCTTCATGATCGAGCGCGGCAAGCCCGAGCGCGTCATCGACAGCTACAGCCGTGAGCACGACATCGGGCTCATCGTCATGGGCCAGCACTCGCACCCCGGTCCGCTGAAGAAGCTCCTCGGCTCGACCACCCAGCGGGTCATCCACCTCTCGGACCTCCCGGTCCTGGTGGTGCCCATCGACGACGACGCACCCGACGACGCCCCGTCGCTCCACCCGGTGCGGCTGTCGACGCTGCTGGTGCCGACCGACATGACCGACGCCTGCGGGCGCGCGCTCCGCGCCGCCCTCGACCTCGCCACCCACCTCGGCGCCGAGGTCCACGCCGCCCACGCCCTCGGGCTCCCGTCCTTCGTGCCGCTCGTCGCCGAGGAGGGCTTCGCCCCGGCCACCGAGGAGCCCCTCGCCGAGCGCGAGGCCCACTACCGCGAGCTGCTCGCGGCCCACCTCAACCGCGCCGTGCCCCACGGGAGCGTGCGCGGGAGCCTGGTGGTGGCGGACACGGCCGTCGCCGGCATCCTGAAGGAGGCCCAGCGCATCGCCGCCGACCTGATCGTCGTGCCCTCGACCGGCAAGGGCGCCATGGCGCGCTTCTTCCTCGGCAGCGTCACCGAGGCGCTGGCGAAGCACGCCAAGGTCCCGGTGATGGTGCTGCCGCCCGCGTACCTCGCCGCCTGGTGAGCCGCCCGCGCGGCGATGGGGTCAGAACGCCCGGGGCGTGGCAAAACGCCCGCCCCCCGGGGTCAACCGCGCCGGCGCTCCTCCTCGGCCTCGGCGGCGCAGCGGACGCACAGGGTCGCGGTCGGAAGCGCCCGCAGGCGCCCCTCCGGGATCGGGTCGTCGCAGCTCTCGCAGGTCGTCCACGTGCCGGCGTCGATTCGGGAGATGGCCGCGCGGACCTGGGCGATCTCCTCGCGGGTGTGGTCGTCGAGGGCGTCCACGACGGCGTCGTTCGAGCGGAAGGTGGCGGCCTCCGGCCAGTCGGCCGGCACCTCGCGGTTGAGGTTGTGCTGATGGGCCTCGATCCGCCCGGCCCGGGCGAACAGCGTCTCGAGCTGCTCGACGAGCTCGGCGCGCACCTGTTCGGCGACCGTCGTCATCGCGCTCTCCTGGGCTGTCGGGGGACCCGCGGCGGTCGCCGCGGACATCAGGCGTTTGGAGCAAGTCCCATGCCAGGGGCGGCGGGCCAGTGGCGCGCCAGGAAGTCGACGACGGCGGGGCGCACCTCGGCGCGGTGGGTGAAGATGGCGACGTGCTCGCCGCCCTCGACGACGACGCGCTTCGCGCCCGGGATGCGCGCGCCGAGGACCGCGCCGTGCTCGTCGAAGGGGAGGAGCGGGTCCGCGGTGCCCGCGATGACCAGGGTCGGCGCGGCCACCCGCTCGAGCGGGTAGCGGGCGTCCCGGGTCATGCGGATGTCGTGCTTGGTGCCGAGGAGCCGGTCCGCCGGGCGGTCGAAGGTCGACAGCGTCATCCCGTGGAAGAGCTCGCGGACGACGGGGTCGGCCAGGGTCCGGGCGCGCACCTCGGGATCGCGGATCGAGCGCGCGGCCGCCGGCGCGAAGTCGGCGGCGAGCTTGGCGCGCGCGCGGCGGACGAAGGCCGGCCAGCGCAGGAGCAGCATCGAGAGGTGGAAGGCGAGCGGCGGGCGCTGCCGCATCGGCCCGCCCGGGACCGAGGCGAGGACCAGCGCCGCGCAGCGGTCCGGGTGGCGCGCGGCGAAGTGGAGGGCGCTCGGCCCGCCGCCGGAGACGGCCATCACCGCCACCCGGTCGAGGCCGAGGGCGTCGAGGAGGGCCGCGTGGAGGTCCGCCTGGGCCTCGGGGGTGGTCTTTCCGGCCAGCGGCGTGTCGAGGTAGCCCGGCCGCGACACCGCGAGGTAGCGGTAGCCCGGGACGCCGAGGGTGCGGGCGAGGAACCACGACTGATCGTGGCCGCCCATGGCGCCGTGGATGGCGAGGACCGGGGGGCCGTCCCCGTGGTCGACGGTCTGGACGGGGCCCTGCGCGGTCGTGACGACGGTGGCGGGGGGGCAGGGGGGGATCTCGGCGAGGGGAGCCTCAGACGTCATGGCGGCCTCCGGGGGAGGGGAGGGGAGCGGGGAGGAAGGCGCGGAGCAGGATCTCCACGTCGGGCGCGCGGAAGTCCGGGCCCCAGCTCGCCTTGTGGAGGGCGAGGCCCTTGACGGTGGTCCAGAAGGCGGTGGCGAGGGCGGCCGGGTCGCCGGCGAGGACGGTGGCGTCGCGCTGACCGGCGGCGAAGAGGTCGGCGAGGACGGCGTAGGGGCGGTCGCGCTCGCGGGCGATGAGGGCGCGGGCGCCGGCGGGCGTCGTGTCGGCGAGGCTCGCCTGGGCGATGAGGAGCATCGTGGGGGCGAAGGTGTCGTCGGCCGCGATGGCGCCGACGAGCCCGGTCAGCGCCGCGCGGATCTTCGCGGCCGGCGGGTCGGGCTGCGCCGCGAGGGCCTCGGCGGCGGCGGTGAGGCGGGCGAAGGCGTCGGCCAGGAGGGCCTCGAAGAGCGCCTCCTTGTTGGGGAAGTAGTGATAGAGCAGCCCCTGGGCCATGCCGACGTCTTTGGCGATGTCGGCTACGCGGGTCGCGACGTAGCCGTCGGCGGCAAAGCGGCGGCGGGCGGCGCGCAGGATCCCGGCGGTGCGCTCGGCGCGGGCGCGCGCGTTCTGCTCGGGATCTCGGGGCATCGGCTCGCCTCACATTCGTTGAATAGGTATTCAATGAATAGGGCGAGCGACGGGGCGAAGGCAAGCAAAGTCGTCGCGCGTGAAAACTTCACGTCGCCGATGCGGCGGAAAGGCCGCCCGAGGCTGTCGTGTCCATCGAGGCCACCGCGGACGGAACGGCGCTGTCGCAAGGCCCCGAGAGGATGCCACTCCGATGCTCGAACCACGGAGAGCACGGAGGGCACAGAGAGGGCCACCTCCGCGTTCTCCGGGTTCTCCGTGGTTCAATTGCTTCCCCGTCGGGGCGGCCCACGACGCGGTTGCGCGCTGCGCGGTGGCGTCTTGGCCTACTCCGCGAAGACGACCGTCGCGGCGGCGGTCTCCGCGCCGAGGCCGAGCCACACGGTGCCCCCGGCGAGCGCGTCGTCGCGGGCCCAGGTCCCGGGCGTGCCGTCGAAGTCGGCGGGGTCCGCCACCTGCGTCCAGCCGTCGCCGGCGGGCACCGCGGTCGCGCCGACGCCGAAGACCTCGAAGACCACGGGCACGGCGCCGTCAGTCTA
>SBGO01000594.1 GCA_006226565.1 Deltaproteobacteria bacterium | reverse complement strand
AGCGCCCGCGACGCGCTCGCCCGGAGCTCCCGCGCCGGCGTCGCCGAGGGGCTCGTGAGCGGCCTCGACGGGCCGCCCCGCCTGGTGCGCGAGGAGCCGACGGCCGCGACCTTCCTCGGGGCGCAGCACGAGGGCGCGCACCTCACCTACGCCGGCACCCTCGACGAGGACGACGTGACGCTCTACGTCGACATCTTCGCCGCCGCCCCCGAGGGCGACACCGTCCTGCTCGTCGTCGCGAGCGAGGATCTGGACCGCGACGAGGCGGTCTCGGCGTTCGCGCTGATCACCGCGTCGATCACGCTCGTGTCCTGAACGGGACGCCGACCCGACGCAGGTCGACCCGCCACGTGGCGGCGACCCGCGACCGGTTGACCTGCGACGATGCGCCGCAGATCGGCATCCTGTGAAAAATCGACATGCCTCCGTGCGGTTGAGCGAGACGCCCGGCCATCACCGGAAGTAATATGCGTCATTCGTTTTCGGAAGCGCCGAACAGGTGGTCCCGCGCCGTGTCGTGGCCGCATTTCGGTGCGATCCCCTTTGGGCCGGGGCCGAGTTGCGCGCTGCCGTCGCGCAGGTTCGCCTGGCGCACGTCTCCACGTGAGGAGGAACCTCATGGCACGCACGCCATTTCTTCAGCGTCTCCAGCGGAGGGCGAACCTCCAGGCCGAGGCGGTTCGGACCGGGCGCGACCCCCGCGCGATCGAAGAGGAAGCCGCGCTCCGCCGCGAGCGGCAGGAGCCGGGCTCCGGCCTCGGGAGAAGAACGTTCCTCGCCGCCGGCGCCGCGGCGGCCGTCGGCTCCATGCTGCCCTGGCGTCGCGTGGCGGCCGCCCCGCCTGGCGGGACGCAGCCCCGCATCGCCATCATCGGCGGCGGCATGGCCGGGCTCAGCGCCGCCGTGACCCTCGCGGACTACGGCTACGCGTCGACGATCTACGAGGCGCAGTGGCGCGTGGGCGGCCGGATGCTCAGCGAGCGTTCGGGGTCCCCGACGCAGCCGGCGTGCGGGACCTGCCACAACGTGAACAACAACACCGAGCCGACCTGGCTCGACGGGCAGTACACCGACGTCTTCGCCGAGCTCATCGACACCGGCCACCTGACGATGCGGGCGTTCGCCGACCGCTTCGGCCTGCCGCTGGTCGACTCGATCGCCTGGGAGCCGCCCGGCGCGACCGAGACCTATCACTTCTTCGGCAACTACTACCGCAAGGAGGACGCGGACGCCGACTTCGCCGCCCTCTGGCCGACCATCCGCGCCGATCTCAACGCCGCCGGCTACCCGACGACCTGGGACTGGAGCAAGCCGGCGGGCCGCGCGCTCGACGCGATGAGCATCTACGACTGGATCGAGACGCGCGTCCCGGGTGGCCACGACAACCCCCTCGGGTCGCTCCTCGACGTCGCCTACAACATCGAGTTCGGCGCCGAGAGCCGCGACCAGAGCGCGCTCAACCTGCTCTACCTCCTCGGCTACAGCCCGTCTCACCGGATCTTCAACGTCTTCGGCGAGTCGGACGAGCGCTACCGCCTCGAGGGCGGCATCGACCGCCTGACCACCGCGATGGGCGCCTCGCTCCCGCAGGACTCGATCAACCTCGGCTGGTTCCTCGAGTCCCTCGCGCTCCGGAGCGACGGCACCTACGCCCTGTCCTTCGGCAAGAACGGCGAGGTCATCGCCGACATCGTCCTGCTCACGGTGCCCTTCGCGGTGCTCCGCGACATGGACACGTCGCTGGCCGGCTTCGACGCCCTGAAGAACACCACCATCCAGGAGCTCGGGCGCGGCCACAACGGCAAGCACCACATCCAGTTCTCCCAGCGCCTGTGGAACATGCCGAACCCCGCGGCCTGGCGGATCAGCGGCGGCACCACCTACAGCGACACGGGCTACCAGGTCAGCTGGGACACGACCCGCGGCCAGGCCGGCCAGTCGGGCATCATGGCGTTCTACACCGGCGGCGACGTCACCGACGCGCTCTCGCTCAAGCACTCCTACGGCGACTGGCGCGACGCCAAGGTCATGCAGGACACGGCCCTCATCCTCCAGCAGGCCGAGCCGGTCTTCCCCGGCCTGTCGGCGCTCTGGAACGGCCGCGCCACCGGCTCGATGCCGCACGTCAACCCGTTCTGGAAGTGCTCGTACTCGTACTGGCGGGTCGGGCAGTACCAGACCATCGCCGGCTACGAGCGCGTCCGCCAGGGCAACGTCTTCTTCGCCGGCGAGCACACGTCGGTCGACTTCCAGGGCTGGATGGAGGGCGCGGCGTCCGAGGGCGTGCGCGCCGCCAAGGAGATCGTGTCGGGCCTCAAGGGGCACTGACGCCACGCGACGACGAGCGCGCGACCGCCACGGCAGCGGTCGCGCGCTTGTCGCAACGCAGCATCACTACTCGCTTTTCTCTTTCGGACCGCCGAACATACCCTTGACGCGCTGCATCAGCGACGGCTTGGGCTCGAGGATGCGGTCGATCATTCTGCGGATGCCGTCCGGCGGCTTCACCCCGACGGTATAGCCGACGACGTCGGCGCCGGGGCCGGGCTGACGCGGGGCCAGGAGCAGCACGGTCGGGAGCGAGCGCACGCCGAAGGCGCCCATCAGGCGCCGGTTCTCGTCGGCGTTGACCTTGGCGAAGAGCACGCGCCCCTCGTACTCGGGCTCGAGCCCTTCCAGGATCGGCCCCAGGGTCTTGCACGGGCCGCACCAGTCCGCCCAGAAGTCCACCAGGACCAGCCCCGGCGCGTCGGCCAGCGCCCGGTCGAAGTTCGCCTCGCTCAGTGCCTTCATCTCGTCGCTCCCCAGACGCGCCTCGGCGTCGCGTGCGCCGTTTCGTGGCTGCGCATCGTGCACGCAGACCAGGAGCCTAGGCACGCTCGCCCCGCCGGACCACCCTCGCGGCGCTCCGAGACGGCGGCGCCACGGGAAACACGACCCCAGCGCCTCGGCTTCGCGGCTCCGGACGCGTGAAGCCCGCCAGAAGCTCCGACGGACGGGGCGCCAGGGCTCGCGTCGCCGCGCCGGCCGTGCGATGATCCAGGGGCAGGGCGCCGCTCCGCGCTCGCTTCACCCAGGCCAAGGAGGGGACGATGGAATCGAAGAAGCTCCAGGAGTCCCTCGCGACGATCCACGACGAGCTCGCGGCTCGCCAGGAGATCGACGACGAGACGCGGACCCTGCTGACCGCGCTGGGTCAGGACATCGCGCGCCTCCTCGACCTGCAGTCGGAGCAGGAGCGCAACGACACCGAGCGGAGCGTGCTCGCCGAGCGGATGCGCCAGGCCGTCGGCGAGTTCGAGGCCGACCACCCGCGCCTGACCGAGGCCCTCGCCCGGCTCGCCGACACGCTGTCGGGGATGGGGATCTAGGCGCAATGCCGATCAGATAGGCCACAAGGCGCTGAACCGGCACGTCTCCTACCACGGAGAGCACGGAGCTCACGGAGGGGGGAGCGGGTCCCGCTCGGAGTTCAGGCTCGAGCGGCCACACATCCTCCGCGCCCTCCGTGGTGGAAAGATGTGTTCGATCTCAGAGGGTTATCCCTAAGTGACCGGTATTGGATCTCGGCGCGTCGCGACGGCCCAGCCGGCGATCGCGACGATCGCCGACCGCGCCCGCCGGAACCCGTGACCGGGACGCGGCTCTCGGCCGCGACTCGAAGAGCGACCCGTTGCAGACCCGCAGATCGCCGTGGATCCAACGGGTCGCGTAGATCCGATGATGCCGATAGCTCCCCGGCGTCGTCACCAGGATGGTCCGGCGCGGCGGGTCGGTCGGCCCCCGGCGTCGGCTTGCCAGTCTGGCATCGACGTTGCGCGGGATTCGCGCCAAACTGCCCCGTGCGGGCTTGATGCTCCAAGCGCTCTGTTGCGACGCAAGACCCCGCGAGGCCATGGCCGATAACCGCTACCTCGTCGTCTCCGACCTGCACCTCGCCGACATCGAGGACCACCCCGACGGGTGGAAGCGCCACAAGTCCAGCGCGTGGGTCTACGACGACGAGTTCGACGCGATGGTCCGGGCCTTCGAGGCCGAGGGCGAGGCCGACGACCGGCTCACCCTGGTGCTCAACGGCGACATCTTCGACTTCGACCTCGTGACCGCCGTGCCCGACGACGCGCCGTGGCCCGTGGGGCCGATCGAGCACCAGTACGGGCTCGACGCGACGGCGCCGAAGTCCCGCTGGAAGCTCGAGCGGATGCTCCGTGACCACCCGGTCTTCATCATGACCCTGGCGCGCCTCTGCGAGGCCGGGCATCGGGTCGTGCTCGTCCTCGGCAACCACGACCGCGAGCTCTGGTTCCCGGCCGTCCACGGCGCCCTCTTCGAGGCCGTCCGCGCCGCCGCGACGGGGCCTATCGCCGCCGAGCAGCTCCTCGTCGAGGCGTGGTTCTACTACGTCCCCGGCGAGATCTACGTCGAGCACGGCCACCAGTACGACTACTACTCGTCGTTCCGTTACAACCTCGAGCCCATCTACCGGAAGGGCGGCGAGGACCACCTGGCGCTGCCGACCGGCAACCTGTCGAACCGCTTCCTGCTGAGCAACATCGGGTACTTCAACCCGCACGCGACCGACTTCATCCTGAGCCTCTTCGGCTACATCCGGCACTGGCTCCGCTACTACGCGTTCACCCGCCGCTCGCTGGTCCTGACGTGGCTCGTCGGCAGCATCCGCTCCCTCGCGGCGCTCCTGAACATCCGCGGCCGCCTCACGCAGCACCCGCCGGAGCGCTACGAGCGCCACCTCGACGCGACGGCCGAGCGCTACGACCTCGCGCCGGACACGGTGCGCTCGCTCTACGCCCTCCGGCGCGAGCCCATCACCACGCGCGCCTTCAAGATCTTCCGCGAGTTCTGGCTCGACCGGCTGAGCCTGGCGATCCTGATGGTCGCCGGGACCGTCACGCTGCTGCTCGCCCCGGTCCCGCTGTGGCTCAAGGTCATGGTGCCGCTGACGGGCTTTCCGCTCCTCTGGTTCGTCTATCAGTGGCTCGCCGGCAACGACAACGCGCTGAACCTCGAGCAGAAGACCCACAGCCACGCCCACTCGATCGCGTCGCTCCTGCCCGTGCGCGCCATCGTCTTCGGGCACACCCACGTCCCGAACCTGGTGCCGCTGTCGCGCGAGGTGACGTTCGCCAACTCGGGCACCTGGGCGCCCATCTGGGACAGCGAGCGCCTCGAGCACGCCGCCGGTCTGCGCAACTACGTGGTCGTCGCCGTCCGGGGCGACGCGTGCGCGGTGCGGCTCGGCTCCTGGCTCGACCTCAACCCCGGGGTGGCCGCCGCCAAGTCGCTCTCGGACGACCGGCCCACCCGCTGACCTCGGAGCACCCGTGACCGCACCCGCCCCCCTCGAAGTCACGAAGGCCAGCGGCGAGCGTGAGCCCTTCTCCGCCGAGAAGCTGACCCGCTCGCTCCTCGCCGCCGGCGCCGAGCCCGAGCTCGCGCGCCGCGTGGTCGAGCGCGTGACCCAGCGGATGGAGCCCGCCGCGACGACCCGCCGCATCTACCGCGACGCCTTCCGCCTGCTCCACCGCGAGGTCGGGCAGGTCGCGACGCGCTACAGCCTCAAGCAGGCGATCCTGCGGCTCGGCCCCACCGGCTACCCCTTCGAGCGCCTCTGGGGCAGCGTCCTCGAGGCCGAGGGCTACACCGTCACCTACAACCGCGTCGTCCCGGGCCGCTGCGTCAGCCACGAGGTCGACGTCGAGGCCCAGGGGGGGGGGCAGACCTTCGGCTACGAGTGCAAGTACCACAGCCGCAAAGGGCGCAACTCCGACCTCAAGGTCGCGCTCTACGTCGGCGGGCGGGCCCAGGATCTGCGCGAGGGCCCGGAGCGCTTCACCGGCTTCGGCCTGGTGACCAACACGCGCCTCACGAGCGACGCCCTGACCTACGGGCGCTGCGCCGGCCTACGCATGGTCGACTGGGGAAACCCCGTCGGCCACGGCCTCAAGGACCTGGTCGAGCGCCACGGGCTCCTCCCGGTGAGCTGCCTGGTGAGCATCCGTAAGGAGGTCAAGCTGGCGCTGCTCGAGGCCGGTATCGTGCTGTGCCGCGACCTCGCCGCCGACCCGGACCGCATCGACACCCTCGACGTCGAGCTCCGGCCGTCGGCGCGCCGCGACCTCATCCGCGAGCTCGAGAGCCTCGAGCCGATCTGGAGCATCGCGCGCCCCTGAGCGCGGGCCCGAAACGCGACGAGGCCGCCCGATCCGGGATCGGGCGGCCTCGCGCTAGGGTCCGGACGGCGGGTCAGCGCCGCGCCGAGCTGCGGCTCACTTCGGGGCGCGCTCGATGGGGGCGGACGGCTTCGTCGGCTCCTCGCGCTTCTCGACCGGGGCGCCCTTGACGACCTTGGGGTCGCGCTTGAGCGTCTTGGCATCGTCGTCGCCGCCGGGGCCGGGGACCTTAGTGGTCGTGTCGGTCTTGGTCGGGGCCGGGCCGGTGGTCGGCTTGGTCCCGCGCTCGACGTGCGGCGCCGGCTTGATGTCCTGGGTCTTCATCCGCTTCACCTCGGGGGCGGGGCGGTGGACCGGCTGCTTGCCCTTGACCTTCAGGATGCGGTCGCCGCGGCGGGGCGTCTCCTTCGTCTTGAGGCGCCGGTCGGGCATCCGCTTGTTGTCGCGCTTGAGGGTCTCGTCCGTCTTCGTGACCTTGCCGGTCTTGTCGACCTGGACCTTCTTGACCGGCGCGGGCTCGTCGTTGGACGACGCGAAGGCGGTGCCGCCCGCGAGGGCGACGGCCAGGACGGTGAGGGCTGCGATCAGATTGCGAATGCTCATTCGGGGGCTCTCCTCGCGATTGGGCCTGATGCGGGTCCGGCTAGTTAGCACGAGCCGCACGCCCCGTACACTGCGGGGCACCTCGCCGGACAGGGCGCGTGGACGCGCCGCGCGCGCGGCGATTCACGGAATTTCCGTGCCGTCAGCGCTTGAGCGTAATCCGCACCTGGTCGGGATCGAGGCCGATCGCCTTCGCGACCCGCCGGACGTAGGCCAGCTCGCTCTCGTACATGACCGAGTCGGCCCCGGTGACCGTCGCGACCAGCCGGACGACGGCGAGCCGGTCCTGCTCGTCGCCGATCTCCAGCGCCGCGCAGGCGCGCTCGACGTCGAAGCTGGCCGGGTCGAAGTGATCGAGGCGACGCGCGACCGCGCTCGGCAGGAGCTCGGCCTCGACGAACTCCTTGAGCTGCTCGCAGATGGCGACGACCTCGATGCCGGCCTTCTCGCCGTCGGCGTAGGCGGCGCCGAGCATGATCTCACCGAGGAGCGCGAGCTGCTCGACGTGGTGCTCGAGCGGGCGCGGGGTCCGGGAACGCAGTGGGCGCGGCTGCGGCGGCCGCGCGCGCGCCACCACCCGGCGAATGGGTTCGTCGTGGTCGTGATCGGCCATGCCGTTTTGCACCTCCGAGCCTCGAGAATACATGCGTCCGGATTTCGCCGCCAGCGCACGCCGGCGACGAGGACGCGCGGTGCTTTGGGGTGGGGCGCGCGACAGCTCCCGCCCGGGTCGAGTATCCTGAGCGGGCTGCAACGACGACCGCGGAGGTGTCCGTGGACGAGGCTCAGAAGGGCTATCTGGACATCCTGGTGATCGACGACGATCCGCTCGTGCGCGAGATCATCAGCGTCGCGCTGCGCGACGAGGGCCACCAGGTCGTCGCGGTCGAGAGCGCCGAGCACGGGCTCGAGCAGCTCCCCTACTACACCTTCGAGGTGGCCTTCCTCGACCATCACCTCCCCGGCATGGAGGGGCTGGTCCTCGGGGAGTACCTACGGGCCAACAACCCGCGGATGCAGATCGCCCTCGTCACCGGCGCCGCCGACGAGCGCCTGAAGCGGCTCGCGAGCTCCAAGGGGCTCATCGTCGTCGAGAAGCCGTTCGAGGTGGAGCAGCTCCTCGACATCGTCGAGCAGTACCAGGCGAGCGTGCGCGCGCGGAGCGAGCAGGCCGTCGCCCGGGCGGCCGCGAGCTACGAGCCGGCGGTCGCCGAGCAGTGGCAGGCGCTGCCGAGCTTCTTCGACACGCCGCACGTCCCGCAGCGCATCGAGGAGCTGCTCGCCCGCAAGATCCGACTCGCCCTGGACAACCTCCGCTTCGGCACCGAGGATCCCGACCGCGATCGCGTCGCGGCCTACGCCGGTCTGTTGGCCGCGCAGGTGCTCGGCGTGCACCTCCCGAAGCAGAAGGACGGCCACACGCTGTTCCAGCACTATGACGCGCTGATGCGCGAGCTCGCGTGCGCCCCGGCCTTCCCCGAGGGCCCCGGTCGCGAGTGACGGGCCCGCCGGAGCCGCCGGCTACAGGCCGAGTACCCAGGTTCTTGCATTCGCCGCCGCGCCGCAACATGCTGGGAGCCCCGTTGCGCGTATCCGCGCGCCCGGTCCGCGCCTTCGGCCAGGACACACCTCGATGAGCCGACCCGACACGCTCCACCGCCGCACCGATCCCCTGATCGGTCAGGTCATCGGTGGGCACTACCGGGTAGACTCGCGCATCGGCGAAGGCGGGATGGGCACCGTATACCGGGCGACGCAGCTCGCGATGCGGCGCCAGGTCGCGCTCAAGGTGCTGCGCGCCCAGGTCTCCAAGGAGGAGAAGGTCCAGCTCGTCCAGCGCTTCCGCCGGGAGGCGCTCGCGACCAGCAAGCTCCGGCACCCGAACACCGTCAGCGTCTACGACTTCGGCGAGACCTCCGACGGCATGCTCTACATGGTGCTCGAGCTGCTCGAGGGGGAGATCCTCACCCAGGTGATCCGCTCCGGCGCGCCGCTGCCGGCCGAGCGCGTCGCCTACATCGGCAAGCAGATCGCCAAGTCCCTCGCCGAGGCGCACGAGGTGGGCATCGTCCACCGCGACCTCAAGCCGGACAACATCTTCATCTGCAACTACCACGGCGACCCCGACTTCACGAAGGTGATGGACTTCGGGATCGCGCGGCTGCTCGAGGGCGACGACGGGCAGCAGGTCACGCGCACCGGCATGATGGTCGGCACCCCGCGCTACATCGCCCCCGAGCAGGCGATGGCGCGCAAGGTGACGCCCGCGGCCGACCTCTACGCGCTCGGCGTCATCCTCTTCGAGATGCTCCTCGGGCGCGCGCCCTTCGAGGCCGACAGCGCCATGGGGCTGGCGATGGCCCACGTCAACGACCCCATCCCCGACGTGGTGGTCCCGGGCCTGCCGAAGGAGCTCAACGAGGCCTGGCGCGGGCTCGTGCACGCGCTCCTCGAGAAGAACCCGAAGAAGCGGCCGCAGCAGGCGGGTGAGGTCGCGCACTGGCTGAGCCAACTCGAGCTCGACGCGCGGCGCTTCCGCATGGAGGGCCGGAGCGGCAGCTGGACGGTCGAGCTGCGCGAGGCGCCGTCGACCTACGAGGGGCCGAACGCGCGGCGCTCCATCACCGTCTCGCGGACCGCCCGGGCCGACCGGAGCGCGCTCTGGATCGCCCTCGCCGCGGTGCTCTTCATGGCCCTCGGCGGTGGCCTGGCCTACTTCCTCATCACCCTCGGCGATTCGGCCACGCCCGCGCCCGCGCCCGCGCCCGCG
>SBGO01000348.1 GCA_006226565.1 Deltaproteobacteria bacterium | reverse complement strand
GGCGCGGACCAAGGCGCTGCTCCGCGCGGCCGGCCTGCCGGTCGCCGAGGACCGCGTGCTGCGCCGCGGCGAGCCGGTCGACTGGGACGCGCTCGCCGACGCGCTCGGGCTCCCGGTCGTCCTCAAGACCGAGGCCAGCGGCTCCTCGGTGGGCGTGGACGTGGTGCGCGATCGCGCCACCCTCGCCGCCCGCGGGGCGGAGCTCCTGCGCGACACGCCGGCGCTCCTGGCCGAGGCCTACCTGAGCGGCCGCGAGTTCACCGGGCCCGTGCTCGAGGACGCCGACGGGACCCCGCGCGCGCTCCCGGCCGTCGAGATCCGCCCGCGCACGGCCGCCTTCTTCGACTACGTCGCGAAGTACACGCCGGGCGCGACCGACGAGCTCTGCCCGGCGCCGATCCCGGCCGAGCTCGAGGCGCGCATCGGCGACCTCGCCCTGGCCGCCCACCGGGCCCTCGGCTGCCGCGGCTACAGCCGCACCGACATCATGCTCGACGGCGCCGGCGCGCCCCGCGTGCTCGAGGTCAACACCCTCCCCGGCCTGACCCGCGAGAGCCTGCTGCCGAAGTCTGCGCGTGTCGCCGGCCTCAGCTTCCCGGAGCTCGTCGCACGTTTGCTGCAGCGCACACGGGACGACGCCGGAGCCGCCTAGCGCCATCCCCAAGAAGCCCCCAAACGCACGTCATTAGCGGCCTGTCCGACCGGGCGGTGCATCTCCCGCACCCGCAACCCGCTTGAAATGGGCGGACAACCGACTACACTGCGCAGAATCTGGAGCGCCTGCGCGGCGCCGACTCAGCGTAACCAGCCGCGCCCCCCGTTTCTGGCGCGGACCTCTTGGGGGAACTCATGCGAAGGATGAGCCTGCTCGCAGTGCTCGCCGTCGGCGCCTGGCAATTCGGAGCCTGTGGCGGTGACGGCGAGAACAAGGACGACACGGTCCAGGCCGACACCGTCCAGAACGACACGACTCAGGTGGAGGACACCTCCGAGACCGACACGGCGGTCGCCGACACGGCCGAGGTCGACACCACGGAGGACACCGTCGAGGTCGACACGGACGACACCGACACGAACGCCGACACCGTGTCGACCGACACCCTCGTCGACGACGTCCTGACCGACACCTCCACGCAGGACACCTCCACGCAGGACACCTCGGACCAGGACACCGCCTCGACCAGCGTGCTCGTCGTGACCAAGCACGACAACTGCACCGAGGCCGGCACCGCGGTCGGCGACGGCTCCCTCCCCTTCTCGGACAGCGACGACACCAGCAACTACACGAACCTGTACACGTACAGCCTCGACGCGCCGTGCCAGGCCATCCCCGAGGGCGGCAGCGGCGCCTGGGGTGCCGCCTCGCCGGACGTCGTCTACGCGCTGACGCCGAGCATCTCGGGCGGCTTCGTCCTGACCCTCGACCCGATCGGCTTCGACCCGGGCATGATGGTCACGACCGCCTGCGGTGACACGAACAGCTGCGTCGTCACCACCGACAACATCGACTTCTCGGAGACGGGCGTCCAGGAGGTCCTGAACCTCGAGCTCACCGCCGGCACCACCTACTACGTCTACATCATGGGGTGGAGCAACGACACGGCGAACCAGGGCGCCTACACGTTCAGCGTGTCGATGGGCGAGGTCTGCGACAACGGCGTGGACGACAACTTCGACAACGCCAAGGACTGCGCCGACCCGCTCTGCGCCGACGCGCCGGCCTGCGACGAGGGCAACACCGACCTCTACGGCGCCACCTCCTGCACCGACGGCGCCGACAACGACGCCGACGGCCTGACCGACTGCGCCGACGACGACTGCGAGCTCGAGGCGGTCTGCGACGAGAGCAACACCGACGCCTACCCCAACGGCTGCAGCGACGGCGTCGACAACGAGAACGACGGCGCCACCGACTGCGCCGACCCCGACTGTGACGGCGCCCCGAACTGCGACGAGGGCAACGACACGCTCTACCCCGACGGCTGCACCAACGTGGACGGCTCCAACCAGCCGATCGACGACGACGGCGACGGGCTCGCCAACTGCGCCGACCCGGACTGCAGCGACGCGCCGAGCTGCGACGAGGGCGACAGCGACACCTACCCGGGCGGCTGTGGCGACAACGTCGACAACGACGGCGACGGCCTCACCGACTGCGACGACGCGGACTGCGACTTCGACATGAACTGCCTCGGCGCCGGCGACACCTGCGCCGACCCGTTCGTCCTCGAGCTCGACGTCCCGGCGACCTACAACACCTCCGACTTCAGCCCGGTCTACGGCGTCGCCTCGGGCACCTGCCCCGGCGACACCTTCGGCTCCGTCGGTGGCGGCTACGGCACCGGCTCGCGCGACGTCGTCTTCTCGTTCACCCCGGCGGCGAGCGGCAAGTACCACTTCTCGCTGAGCCAGGATCAGACCAACGAGGGCTCGAGCGGCGGCTCGTTCGACAACGGCCTCTACATCACGACCGACTGCGACACCTTCGCCGGTAACTGCATCGCGGCCTGGGAGACCGAGTTCCCGCCCGACGCCGAGGCCTTCACCATCGGCCTCGAGGCCGGCACCACCTACTTCGTCATCGTGGACGGCTGGAGCAGCACCACCGGCGCCCAGCAGGGCCAGTTCACCCTCTCGGTCACCCAGCCCGACGCGACCATCGAGGTCCTCTGCGGCGACACCGTCGACAACGACACCGACGGCAAGACCGACTGCGCCGACGCGGACTGCTTCTTCGACTCGGACTGCGTGCCGGAGATCTGCACCGACGGCATCGACAACGACAACGACGGCCTCACCGACTGCGACGACGACGAGATCGACCCGGCGACGAACGTGGCGCGCTGCCCGGCGCACCTGTGCATCGCCGAGGTCTGTGACAGCGGCGTCGACGACGACGGCGACGGCATGACCGACTGCGACGACAACGAGTGCGCGACCTTCGTGTCGACGACCGACCCCGCCGACACCTGCGCGGCCAGCGGCGACCTCTGCGCGCTGCCGCTCCTGGTCGACATCGACGACGTCACCGGGACGTTCACGGACGCGAAGAACCTCTGCGACTACCACAACGGCGTCGTCTTCAGCTCGTCGGGCAGCACCTGCGAGCCGACCTCGGCGACGGCCGGCGACCTCATCTACGCCTACACCTCGGGCGACGCCCCGGAGAACGTCTCCATCACGGCGACGATGGCGCAGAGCTTCAACGTCGTGCTGAACGTGACGACGGCCGACGCCGACTGCAGCCAGACCATCGTCGACTGCGTGGCGTCGAAGGACGACACCTACTCGCTCCCCGAGCACCTCACCTTCGCGGCGGCGCCGAACACCACCTACCTCATCATGGTGGACGTCACCTCCACGACCGGCGCGTGCTCGACCACCCCGCGCCAGCTGACCCTCGACTTCGAGGTCACCGGGAGCGAGGCCGGCAACTGTGACAACAACGCCGACGACGACAACGACGGGCTCGAGGACTGCTTCGATCCGGACTGCGCCGGCGACGCCGCCTGCCCGGTCCTCGGCGGCAGCAACTGCGACAGCGTGTTCGAGGCCTTCGACGAGTTCTCGCTGACGACCGACACCTGCAACTACAGCGCGGACTTCCGCTCGCAGTCCGGCGACGGCTGCAAGTCGACGTCCTCGACGTCGACCGCCGGCGACTTCGTCGTGAAGTTCACCGCCCCCCACGCGGGCCCCTACGAGGCGCACCTCGACTCGCCGTTCGACTCCGTGTTCAACGTCGTCGCCGGCGGCGGGGACACGGGCGACGCCTGCCCCGCCACCCCGCTCACGACCTGCATCGGCGGCGTGGACTCGCCCGACATGGGCGGCGTGGTCTCGTTCGAGGCGACCGCCGCGGGCCAGGTCTTCTACGTCGTGGTCGACGGCTACGGCTCGGGCTGCGGCCTGGTGAGCTTCGAGATCGTCGCGCTCGACGCCGAGACGCTCTACGGCGACACCGCCTGCGTCGACGGCAACGACAACGACAACAACGGCCTCGTCGACTGCTACGACCCGGCGTGCAAGAACGACACGGCGTGCGGCGGCGTCCTCCTCGGCGGCAGCTGCGACGCGCCGATCGTGATGACCGACGTCGGCAGCTTCTCGACCAACAGCTGCCAGTACGACAACGACTTCAGCTCGCAGGAGGTCAACGCCTGCCAGAGCACGTCGAGCTCCGGCACCGCGAAGGACTTCATCGTCGAGTTCATCGCGCCGGCCGCGGGGGCCTACGTCGCGCGCCGCACGACGAGCTTCGACTCGGTCTTCAACCTCGTCGCGGCCTCGGCCGTCGGCGACGCCTGCCCGGGCGCGGTCATCAACACCTGCGTCGGCGGCGTGGACACGCCGGACAACGACGGGATCATCGGCTTCACGGCGCTGGCCGCGGGCGACACCTTCTACGTCATCATGGACGGCTGGAGCAGCTCCTGCGGCGTGACCGACTTCGCCATCGAGGCGGTCGAGCCCGAGGCCGGCTCCTGCACCGACGAGATCGACAACGACCTCGACGGTCAGACCGACTGCGACGACTCCGACTGCGGTGACGACGCGGCCTGCGACGAGTCGCTCTACACCGACGGCTGCTCGAACGACGTCGACGACGACGGCGACGGCCTCACCGACTGCGACGACTCGAACTGCCTGGCCGCGCCGGCCTGCGACGAGGCGACCTACAGCGAGGGCTGCTCCAACTCCGTGGACGACGACGGCGACAGCCTCACCGACTGCGAGGACTGGAACTGCAAGACCGAGGAGGTCTCCACCTGCAGCACGCAGGCTGGCGACGTCTGCGGCCTGCCCGACGGCAGCAACCTCATGATCACCACGCTGCCCTTCAGCGACAGCTCGCTGTCGACCTGCGACTTCGACGCCGACCACATCATCGACGGCCAGGGCGGCTGCGAGAACCACCAGGAGTCGGCGGACGTGGTGTACGAGTACATCTCGCCCGGCAACCGCATCCTCGACATCACGCTGACCGCCCTCGACGGGACCGACACGGTCCTCAACGTGGCGGACGTCTGCCCGGGCAACGCGGAGCTGCCGACCTGCCTCGCGTCGGACGACGTCTACCTCGACACCGACCTCGGCGACACCGGTGAGAACGTGCAGGTCACCCTGACCCCCGGCCAGCACATCTACATCTACGTGAACGCCTGGTCGTCGAGCGAGTGCATGCCCTTCGAGCTCGTGGTCGAGGACGTGACCCCGTAGCGACGACACGGAGCGCTCGGGGGGCCTCCCCCCGGGCGCCTTCCCCTAGAAACGCAAAACGCCCGGCCATCACAGCCGGGCGTTTTGCATTTCTACCCTTATCCAGATGCCGTCCCAATAGCGCTAACCTGTTGAGACCGAACACACCTTTCCACCACGGAGGCCCCAGAGACCACAGAGGCGGTGTGGTGAGCTCACGCCGAGACCGCGAGCCCGACCCGCTCCGCCCTCCGTGGGCTCCGTGCTCTCCGTGGTAGAAGCCATCTGGGTTCAGCGTCTTGGGTCCTATCTGATTCGGAATGGACCCTCCTCGTCCCCTAGAACGCCGCCTGGCCCACGGAACGGGGGAACGGGACGACGTCGCGGATGTTGGTCATGCCGGTGCAGAACATGACCGCACGCTCGAAGCCGAGGCCGAAGCCGGCGTGGGGCACGGCGCCGAAGCGGTTGAGGTCGAGGTACCAGCTGTAGTCCTCGAGGGCCATCCCGTCGGCGGTGATGCGGGACTCGAGCCGGTCGAGGCGGTGCTCACGCTGGCTGCCGCCGATGATCTCGCCGATGCGCGGCACGAGCACGTCCAACGCGGCGACGGTCTTGTCGTCGTCGTTGTTGAACATGTAGAAGGCCTTGATCTCCTTCGGGTACGCCGTGATCATCACCGGCCGCTTGAAGTGCTCCTCGGCGAGGAAGCGCTCGTGCTCGCTCTGGAGGTCGATGCCCCAGCTCACCGGGAACTCCCACTCGCGCTTCGCCTTCGTCAGGATGTCGACGGCGTCGGTGTAGGTGATGCGCTCGAAGGTCTGGTCGCGGGTCGACTCCAGCGTCTGCACGAGCTGCTTGTCGACGAACTTGCCGAGGAAGTCGATGTCGTCGGCGTTGTGCTCGAAGACCGCCGTGATCAGCGCCTTCAGGTACGCCTCGGCGAGGTCCATGTCGTCGTGGATGTCGTAGAAGGCCGCCTCGGGCTCGATCATCCAGAACTCGGCGAGGTGCCGGCTGGTGTTGGAGTTCTCGGCGCGGAAGGTCGGGCCGAAGGTGTAGACCTGCCCGAGGCCGTAGGCGAGCGCCTCGGCGTTGAGCTGCCCCGACACCGTGAGCATCGCCTGGCGTCCGAAGAAGTGGTCCTTCGTCGAGGTCGCCTTGACCTCGAACATCTCGCCGGCGCCCTCGCAGTCGCTCGCCGTGATGATCGGGGTGTGGACGTAGTGGAAGCCGCGGTCGCCGAAGAAGCGATGGGTCGCCTGGGCGAGCGTCGCGCGGACGCGGAAGACGGCGCCGAAGACGTTCGTGCGGGCGCGCAGGTGCGCGATCGACCGCAGGAACTCCATCGAGTGCCCCTTCTTCTGGAGCGGGTAGGTGTCGGCGTCCGCGACCCCGAGGACCGCGACCTTGTCGGCCTTCAGCTCGACCCGCTGCCCCTTGCCGGGGGACTCGACGAGCACGCCCTCGACCACCACCGAGGCGCCGGTGGTGAGCTGGTGGGCGACCTCCTCGTAGCCGGGCGTGTCGGTCGGGAGCACGGCCTGGAGGGTCTTCATCGTCGACCCGTCGTAGAGGACCAGGAAGCTCACCGCCTTCGACCCACGGTGGCTCCGCAGCCAGCCGCGCGCGGTGAAGCGCTCACCGACCTGCCCTTCCTCGAGGATCTGCTTGAGAAGTGCGTGCTTGCCCACGACCGTCCTCCGCTCTAGCTGTCTGGGGCTTGGGGCCACGGCGGGCGGCTCCGAGCGCGCGCGCCGTCGGCCGGTATAGTCAACCGGCAAGCGCTTGGAAAGCGCGCCGTGGTCGACCCGGTGTCAGCCCGCGTCGCTGGGCGCGGAGAGCGCGTGGGGAGCGCGCCGCGGCAGGCGGATGGCGAAGCGCGTCCCCACCCCCTCCTGCGAGTCGACCCGGATCGTGCCGCCGTGCTCGGCGATGATGCGGTGCACGATGGCGAGCCCGAGCCCCGTCCCCTCGGCCTTGGTCGTGAAGTAGGGGACGAAGAGCTTCTGCTGCGTCGCCTCGTCCATGCCGGGGCCGTTGTCGGTGATGACGATGAGCGCCGTGTCGTCGCTCCCCGGCGTCACGCGGACCTCGAGGGAGGCCCCCTCCGGCACCTCGCCGCCGCCGCCACGGAGCGCCTCGAGCCCGTTCTTGACGAGGTTGATGAGGGCCTGGCGGAGCTGGTCGGGGTCGACCTGGACCACGACCTCCGCCTCGCCCACGACGCGCAGATCCACCTCGGGAGCGGTGTCGCGGTGGAGCCCGACGACCTGGGTGGCGAGGTCGAGGAGCTCGGTGTCGACCGGGCGCGGCGCAGGCATCCGCGCGAAGTCGCTGAACTCCGTGACGATCCGCTTCATCCGCGCCACCTCCTCGAGGATGGTGGCGGTGGACTCGTGGAAGATCTCCTCGAAGTCGGGGTGCTTGCGCTCCCAGACCTTCACCAGGGTCTCGATGGACATCTGGATGGGGAAGAGGGGGTTCTTGATCTCGTGGGCGATGCGCCGGGCGATCTCGCGCCAGGCGGCCACGCGCTCGCTCTGCTTCAGGCGCTCCTCGCTCTCCGAGAGCTCGAGGGTCATCTGGTTGAAGGTCCGGGTCAGGACGGCGACCTCGTCGTCGCCGCGGAGCTCGGGGACCTGGGTGTCGCGATCGCCGGCGGCGACCTCGGAGGCGGCCGCCGCGAGCGCCTCGAGCGGGCGCGACAGGCGGCGCGAGATCCAGAGCCCGGCCAGGAGCGCGAGGAGGCCGCTGGCGCTGGCGAGGATGCCCGCCATCGCCCACAGATCGCGGAGCCGCTCCTCGACCTCCGCGCGCGACACGTAGACGGTCAGCGTGAAGACGGGGTCCGACTCGCCGGGGTTTCGGAGCGGGTGCGTGCCGCGAACGAAGTCCCCGTGGGGCTCGGCGTCGACGAAGGTGGCGGCGACGCGGTTGCCCCGCGCGTCCTGGAGCGCCACGTGGGTGTCCTGGTCGGAGCCGCCGAGGAGGTACTCGAGGAGCGCCGTGTCGAGGATCTTGCCGCCGACGAGGGCGACGCGGCCGTCGATGACGCGCAGGCGCAGGAGCGTCCACTCGAAGGGGACGGCGCCCGCGACCTCGCGCCCGCGCTCGAACTTGAAGACCGTCTCGTCGGGGTGCTTGGCCGCGAGCGTGACGATCGCCGTGTCGAGCTGGGACTCGAGCCCGATGCGGTGGCCCAGCGCGATGACGTGCCCGACCCGCTCCTTGAGGTCGACGAGGCGCAGGGTGTCGACCGCCGTCGAGGTGATGAGGCGCTCGGCCATCTTCACGATGGCGGCCTCGTAGTTCTCCTCGTCGGCGTCGTAGGGCGGGTAGAAGACCTTGCGCTGGAGCGGCGCGATGAGGTCGTGCTCGAGGACGTCGCGCTCGGCGACGAGCATCTTGTCGAGCGACTCCTTGACGTTCTGGGACACGCGGTCGAGGCGCGACTGCACGGCCTTGATGGCGGCGTCCTTGCGCACCTCGAAGGAGCGCTCGAAGGCGGCGTCGGTCTGCTGGGTCAGCACGCCCACGACCGTGCCCAGCGGGATCCAGGCGACGAGCAGGAAGCTCAGCACCAGGCGGGTCTTCAGCCTCATCGCGGCCGCCAGCTCTCGGCGAGGTCCGGGAGCCCCGCCCTGCCCGGCTCGAGCGCCACCCCGGGGCGCACCATCACCGGCCGCGCGACGTGCAGGACGGGCACCACGCGCGCCTTGTCGACGATCGGATCGGCCCAGGCGCGCACCTTGCCGGCGAGCGCGCGGTCCGCCGGCGGCGGCTCGAGGCCGAAGGCCCAGGCCAGCTCCAGCGCCGCCTGGGCCGGCGTGCTCGCGCCCCAGCGGTAGCGCACGAGGGCCAGGTCCCAGTCGGGGGACTTATGCGCACGCGCCGAGGCGAGCCGGAGCCCGCTGACCGGCACGACCCGCGCGGTCCCGGCGGTGAGCTGGCGGAGGCTGTCGCGGAGCGCCCGCGCGAGGTCGGCGAGCTCGCGGTCGTCGGCGTCGAAGGCGATGCTCAGGCCGGGCAGCTGCGGGAAGCGCCCCGGGCGCCCGATCTCCTTCTTGCTCGGCGCGAGCTTGGTCGGCCACGGCCCGGTCGCGGGCGTGGCGCGCCCCTCGATGAAGCGCCCGAGCCGCTCGGCGCGGGCGAAGGCGTTGATGGCGCGGCGGAGGCCCAGCGCCTCCGGGCCCGTGAAGCGCGGGTGCGGCAGCGCGAAGAAGGTCGACTCCCCGTCCTCGACGGCGCGGCCGATGCGCCGGCTCCGCGGCCCGTCCCCGAAGGCGACGTCGACGTCGCCGAAGACGAAGGCGGACTGCTCGGCCTCGTCGTCGCTGACCCGGCGCGCGACGACCCCGTCGAGCCACGGGC
>SBGO01000554.1 GCA_006226565.1 Deltaproteobacteria bacterium | reverse complement strand
GGCGGCGGGCGCGGTGGCCGTGGGGACGGCGGTGGCGTCGGGCTCGCCGAGCCGGGGGGCGGTGAGCGCGACGGCACCCAGGGCGGCGGCCCCTTCGATGAAGGTCCGTCGGGTGAGCTTCGAGGACATGACACCCCTCGACTGGATTGGGGACTGGACCCTCAGTATTGGCGACGCCTGTCCGCGTGGTCAATCGCCCCGGGTCGCTTCCTGGCGGCAGGGGGCGCCGGGGCGCTCGTGGGGGGCGCCGGACGCGGGTATGCCGGCTCTCGCGGGTCGGGGGCTCCGCCCGGACACCTGTCCGGGGGGGGGGGCGGGCGACGGACCGGACACGTGCTCGGGGATGCGTGTGTAGTGGTTTTGTTTCAGTGGCTTACGGGCGTGGCACGGACGCTGCACAGGCGGCCGTCGTGACACGAACGGAGCAACGATGAAGCGACACGCGATATCTCTGGCCCTGGTGCTGATGGTGGCGACGCCCGCCGTCGCCGCGGAGCCGACCGACGCCCCGCGGCCCGGGCCGCGCCCGGCGCCTCGCATGACCCTGGCCCAGTGCCTCGACGCCGCCACCGCGGCGCACCCCGATCTGGCCGACGCCCGCCTCGCGACCCGCCAGCAGGAGGCGGAGGCGGACAAGGCGAGCGCGGCGCTCCTGCCCAGGCTCAGCGTCTCCGCCAGTGTCCAGGTCTGGGACGACGCGGCGACGGCCGAGCTCTTCGCCGGCGGGTCCGGGAGCGCGACGGTGCCGGTGGCCGAGTCGGACTTCGACGGCTGGGTCCTCCAGCAGCTCGGCGCCTTCTCGAGCCTCGGCTCCGAGCCGATGACCCTGCGCGAGCAGGTGACGGGCGACGTCACCGTGCAGGTCGTCCAGCCGCTCACCGTGGGCGCCATCGTCCAGGGCGGGCGCGCCGCCTCGGCGCTCGCCGACGCCGCCCGCGCCCACGAGCGGACCGCCGGCCAGGACCGGGCGCTCGCGGTCGCGACGGCCTACTTCAACGCGCTGCAGGCCGAGACCTACCTCGACATCGCCGACGCGGCCGTAAGCCAGCTCGAGGCGCACAAGGCGACCGTCGACCGCTTCGTCGAGGAGCACATCATGGCGCGCAACGACGTCCTGAAGGTCGAGGTGGAGCTCGCGCGCGCCCGCCAGACCCGCATCAAGGCCGTCAGCGGCGTGAACCTGTCGCGGGCGGCCCTGGCGGTCGAGATCGGCCGCGACAGCAGCGCGCCCGTCGCCCCCGCGCCGCTCGCGAGTGAGGGGCCCGCGGTCGCCATCGACCCGGAGGCGCCGCTGAACCGTCCCGAGCTCGACGAGCTCGAGGCGCAGATCCGCGCGGCCGAGCACGGCGCGTCGGCCTCGTGGTGGCAGGTCGCCCCGACGGTCGCCCTGGTCGGCCGCTACTCCCACTCGGAGGGGCAGGGGCGGCTCGCCATCAAGGACTCGGCCTTCGTCGGGCTGACCCTCGAGTGGGACCTCTGGGATTGGGGGCAGCGCTACGACGCGGCCCGGTCCGCGGAGCTCGCCGCCGAGCGCGCCGCCAAGCGGGGGCGGCAGGCCGAGCGGCTCCTGCGCCTGCAGGTGGTGGACCGGCGCGAGGCCCTCGACTCCGCCCAGCAGGCCCTCGGGGTGGCCGCGGTGGCGGTCGAGCAGGCCGAGGAGGCGCTGCGGATCGAGGAGGCGCGCCTCGGTGAGGACGTCGCCACGGCGACGGACGTCCTCGACGCCCAGGCGGCGGTGACGCGGGCGCGGGTGGACCACGCCAACGCGCGCTACGCCGCCCTGATGGCGGCCGAGTCCCTGAGACACGCCCTGGGCCTGCCGGTCGCAGGCCAGGGCCAGTGAACGACGTGCCCCGAGCGGCAGCGAAGAACCTTGGATGAAGAGCGACAGGGAGAGCCAGAGATGAGAGCGATGAAGGTGGTCGGAGTCATGGTGTTGGTCGGCGCGGTCGTGACGGGGGGGCTGGTCGCCTCCGGCGCGGCCTCGTCGGCGGAAGCCCAGGGGGACGGGGCGGCCGTGGTCGAGCCCGCCGCCCCCGCACAGCAGAAGGTCCGCAGCGTCGTCACGGGCGCCGCCGCGGAGCGCCCCTTCGCCCACGTCGTCGCCCTCCAGGGCAACGTCGAGGCCAGGGCGAGCGTGGACGTCGTCGCCCGGATTCCGGGGCGGCTCGTCGAGATCGCCGTCGACGAGGGGGACCGCGTCGCCGCGGGCGACCCGCTCTTCGCCGTCGACGCGTCGCGGCTCGAGATCGCCGTCCGCGCCGCCCGCGCCGACGAGGCCCTCGCGCGCCTCGCCATCCGCGAGAAGCGCGCCCGGCTCGTCCAGGTCGAGGCCGACCTCGCCAAGGCGACCGTCGACCACGAGCGCTACGAGCGGCTCCTCGCCTCGCACACCGTCTCGGCGGACACCCAGGAGAAGATCGAGAGCCGCTACGTGCAGACCGAGGCGACCTACAAGCACGGCAAGATCCTCGTGAGCCTCGCCGCGGGCGACCACGACAAGGCCGTGGTCGGGCTCGACAAGGCGGAGCAGGATCTGGCCGACGCGACGGTGCCGGCGCCCATCGGCGGCACCGTCACGAAGGTCTTCTACGACGTGGGCGAGGACGCGGCGAACGGCAAGCCCGTCGTCCACATCGAGGACACCTCGACCGTCGAGGTGTCGGCGATGCTCCCCGCGCAGGTCTATCACCTCGTCCGGGTCGGCGAGACGCGGGCCCGCGTGAGCGCGCTCGGTCAGGACCTGGGCGAGCTGCCGGTCACGTACAAGAGCCCGGCCATCGACCCGCGCCTCAGGACCTTCGAGGTCAAGGTCGCCATCGACAACGCCGGACAGCGCGTCGCCTCGGGCGCCATGGCCGAGCTGACCGTCGTCCTCGAGACGCGGCAGGGGCTCGGCGTGCCGAGCGCGGCGCTGGTCGAGCGCGACGGCCGCTCGGCGGTCTTCGTCGCCGAGGGCGGCGTGGCGCGTCTGGTCGACGTCGAGACCGGCCTCGAGGAGCGGGGCTTCGTCGAGGTGCGCGGTGGGGACCTCGCGGCCGGCGCCGCGGTCGTGACGAGCGGCCAGAACCTCCTCGACGAGGGCGACGCCGTGCGCGTGGTGGAGGCCGCCCGATGATCCTGAGCGACCTGTCCGTCCGGCGCCCGGTCACCATCGGCGCCCTCGTCATCGGCCTCGTGATCCTCGGCCTGAACGCCTTCCGCGGCGTCCCGCTGGAGTTCATGCCGCGCGTCGACATCCCGGTCGTCAACATCTCCACGGTCTACCCGGGCGCGGGGCCCGAGGAGATCGAGGCCGACATCCTCGAGCCCCTCGAGGCGGCGGTCTCCACCGTCCCCGGGGTCGACAAGATCCAGAGCATCGCCATCGAGAACGTCGGGACCATCATCCTCGAGTTCGACCTCGACGTGGACGTCGACGAGGCGGCGGTGGACGTCCGGGAGAAGCTCGACCTCGCCCGCTCTCAGCTCCCCAGCGCGGCCGAGGACCCGGTCATCGCCAAGGTCGACCCGAGCGCCAGGCCCATCATCAACCTCGCGCTCACCGGCAGCGTCGGCGTCGACGCTCTCTACGACTACGCCGACCAGAAGCTCAGCGGCCGCCTCGCCACCATCCCGGGGGTCGCCCAGGTCCAGCTCATCGGCGGCGCGGACCGCGAGGTCCACGTCCTCGTCGACCGCGCGCGCCTCGCGGCCAAAGGGCTGACGACACCGTCGGTGGTCCAGGCCGTGGGGCAGGGGGTCGTCAACATCCCGGCCGGGCGCGTCCACGAGGGCGACCGCGAGTTCCCGGTGAAGTTCGACGCCGAGTACGACTCCATCGGCGGCCTCGGCGAGCTCGAGCTCGTCGGCCAGGCCGGCGCGCGCGTGCTGCTGCGGGACGTGGCCAGCGTGGTGATGGGGACCGACGACCGCCGCGAGGCCGCCTTCGTCGACGGGCAGCCGGCCATCGCCGTGCGCGTGGTGAAGAAGTCCGAGGCCAACATCGCCGCGGTGGCGTCCGAGGTCCGGAGCCGCCTCGACGAGCTACGCGCCGACCTCCCCGGCGGCATGGAGCTCGTCTGGGTGACCGACGACGGCGCCTTCGCCCAGGCCACCGTCGACAGCGCGCTGTCCTCGATCGTCGTGGGCGTCGGCCTGACCGCCCTCATCCTCTTCCTGTTCCTCTTCAACCTCCGCTCGACGATCATCGTCGCCATCAGCATGCCGGTCACCTACGTGGCGAGCATGTTGGTCCTGCGCATGATGGACTTCACGCTGAACACGGTGACGACGCTGTCCATCGGGCTGTCGGTGGGCGTGCTCGTGACCAACTCCATCGTCGTCATCGAGCGCATCTCCAAGCGCCTCGTGCAGTCCGGTGACCCCGCGGAGGCGGCGCGCCTCGGCACCGGGGACGTCGCGATGGCGGTCCTCGCCAGCGCCGGGACCAACCTCGTCGTCCTCATCCCCATCGCCACCATGGGCTCGCTGGTCGGCATGATGCTGGCCCCCTTCGCCACCACGATGATCGTGGTGACCGCGGTGTCGCTCTTCATCTCCTTCACCCTCACGCCGATGCTGGCCGCGAAGCTCCTCAAGCCCGCCGGCGGGACCGGGCTCCTCGACCGCCTCGCCGCCGTCCAGCACCGCTCCCTGGAGTGGGCCGGCGAGCGCTACACCCGCTCGCTGCTGTGGCTCGGCCGGCACCGCCTGGTCATCGTGGGGATGCTCGTGGCCGTCGTGGGCGTGCTGATCGTCAGCGGGCGGCTCGCTGACGGCGCCGGCTTCACGATGATGTCCGAGAGCGACCAGGGGAACCTGTCGGTGAAGCTCGAGTACCCCACCGGCGGCACCCTCGAGGACACCATCGCCAAGGCGAAGGCCGTCGAGGCGCGCCTGGCGCAGCTGCCGCACCTCCAGCGCACCTACACCACGGTAGGGCGGCTCGACGCGTCGATGGGCCAGGCCTCCCAGGGCACCGAGCTCGCCCAGATCCTCCTCGTCTTCTCCTCGAAGACCGAGCGCGAGCAGACCATCTTCGAGCTGAGCGACATGGCCCGTGAGCTGGTCGGCGCCGAGCCGGGCTGCCGCGTGTCGATCGGCGTCCCGAGCGCCATGGGCGGCAACTCCCAGTCGGTCCAGCTCGAGGTCGCCGGCGAGGACATCGCGACCCTCAACGTCCTCGCCAAGCGCGGCGCCTCCGCGGCGGCGACGCGCACCGACCTCACCGACGTCGACACCTCGGTCCGGCCCGGCAAGACGGAGCTCCGGGTGAAGCCGCGCCGGGCCGTGCTCGCCGACGTCGGCATGCCGGTGACGACCCTGGGGCAGACCCTCCGCGGCAACCTCGCCGGGCTCGTGCCCGGGGTCTTCCGCGACGGCTCGCGCACCTACGACATCCGCGTCAAGCTCGCCGAGGAGGACGGTCGCGACCAGGTCTCCGAGTTCATGCTGCCCGCCGCCGACGGCAAGCCCGTCATGCTCGCCAGCCTCGCGGCCGTCGAGCTCGACCGCGCGCCCACGCAGATCCTGCGGAGCGGTCGCCAGCGCGTGACCAAGGTCTTCGCCAACCCGGCCGACGGCGTCCCGTTGAGCGAGGCCGTCAGCACCCTCGGGGGCATCATGGCCGGCGAGGCGGGGCTCCCCGCCGGCTACACGACGCGCTTCACCGGGATGGTCGAGGTCATGAACGACGCGATGATCGCCTTCGGGCAGGCGATCCTCATCGCGCTCATCCTCATCTACCTGGTCCTCGCGGCCATCCTCGAGTCCTTCGTGACGCCGCTCCTCATTCTCCTGACGGTGCCGCTGGCCTTCATCGGGATCCTGCTCGGGCTCGTCGTCGCGGGCGAGGCGATCTCCATCTTCGTCATGCTCGGGGTGGTCGTGCTCATCGGCATCGTGGTCAACAACGCCATCCTCATCATCGAGCGGCAGCGCCAGCTCATCGCGGACGAGGGGATGTCCAGGGCCGAGGCCATGGCCTACGCCGCCGGCGACCAGCTGCGACCGGTCCTGATGATCACCCTGGCCGCCATCCTGGGCATGCTGCCCTTCGCCATCGCCACGGGCCTCGGCAGCGAGCCGCGCATCGGCATCGGCGCCTCGTCGATCGGCGGCATCTTCGTGTCGGCGCTCCTGACCCTCTACGTCCTGCCCGCCGTGTCGATGCTCGGTCGGCGCGGCAAGAAGGGCGCGGTCGCCGCCGACGACGCAGCTCTCGCCTAGCTCCTCGGCTCGCTGTCCCGCGCGCCGGGTCCCCCCGAACACGTGTCCGCCCTCACCAGTCCCAGGCCGGACACGTGTCCGCTTGTCCCTGGAGGGGATCGCGCCCCCCGAACGGCTCGCTGGACCAGCCTTCTACTTCATGAGCCCCCACGTCGCGCCGCGCCACCTGGCCGAGCACGACCTCCTCATCCAGCACATCCGCCTTAAGAACACGCTCCGGGTCATGGGCGGCGAGGCGCCGCTCACCCACCTGTCGGAGATCCTCGCCGACCGTTGACGTCGGTCGGACGGGGAGGGAGGGGCAGCTCCAAGGCTCGGGTGCCCCTCCCGTGACGCCGGGCCGACCGCAGGTGGCGGCCGGCCCGGCGCTCTTTGGGCGCGTCGCGCTCTGGGTTCGACGCGCTAGCCGACGGTCGAGACGCCGCACCAGTCGCGGGCGCGCGTCAGGCCGACGTAGAGGAGGCAGCGCTCCTTGCGGTCCCACAGCTCGCGGTCGGCGGGGTCGCCGCCGCCCGGGAAGCGGGCGGGCACGAGCTGACGGCCGGCGAGCACGACGCGCGGGGCCTCGAGGCCCTTGCTGCGGTGGAGGGTGCAGAGGATGAGGCGGTCTTCGGGCGAGGGCTTGTCGCCGCTCTCGAGGAGGCGCGGCTCGAGCCCGCGGGCGCGCAGGTGCCCGCGGAGGTCGGCGAGCCAGCCGCGCTTGCGCGCGAGCACCAGGAGGCGGCTCGGGTCCGCCGCGGCGAGCTCGGCGATCCAGGCGGCCTCGGCCTCGGGGGTCGCGAAGGACCGCTCTTCGGGCGGGGTGCCGCGGCGGAGGGAGCGGTAGCCGCGGAGCGGGTCGACGCCCTCGTCCTCGAGCTCGTCGGCGGTGCCGGCGAGGGTCGCGACGGCGTGGCGGCGGATCGCCTCGGTGGTGCGGTAGTTGAGGTGGAGGACGCGCGAGGCGCGGCCGCGGACGTCGATGCCACAGGCGCGGAGCGTGAAGGGCACGCGGTAGATACGCTGGTTGCCGTCGCCGCAGAGGGTGAGGCCGTTGGGGCGCAGCGCGCCGGTCGCCGGGTCGGTGGCGAGGGCGGCCAGGAAGCGGAGCTCGCTCGCGCCGACGTCCTGGATCTCGTCGCACAGCACGGCGACGTAGGGCGAGGTGGCGCGGCCGCTCGTGAGGGCCTCGGTCGCCCGGTGGCAGAGGGCGATGACGTCGCCGCCGCCGGCCGCCAAGAGCGCCGCCTCGTAGGCGGCGAGCACCTGCCAGACCTCGCGGCGGCCGGCGCGGTCGAGGGCGGTCCCGCGGCCGGTCCGCCGGACGCGGAGGTACTGCGCCTCGGTCCAGGCGCCGTGCACCGCGAGGACGTGCTCGCGCTCGGAGGCGTAGAAGGCCTGGCCCCGCCCGGTGGCGTCGTGGGTGAGCGCCCGCGCCCAGCAGTCGGCGTCGTCGGTGACGAGGGTGGCGGGCGCGCCGACGCCGCGGAGCACGGCCTGGGCCTGGCGCACGAGGCTGTCGACGACGACGCGGTCGCGGAGCGGGCCGACCGCGCCGCAGAGCTGGTCCACGCCGTCGGAAAGCTGCTCGGTCAGGACGTTGCTGAAGGTCGTGAGGAGGACCCGGTCGCTGCCCTGCGCCTGCTGCGCGAGGTGCTTGGCGCGGTGGAGCGCGACGATGGTCTTACCGGTCCCGGGGCCGCCGGTGACCTTGGCCGCGCCCTTGGCGTTGACCCGCACGACCGCCCGCTGGGACGGGTGGAGGAAGACGCGCCAGGCGTCGAAGTCCCCGCGCAGGGCGCGCAGGTAGTCCTCGTCCTCGGGGTGGGGGATCCAGAACTCGGCGGCGTTCTGGTCGCCGCGGATCGCCGCGTCGAAGGTCGGCGCGGGCGCCTTCGCGACGAGCGCCGCGCGGTAGGCCTGCTCGAGCGCTTCGGGGTCGGCGTCGCCGCTGGCCAGGCCGAGCACGCCGTCGGCGCGCGGGACCGGGAAGTGGCTCAGCACGTCGAGCAGGACGTCCTCGTCGGGGAGGCCGCGGAGCACGTCCGCGGTGGGGCCCGCGATGTCGAGGCGCTCGAACGCCGCGTCCGTGACCGCGCTCAGCGGGCCGGGGAGGGCCGGGATCTCGGGCGCGCGCTCGGGGGCGACGTCGACGTGGGCCGTCGCGGCCTCGTCTTCGACGGTGAGGCGGATGAGCCGGACGAAGCTCCCGACCTGCACGACGCGGTGTCGCTTGCCCCAGTCGTAGGCGGCGTCGTGGGGGCCGACGTGGAGGAGGACGAGCAGATCGTCCTCGCGATGGCACACGACGCGGAGCGCGTCCCGGTTCACGGAGAAGGCGACGAAGGGCATCGACTCGAGCTTGTGGACGCGCACGTCGACGCCGCGCTGGAGCTTCTCGATGGCGTCGGCGACGGCGGCCTGCTGGGTCGAGCCGAGGGCGTCGCGGCTCTTCCAGAACGACTGGGCCGTGGCGACTTCGTAGTGGATCACGGGCGCCCCCAGGAGGTTGGCGTGGCGTCGCCGGCGGGCGTGGCGTCGCCGGCGGCCGTGGCGCCCCAGGCGGTGAGCGAGCGGGCGAAGCGCTCGCCGAGCGGACCGTCGCCCGCGACGTGCGCGGCGAAGCGCTCGAAGGAGATCGCTCGGGCGTCGCCGTCGCGGTCGTTCGGCTGCACGTAGACGATCTCGAGGGTGGCGTCCGCGGTCACCGCCATCTCCGCGAGGGTGCGCTTGTCGACGCGCTGCGGCGCTCCCTTCAGCACCTCCGGCAGCGACAGGAAGCCCCAGCGCTCCAGCGCGCGGAGGAGGTGGAGGTACTTCTTCGTGGGGGTCCTGGGACGTAGCGCGATGAGGCGGATGTTGTCGACGACCGCGCGGAACCCGATCCGTTGCGCGCTCCTCATGTTCTCGTCTTGATCCTCTTTTCGCGACCGCATGTCCGTCTTCAGCTCGACGAGCCAGACCCGCGACGCGGCGGGCTCGAACGCGGCGTAGTCGACCTTCGTCGACCGGCTCGAGTCATCCTTCTCGGGCTTGATGAGCCCGTTTCGGAGCGGAAGCTCCGGGATGAGCTCGGGGTGGAGCGCGACGCCGAGCTCCGCCTGCAGGACCTCCCGCAGGTAGAGGGCGAAGAAGAGGTCGGCCCGCCGCTCCATTTGATAGCTGGGGAGGTGGCGCCAGGCGTCGAGGGTGTCGAAGAGCTGGTCGATGCGGTCGTCAGCCATCGTCGGGCCTCGCTTCGGTCTCTGCGGTGTCGACGGAGGCGGCGTCGTCCGCGTCCTCGTCGGCGGCGGTCAGGCCGAGCCGCTCGCGCAGGGCGGTGGTGGCGGCGCGGGGCCAGCCGAGCGCCGCGGTGTCGGCCGCGACGACGTCCCAGCCGGCGGCCT